>CAUVGI010000017.1:0-22544 GCA_963551375.1 uncultured Streptococcus sp. | reverse complement strand
ACGGTAGCCCTAGGGTGTTTTTATTAAATTCTCACTTTTTGGGGTCAGTCCCCTATTATGGGGAGCGTTATTTGTTTTACTAGGATGTAGCCAAGAAACAAAAAGTGAATTTGTTTTACAGGAGATTGCTAGTAAGACGAAATTAACCTATGTATATGATAAAGAGAAAGATTCAGTTTCTAAACTAACTATGGAAATCATTTACGATATCACCAAAGATGAACGGTACACAGAAGCCGTTCGTAGTCAGCGAGACGAGATTGTATCGGAGATGGAAGGAATTGAAGGTGTTACATACACTAAGAAGGACGATATTAACTACATTACGCTAACGATTGAAGTCGACGTTAATAAATTTAAGTTCGATGATGCAGCAAGCCGCAAGAAGGCGCCAACACTCTATAACACCGTTAATGCAGCTTTGAAAAGAAAGGATAATATGGTTAGCTACCAATTATCTAAAGAGGCTATTTTAGAATACGAGTTTAAAGAAGTGAAATAAAGGGAGTGCTGTCATGAAGAAAATATTGAAGTTATCGATTGTACTATTAGGAGCATTATTTGTATTACTAGGATGCCGTTCAGAAAGTAAAGCATCATTTGTTTTTCAAACGGCAAATGCGGAGGTCACTTTTACATATGTATATGACAAAGGAAATGACACAGTTTTATCTCTAACAACGAAGTCAGTAATGAAACTAGCCAATATTCCAGAATACGATACAATAACACGTAGAATTCGAGATGAACTCGTGAATGAAATGAAAGATATCGAAGGCATCAAAGTCACTACATCAGACAGTGAAAAAGAATTAAATTTCACGATTGAAGTGGACATGAAAAAGTTCAAATTGGATGACTCAGAAAGTCGTGCAAAAGCACCAGAGTTATATAGAACAATGGATGTGGCGCTTATAAAAAAAGACGATAAAATAAGTTTTTCAGCATCCAAAGAAAGCCTTGAAAGCAAAGGATTTGTTGAGCAAAAAGAAGAAAAGAAATAATTTTATCAATCAAATAGCAGGACTTGGATGATGATAAACGTCATCCAAGTTTTTTTAGTGGAGAAACAGCATAAAATCACCTTTTTGAGGCAGAGAGATTGCCTAAGTGGCGGTGAGGTGCTACAATACAAACATAAATAACATTTTCGGGGCAAGGTGAAATTCCTGACCGGTGGTATAGTCCACGAGCCGATTGGCATGATCTGGTGCAATTCCAGAACCGATAGTATAGTCTAGATGTGAGAAAATGGCACTATTTCAACAAGTCTATTTGATGAGCAGTATTGAAAGGTCCATTTCAATGCTGCTTTTTTCTTTGAAACTGAGAAACAGTGCAATTTCCTTCGCCCTATGAAGGAGGACGTACCATGAGTACAAATGTAAAAAAGTCGAACAGAACATCGGCTAAAAAAATTGTTCTAGTAGGAGTCTTTGGTGCGATTAGTACCGTATTAATGCTATTATCGTTCAACGTACCGTTTATCCCAACATTCGTGAAGCTCGACTTCTCGGATTTACCAGTATTACTGGGTGGATATCTTCTTGGACCATTGCACGGAAGCTTGATTGCGCTCATCAAAGTGTTGTTAAACTTCTTCTATAACGGGTCAATGACTTTTGGAATCGGAGAAACAGTAAACTTAATCGGTAGCTTAAGCTTTATGTTACCAGCAGTGCTTTACTATCAACGTCGCCGTAATTTCAAATCAGCGGTAATCAGCTTAGTCATCGGTACGATTTCAGCGACAGTGGTGTTACTGACAGCGAACTACTTCGTGATGTTCCCACTTTATGCAACAGCGATGAACTTCCCAATGGAAAAAATCGTTGCCGCAGCACATGCATTAAACCCATTGGTAACAGACTTAGGATCATTAATGGCATTCGCATTACTTCCATTTAATATCGTGAAGTTCGGCCTAAATAGCGTACTTGCGATGTTAATGTACAAACGTTTAGCGCAAACCTTAAAATTAGAACATTAATCCAGAGTCGGGCTTCGTGCCCGGCTTTTTGTTTTGAGGAAAATTTCTTCTATATAATAGTAGAAAACTGCTTATAAATTTGCAGAAACTCTTTATTTCCAATAGCAATCTGCTAAAAAATGAGGTAGGATAGATAAGAATGAGGTGAACCAATGAAAGGAAAAACATGGACCAAGTTGCAACAGTTCATCGTTGCACTCAGCGCTGTTCTCATGGGAACGAGCGGTTATTTAACCATTACACAAGGAACATTCTTTGGACTAGCGGCACCGACCGTCTCTATTCTATCCATCTTCTTTAGCAGCCTTCTACTTTGGCTCTTTGTCGCAACAGACTGGCCGAGTGTTCTCTGCTATGTGATGTTAGGAATCGGGATGCTTCCAGGCGTCAACTATGGACAGATTTTTAGCCTGTCGTTTGGGAATACAACCTTTGTCTTCCTATTATTTACATTCTTAATGACTTACGCTTTGGAACAAACGCCTGCACTTAGACGTTTCGTCGCGCGTGCACTCGGCAGCTCGTTTGCAGGGAAGTCTCCATGGCATTTTATCGGGGCTTTTTACGCCAGCGTTCTTGCTATCAGCCTCTTTATTTCGCCGACGATTCTCTTTATGATCGTCTTCCCGATTTATGAGGAAATCATGGCCGTTCTCGGTTTGAAAAAAGGAGACAGACAGGCTTCGGTGCTTCTAATCGTACTTTTTGCCACGGTGGCGATTGGTACAGCGATGACACCAATCAACCACGTTTTCTCTGTGACGGCTATGGCGCTTTACAAGAATGCGACAGGAATTGCGATCTCCAACGCGCAATATATGATGATTGGAATTCCAGCCGGACTCGTGCTCTTTATCGCGATGTGGGTTGTTCTTCGAACGGTTTGGAGAGTGGATTTATCAAACGTGGAAATGAAACCACTCGAATCGCTTGAGGCACTTCCTGCCAAATCAAAACGCGAAACGGCGACAGTATTCATCTTCATGGGAGTCGTCTTATTATGGGTGTTACCAGAACTTGTCGGAGGATTCTTACCAGACGTCGCAGCCTTCCTAAAAACAGCAGGGATGGCATTTCCACCGATGATTGGAGTCATCGTGATGGCGATTCTTTCCTTTGACGGGAAACCACTCTTATCGATTCAAGAAGGACTTCAAAAGGGCGTGTACTGGCCAAGTATGTTCTTGGTAGGCGCCACTTTAAGCATGGGAACTCTTGTCACAAAACCGGAATTAGGAGTGATTGGACTTCTTGAAAGTTCGCTCGTACCGGTATTTGCGACACTTGCCCCAATTTTAGTCGTGATCATTTTCGTCCTCTGGGCAGGATTACAAACGAATGTCTCTTCAAACTTAGTAACCGTATCAGTAGTCACAACCGTATTAACGACCGTCTATGCAACAGGCTCAGTCGACGTCCAAGCGGGAACCATTGCCTGCTTAATTGGATTCATGGCGAGTCTTGCGTTCATGACACCACCAAGCATGCCATATGTAGCGATTTCGGTCGGTTCTGGTTGGACGAATGCAAAAGATGCCTTTGTATACGGAGGAGGCCTATTCCTACTTAGCGCTGCTAGTGCGATTATTGTAGGCTACCCATTAGGCGTCTTCTTTGGAATTTAACAGTAGGAGGGAATCGAGTGTTAGAAAAACAACGCGCAGAAATTGATGCCATCGACCGCGAGATTGTAGCGCTCTTTGAACGCCGCATGCAAGTCGTTGTTGATGTCGCTCGTATTAAAAAAGAAAATGGTATCGCGATTTTAGATGCCAGTCGCGAAAAAGAAGTGATTGCCAAGGTGCAGTCGTACTTGAAAGATGCCACTTTAAAAGAAGAGTTGGCAGAAGCTTACGAGACTTTGATGAAGGTCTCAAAGGACTATCAGAAAAAAAGAATGAATCATTAATAGAACAAATCTCTTAGATATCTCTGGATTACAGTAAATCCTTGTGAGAAGGTAATCCTATCTAAGAGATTTTTTGTATTGTGATTATATTAAGAGGCAATCCTGTTCTTTCAAGAAAAAGGTGTAATTGAAAAGAGAAGAGTGCTAGAATAACATTAGTTGAATGTATTGATGTAAAGGAGTGGAGGGGAATGGAGAATTCCTTAGAAATCATTTTACAAAGGACGGAATGGTTTAGACAAGCTCGATTTGGGATGTTTATTCATTTTGGTCTTTATGCGATTCCTGGAAGGGGAGAATGGATTCGCAGTAATGAAAAAATGACAATTGAAGACTATCAACCCTATTTTGACGCATTTAATCCAAGTGAATTCGATGCCAAAGTATGGGCAAAGGCTGCTAAAGAAGCGGGAATGAAGTATGTCGTATTGACGGCTAAACATCACGACGGATTTTGTTTATTTGATTCCGAGTATACAGATTATAAAATTACCAATACACCCTTTGGAAGGGATTTAGTTCGAGAATTTGTAGATGCAGTAAGGGCTGAAGGGCTTCGAGTCGGATTATATTTTAGTCTGCTGGACTGGTATCATCCAGATTATCCGAAGTACTCCGATCGACATCATCCTATGAGAGGAAATATCGCTTATAAGGATGAACAAATTGATTTTAACCGCTATTTGGAGTTTATGCATCACCAAGTGGAGGAAATTGTAACAAAGTATGGGAAACTCGATATTCTCTGGTTTGACTTTTCCTACGGAGAAATGTTTGGTGAGAAATGGAAGGCAAGCGATTTAATAGAACTTGTGAGAAAACATCAACCTGATGTGGTTGTTGACAACCGCTTAGAGACTTCCGGGGAAGGGTTTGGAAGTATTGCAACAGAAGAGATTCATTCTTATTCTGGAGACTTTGTTAGTCCTGAACAAATTTTACCCCATGAAGGGATTCGGAATTATAAGGGAGAGTTATTACCTTGGGAATTGTGTCTTACGATGAATAATCACTGGGCGTATAATCCTTCTGACAAACAGTTTAAAAGTTCTAAAGTTCTTATTCGAAAATTGGTCGAATGTGTCAGTAAGGGCGGAAATATGATTTTAAATGTGGGACCAAATGCAAAGGGAAGCTTTTCTCAAGAGAGTATCGATATTTTGCGTGAAATAGGATGCTGGATGAAGAGCAATGGAGAATCTATCTACGAAGGAGAATTAGTGAATCTGCCAAAACCGGAATGGGGTTATTATATAAAGAATGGAAAAATTTTGTATGCTCATGTATTTGAACAACCTATTGGTCCGATTGCGTTAACAGGGATCGATAAAGAGCAGATTGAACGTATGAGTTTTGTCCATGATGGTAGCGAAGTAAGAATTTCTAACAGTTGGACTACTTTAGCTTTTCAAGACATTTGTTTTGCACAATATGGAGAAATTGGGGCTTACACCTATCCATTGCCAGATGAGGTGGACAGTGTTATCAAAATCGAATTAAAAGAAGAAATCTAATGGTATAATGAATGAGCAAAGGAGGGGTTACATGTTCGAACACTTATCTTTTAAAGGCGAGTGGCGAGCGTATCAAAAGCGCATTTTAGAAAAGAGCGATTCGATTATGGCGGATGGCCATATTCATTTGGTGGCGGCTCCAGGTTCTGGGAAAACGACGCTAGGAATTGAATTTATCCGTCGTAATAGTAAGCCGGCGCTTATTTTAGTGCCGACTGTAACCATTCGTCAGCAGTGGGTGGACCGTATTCGTGAGGCGTTTTTGGATGATGCGAGTCTAGCCGATGAAATGATTTCGCAAAATTTGAAACAGCCAAAGACGATCACCGTTGCGACGTATCAAGCGTTGCATAGTGCCATCAATCGTCTGGAAGGCGACGCGGAAGTTGAGGATACGGATGATGTCGTCGAAAACGAGCACTTTGATTTTAAAGACGTGGATATCATTGCACTCTTCAAGAATGCGTCTCTTGGAACATTATGCCTCGATGAGTGTCATCACTTGCGAAATGAATGGTGGAAGAGTCTAGAAACCTTCCGTAAATCCTTTGCGGATATAAATGTGATTTCGCTAACGGCAACACCGCCATATGAAGGAGAACCTGCACTGTGGGAACGTTATGTGGCCATGTGTGGGGAAATTGATGAAGAAATTACCGTCCCAGAACTCGTTAAAGAGGGCAGTTTGTGTCCGCACCAGGACTATGTGTATTTCTCTTTCCCAACGAAGGAAGAAGAGAAACAACTCGATCAGTTTTCTACGCAGAAGAGGGCATTCTTGAAAAATCTATCCTCTGATTCGATGTTTTGCGAGGCAGTGAGAACTAGCCGTGCGCTCGATGGAACCATCTCGGAAGATGAACTCTTAAATGAGCCGAAGTATCTCTCGGCAACACTGATTTTCCTACGACATAAAGGAATCGAGTTCCCGAAACATTTCCAACAATTACTGGGGGCGAGCCTCCTTCCAGCGTTTGATTTGGCGTGGTTTGAAATCCTCTTACAAGGAATGTTATTCGACGTGCCGCATTGGTATGATTTATCCGAAGAAGACAGTAAAGAATTGAAGCATGAGTTGAAATCGCTCGGATTAATTGACCGTAAACAGGTACAGCTGCTTCGCAATAAACAACTCGACCAGCTATTAAATCAATCGCTTGGAAAATTAAACGCCGTCCGAGAAATCTTTAAGGCTGAATATGAAACCTTAGGCAACGACTTGAGACAGTTGATTCTAACCGACTTCATTCGAAAAGACTTTGAGACGCACTTAGGAAATCCAGAAGTCCAATATAGCCAATTGGGCGTATTGCCTTACTTTGAAGTTCTACGTAGAGAGCTTGTGGAGCACCAATTAAACGTTCCTGTGGTCGTTTTAACGGGAAGTCTCGTGATTATTCCAACAACCGTAAAACCGCGTCTAGAGGCTATTTTTGGCCCCGATAAGATTACCTTCCAGCCAGTCGGACAACTAGACGAGAAGGATTATGTAAAGGTCCGTTTAGTAGGGTCGCAACATGATTTAGTAAGCGCCGTAACGCAGCTTTTCCAAGAAGGGCAAATCCATGTCGTAATTGGGACAAAATCACTCCTAGGAGAGGGATGGGATGCGCCATGCGTGAACTCATTGATTCTCGCTAGCTTTGTCGGTAGCTTTATGCTCAGCAATCAGATGCGAGGACGCGCGATTCGTATTTGGCCAGAAAATCCAGAGAAGACAAGTAGCGTTTGGCATCTGGTGTCGATTAATCTTGCGGAGAAAAAACTCTTCAAGAAGAAAGAAGACGAAGAGGTTGCTGTGGGAATCGATAGTCCGGATATGGAATTATTACAACGCCGCATGAAGCAGTTCTTAGGACTACACTATAATGAAAATACAATTGAATCAGGCGTGGATCGACTAGACCTTGGAACAATCAAGTTTACGAAGAAGGATTTAACAAAACTGAACCAAGAAACTATCGAACGCTCGCGTAACCGCGAAGAGTTAAGGGAACGCTGGAACGAATCCCTTCCGCTTCTAGAAGACATGGAAGTTTCCAATGAAGTGGGAGTGGACAAGACGTTCTTGCCAACCGTTCTGCTGACAGACGCACGAAAAATTTTAACCTATGCGCAAGCAATCGCACTGACGGAACTGATTGTTTACCTTATTCTAGATTTTGCGAACGGACCGTCCCAACTCTTATATCCAGTGGGAATTCTATCGATGATCGTATTAAATATCGTCTGGTTGAGATATTTCCTATACAAGAGCCCGTATAAACGCCTTGAACTTTTTGCCGAAGCCGTCCGAAAAGCCTTGCTAGCGTCCGGACATTTGCAGACCCAAAACTGCAAGGCCAGAGTCGTTCGTGGGGATAAGAATTCGATTCATACCGCCACTTATCTAAAGGGTGGAACCTTGCGCGAAAAAGAAATTTTTGCACAGGCGCTATCGGAATTCTTTGCTCCAATCGAGAACCAGCGCTATATTCTAAGGGCTACGACGTGGGTCAATGACCAAACGAAGTATTTCGCCGTTCCAAGTATGTTCGATAAGCGAAAAGAAGACGTCATCGCCTTTGTTGCCAACATCGAAAAATACATCGGCTCATACGAAATCATCTACACCCGAAACGTAGAGGGCCGTCATATTCTCCTAGATGCTCGTATGAACGCATTAGGAAATAAACAAGAGCGCACCTTCTCGAAGAAGAAAGTCACCTCTAAACTAAAATAACCCATAAAGAATCTAGCCAAAAGTGGACTAGATTCTTTATGTTTTTACGGTAAAATCCTTGCATTCTATTTCAAACTATTGTAAGATATCTGAGTACGAAATTTTAATATTTGCTGGAGGGGTAGCGAAGTGGCTAAACGCGGCGGACTGTAAATCCGCTCCTTCGGGTTCGGCAGTTCGAATCTGCCCCCCTCCACCATTGGGGTATAGCCAAGCGGTAAGGCAACGGACTTTGACTCCGTCATTCGTTGGTTCGAATCCAGCTACCCCAGTCCTACAGGCACCGATTCCGGTGCCTTTTTTGTTGCCCAACTTTTCTGCACAAGCCTAAGTTCTTTCCACCCGTCGCAGCACCGAACCATGTTGTTCCGGTCCCGCCGACTGAAATTATTTGTAATTTTCTTGTTGACTGAATTTTGATAGAGCAGTTGAAAAAGATGTCTCGAAAGATTTGAAAAGTTCCATAGTAGCAGTAATAGGGAATAGCATTCAAAGTGAATTACGACCTCTTGAAAAATCATTTTCTAGAGGTCGTTTGAATCTTGAAAGAGCTTGAGACTTCGGCTCAAGCCGGTGCCCTATTACAGCTACTATTAGAAACTTTTCAATCGAAGAGACATCTTTTTCTTTCTTAGCACACCAATCATCCAAAATCGGTCAAAAAGCAAGAAAAATTACGAAATGTTTCAAAAAGGTACTAAAAATTGCCTAACAATAGGAAAAGATTTTAGGTATAATGGAATCAAAGAATCTGCTATAGTCAAATTAAGGTGGAGGGATTTTTAATGAAACAACGACACCAACAACTATTGCACTTACTTGCACGCCAAGAATGGATCAAAGGACGCGAATTAGCTTCCTGCCTCGGCGTCAGTGCAAGAACAGTGCGTTCCGATATCGAACAAATCAACCGAGAAATGCCGCATATCATTCAAGCGGATCGCCAAAAAGGATATCACCTCGTAGCTTTCCAACAAAATCGATATGCAGATCCAGAAGGATTACTAAGAGCGCCACAAGATAGTGCAGAAAGAAGCGCCAACTTGCTGAAGCAACTCTTGTTCAATGGGGAGGGCGTTTCTATCGAAGCTTTTTGCAAAAAATGTTTTGTAAGCGCTAAAACGTTTGATATAGACCGCATTCGTGTCCAACAACAACTGGAAGAATACGACGGTCTGGAACTCGTGACGAAGAATGGGGCGCTTGTATTAGAAGGGCCAGAAGCCAGCAAGCGAAAATTATACAGGGAACTACTGAAAAAAGAATTAAACGAAGACTTCTTGAATAGCTCAGAGCTCATGAATGTGTATCCGGAGTTGGATATGGAGCAATTAGAGGCGATTATTTGGGCGAAATTAAAAGAATATCGCTATTCGATTCGTAAAACGCTCATGCCGTTTCTATTGTTACATTTAGGCCTGGTGTTGCAACGAGTAAAACTAGGACAAACGGTACAAGAAAGTAGTGGAGAAGGGCTTGATTTAGAGGTTGAAGCTGCGATTGTTCGTTCGATTTTTAAAGAAATTCTAGGCGATAAAGAGATTCCGGAAGGAGAAATTCTTTCCTATGCAAAACTCTTAAAGGCGTATCATAATTCAAATGCCTTTCAATCAGAAGTTCATTTCAAAGGAAAAACGATCCGACTAGAAGAACTAACCAACTCGATTGATGAACGACTCTTCCAGTGGATGGGCATCTCGTTTGTGAATCAAAAGGAATTCAAGGTGCGATTCCAGTTGCACTTGCAAGGCTTACTCGAACGAGTGCAGATGAACTTAAGCCTACCTAATCATTATGTGCAAACCTTTAAACGACAATATCCGCTAGTGTTTGATACGGCCGTTTCCGTGAGTCAGTATTTGATGAACGAGCTGCAATGCCAAATTACCGAAGAGGAAATTGGATTTTTGGCACTGCATATTGGAGCAGCGTATATGCAAGGAGCGACAAACGCGAAACTAAGCGCGGTCCTTATCGCCAATACGCAATATCCATTGATTGCTGGAAGTGTGGAACGATTGAAAGAGCAGTTCCAACATCGCTTGGATTTTGTAGCAGAGGAAGCGACATTCACTACAGGTGTGACGGAGTTTTACGAGGCCGATTTACTCATCACCTTCGAGCAAAAGGAACCACCAGTTACGATTCCGATCGTTCGATTAGGACTATTTTTTAATACGCAAGACGAGATTCAACTGATTCGAGTGATGAATACGTTAGAAACGCAGAAGATGAGTGAAACGATTCGTACGCAAATTGGTCAGTTAATGGATGAAGATTTCTTCTATGCAGACGTAGAGGCTACTAGCCGAGAAGAAATCCTAATGCAAATGGGTTCCCGCTTAGAAGAAGCGGGCATTGTGACAGAAGACTTTTTAGACTCGGTCATGAAACGCGAAAGTCTCTCTTCGACGGACTTCGATTATTCGATTGCGATTCCGCATCCGTTGCATCCATCTAGCAACCGGTCGATGATTTCAATCGCGGTATTAAGAGAGCCGATTCAGTGGAATCATTTCCCAGTGAAACTGGTCATCTTGCTCGCGTTGAAGGAAGAGGATATGGAATTCATGCAACTCTTCTTAAGATGGCTCGGGAAGCAATTAGACTCCCCGGACAAAATGATGTGTTTATTAGAAGCAAAAAATGTAGAGTCGTTTATTCAGGCGATTCGATAAGGAAGGAGGAAATAGTATGGAAGGCATTGAGCTAGTGTGTTTTAAGATGATTAGCGCATTAGGGGCAGCAAAATCCTGTTTTATGGAGGCGGTGCAAGAAGCGCGGCTAGGTCATTTTGAAGAAGCGCGTCGATGCATTGAAGAAGGAGATAAATATCATGCAGAAGGTCATGAAGCACACTTCGGGTTATTACAACAAGAAACATCCGGTGAGCCGGTGCAATTATCGCTCTTACTCGTGCATGCGGAAGACCAATTGATGAATGCGGAATTTCTTAAAATCACAGCAGAAGAAATTATCGCCCTTTATGAACGGATTGAAAGTATTAAATAGAAACGGAAGGAGGAAAAGAAAATGAAAAGAATTTATCTATTTTGTAGTGCGGGGATGTCAACCAGTCTAGTGGCCAGCAGAATGCAAGACGTGGCAGATAAGCATAATTTGCCGCTAGAAATTAAAGCGTTTCCAGACCGCAATATCGATGCGATTTACGAGCAATACCATCCAGACGTAATCTTGTTAGGACCTCAAGTGAAATTCAAATTCAATGCGGTTCACGAAAAATATGATCCACTTGGAGTTCCTGTCGATGTCATCAATCTTGAAGACTACGGAAATGCAGATGGCGAACGTATCTTGAAACGTGCCATTCAATTATTAAAATCTAAAAAAGAACAATAGGAGGTTAGTACAATGTTTGCAGGTTTAGAAAGCACGATGGGCCGCGTGGCAGAACGTCTCAGCACGAATAAGGTGCTGATTGCGATTCGTGACGGGTTCTTAGTCGGTACACCATTAATTATCGTAGCGTCCATTTTCCTTGTTATTGCGAACTTCCCAGTGCCAGGGTATAGCGATTTTATGGCGCAATTCTTCGGCAAGGGTTGGGAAAACTCAATGGATGCCGTGATTGACTCTACATTTAGTATTTTAGCGGTTTTAGGAGCCGTTGGTATTGGGTATTCATATGCTAAACAATTAGAAAGTGATGCCATTGCAGGGGGAGTATTATCACTTGTCTGCTACCTTATCATGACTCCAAAAGTGCACCCAAAATTTGTGAATGAAGCAGGTAAAGCGTTTAGTGGATTTGCATTCTCAAACCTTGGTTCTGCAGGGGTGTTCTTAGCGATGATTACTGCGATTGTGTCAGTGAAAATCTTCGTAACGATTCAGAAAAAAGGATGGGTTATCAAATTGCCTGATGCAGTGCCACCAGCAGTTTACCATTCATTTGCAGCCTTAATTCCTAGTGCGTTTGCGATGTTCTTTGCTTTTGCAATCTATCTCATCTTCTCATTAACAGAATATCAATACGCACAAACATTTATTTATAAAGTGTTACAAGCTCCGTTAGAAGGATTCGGTCAAACAGTATTCTTCGAACCAATCTATCAATTCCTATCAACTCTATTCTGGTTCTTCGGAATTAATGGTCCAGCTGTAACAAATACAGTATTTAACCCAATTCACCTAGTATTAACAAACCAAAACTTAGAAGCATTTAAAGCAGGTCAACCATTACCAAACATCTTCACTGGACCTTTCGGAGACTTCTTCGGTAACTTTGGTGGTGGAGGTAGTACATTATCTCTTGTATTCTTAATGGTCTTCCTTGCAAAATCAGAACGAATGAAGAAACTCGGTCGATTGGCTTTAATCCCTGGTATTTTCGGTATCAACGAAATGGTTACATTCGGGTTACCAGTAGTATTAAACCCAATTATCGCGATTCCATTCTTATTAACACCACTTGTAAATACAATCTTAGCAACAATCGCTACAATGGTCGGAATTATCCCTTATACAACAGGGGCATCTCTCCCATGGACAACGCCATTCTTCTTCTCTGGATGGTTATCAACAGGTAGTATCGTAGCCGGATTCTTCCAAATCTTCTTGATTATCTTAGGCTGCTTGATCTACTTCCCATTCTTCAAAGCGTTGGATAACCAATACTTGAAAGAAGAAGCAGGCTCTAGCATGTTAACAGGTGATGAATTAGACGATGTTGACTTAAACGACTTATCATTTGATGATTTATAAAATTACAAAAGCATAAGTCACAAGATTTCATATCATTGGGTGGCATGCGAAAACGGATGCCACCTTTTTACATAGAAAGGGGTGAACAGATGAGAACACTATTATTATTCGACCAAGTTCAAGCAGGATACGGCGGAAAGGAACGTGGCGATACAGAATTAGGCCTTGAAAAAGGTGGGGTTGGTTCTTATTTAATGTTCAAAGAAGACTTCGAAAAAGCAGGACTCACAGCGCTTGCGACGATTTATTGTGGTCCAGATTATTTCCAAGCGCATAAAGAAGAAGTGATTCATAAAATCAAAAATCTGATTTTAAAAACGAAAGCAGAAGTGCTGTTTGCAGGGCCATGTTTTAACTACGGAACCTATGCGCAAATGGCGGCAGAAATTGCGTTAGCCATTCAAGAGCAAACCGACTGTAAGCCGTATGTGATTTGTTCGAAAGAGAATGAAGAAACGATTGCAGCCTATAAAGATAAAGTCGTCATGCTAGAAATGCCGAAAAAAGGCGGCGTGGGCTTACGCGAAGCATTAGGCGGAGCCGTAGCAATTATTAGCGGAAAAAAAGACGAAAGTGAACAACGATTTCAGTAAAAGAGGTGACAGAGAATGTGGGGTATGATTGCGACATGGAGAATGGCGCTCGAAGGAATCCAGAAGGTGACCCCGAATTTAGAAGCGGGCGGGACTGCAGGAGACGCCATTGAAGGCGCGATTAAAGAAGTGGAGGACTTCCCTTACTTTAAATCTGTTGGATATGGCGGACTTCCAAATGAAGAGATGGAAGTGGAGTTGGATGCCGCTTATTTAGATGGATCGACGTTTGATTTCGGTGCGGTCTGTGCCTTAAAACAGTTCGCCAATCCAATCTCGGTGGCGCGTGCCTTGAGTGCTTATAAGGTGAATAATGTGCTGGTTGGAGAAGGAGCAGCAGCTTTTGCGAAGGCTCATCATTTTGAAGAAAAAGACATGCTGACGGACCGTGCGAAGATTCATTTCCATAACCGATTAAAAGACATCGAACGCGAACAGCTCACACCGTATGCCGGACATGATACGGTCGGAATGGTGGGATTGGACGTAGCAGGAGATATGGTCGCAGGAACATCAACGAGCGGACTATTTATGAAGAAACCAGGGCGTGTTGGGGACTCTCCATTTATCGGATCTGGATTATATGTCGACAGCACGATTGGTGGCGCCACAGCAACAGGTCTAGGCGAGGATTTGATGAAGGGCGTAATTTCATATGAAATCGTTCGTCTGATGAAAGAAGGCCTCAGTCCACAAAAGGCGTGTGAGAAAGCCGTGAGTGAGCTTGCAGAACGATTGAAGAGAACGCGTGGTGAAGCAGGCGATATTTCTGTAGTGGCCATGAATGCCAAAGGAGACTTTGGGGCAGCTTCTAATATCGAGAACTTCTCATTTGTCGTTGCTACAAGTACGCTAGCGCCAACGGTATTCCGTGTGCATCCGCAAAGTGATGGCACGATGAGACATGAATTAGCGACAAAGGAATGGCTTGAAGCGTATTTAGAAGAGCGCATGAAGCCGTTGGAGGTCAAAGAATGAATCAAGAAGAATGGATTGCGGAGTTGAGAGGTATTCAACCCGCACTGTTTGAAGGGCTTAGACGGATGGTCGCTATCCCAAGTATTCGAGGAGAAGCAGAAGAAGGCGCTCCGTTCGGAAAGGGACCTAGACAAGCGCTCGACGAAGTGCTTGCGATTGCCAGTGAACTTGGATTTCAAACGAAGAATATCGATAACAAGATTGGATACGCGCAGTACGGAGAAGACCGACCAGATGGCGCGTACTATGGCATCTTTGGTCACGTGGATGTGATGCCGCTTGGAGAAGGATGGATTTCTCCAGCGTTAGCCCTTACCGTTCGTGACGGAAGACTCTACGGACGCGGGACATTGGATAACAAAGGGCCAATTCTATCGAACCTTTATGCGCTATACGTGTTGAAGGAAAGAGGTGTGACCTTTGATCGACCGGTGCGGATTGTTTTTGGGACGAATGAAGAGACAGGATTTGGATGTGTAAAGCACTATTTAACCAAAGAAGTGCCACCAACATTCGGATGGACGCCAGACTGTAAATGGCCAGTCGTCTACGGAGAACGCGGTCGTCTCAGAGTTCGATTGTCTCTCCCTTCAGATAAAGTGTCCGGATTGTATACATTTGCCAACGAAAAACTGCTCCATACAAACCATCGCGGAGAAGAGCTGGGCATCGCCTATGAAGATAGTGACTTCGGGATGATGCAACTGCGAGGAGAAACGTTTGGACTCGAAGACGGTCGTCATTATGTCGAATGGACGATGTGCTACCCAGCAAGTTGCACAAAAGACGAGTTGGTTGAGAAAATCAATGCGCATGTACCAGAAGGTGGCGTGCTAGACGTGATTTCGCATTGGGACCCAGTGCTTTATGACAAGGATTCCGCCTATGTGCAAGCCTTGCAAAAGGTGTACACGGATATCACGCAGAGCGATAGCGTTCCAGTGACGACAACGGGTGGAACTTATGCCAAAATCATTCCAAATATCATTGCGTATGGGCCAAGTTTCCCAGGGCAAAGAGACATTGCGCATTTGCCAAACGAATGGATTGGCATTAAAGACTTAGAAACAGATACAATTATTTACGGACTAGCGCTACTTGCATTGTCGCGCATGAAAGAAGGGACGTTATGACAGTAGAAGTATGTGCTGGAAGCATCGCAGACTGCCTCGTTGCAGAGCGTGCGGGTGCTGACCGCATTGAATTGAATAGCGCGCTTTTTTTAGGAGGATTGACGCCAAGCATCGGCACCTTGCAAAAAGTGCTCGATTCTGGAGTGAGCCTTCCTGTTGTCTGTATGGTTCGTCCTCGTGGCGCAGGATTTTGCTACACGAAGGAAGAATTTGAGAGCATGCTCATCGATGCCAAACTCTTATTAGAAGCAGGTGCGAAAGGGTTAGCGTTTGGGTTTCTATTAGAAGACCGGACGATTGACTGGAACCGTACGAAGCAGATGATTGAGTTGTGTCAGAAATATCATGCCGAGAGTGTGTTCCATAAGGCGTTTGACCTTGTGCCGGATGTGGATAGTGCCATCGAAGGCTTGATCAAGCTAGGATGCACGCGCATTTTAACAGGGGGACAACAGGCGCACATTGAAAAAGGAATTCCGCTCTTAAAAGACTTGCAAGCTCGCTACGGAAGTCAGATTGAACTGCTTTGTGGCGGAGGTGCAACCAAAGATAATGTGCAACACTTAATGCAGGAGACGGGGATTTCGCAAATCCATGGAACGTTTAAGACGTGGATGACGGATCCGACGACTGCAGGAGAGGGGCTGAGCTATGCCTATCATGAAAATGGAGATTACGAACAGACGGATGAAGCGTTGTTGAAAGAAGTAGTGGCGCTTGTTCGTGGACAGGAGGAAACGAAATGAGTAAACGATTGTTAAATTGTGCGGCCAGTGATTTCAGAAAAATGACCGGAAAAGAATTGAAAAAGGCGATTGAAGCCGCAGAAGGAAGAACGGTGTGCTGTGAAACGGGATGCTCACGACCAACGTTTCTGTATGAATTATCTAACGCAGAAATCGCAAAGGCGTTCGGCGGAGACATGGTGCTCTTGAACGGATTTGACTGTATTGATCCACTGATTTACGGTACTGAAGAAAGTGAAAACCCAGTCCAACGTGCGAAAGAACTGAGTGGGTTGCCAATCGGGGCGAACTTGGAGCCAGTGGACATGAATGCAGAAATGCTAGAAACACGTATCGAAATCTCACCAGGGCGTCAATGTACGGTGGAAACAGTGAAACGTGCGGAAGAACTCGGGCTTGATTTTATCTGCTTAACGGGAAATCCAGGGACAGGGGTAACGAATGAAACGATTGAAGCGTCACTCGCCATGGTGAAACAACACTATTCAGGGCTTGTGATTGCTGGGAAGATGCACGGAGCAGGCTCGAAGGAACCTGTGATGAACGTGGACATCGCGAAACGCTTTATTAAAGCAGGAGCGGATGTGATTCTTGTTCCAGCAGTTGGAACGGTGCCAGGATTTACCGACGCAGAGCTTGTGGAAATTGTGAAGGTGGCGCATGCCAATGATGCACTTGTGCTTTCTGCGATTGGAACAAGCCAAGAAGGTTCTTCAAGAGAAGTGATTGAACAAATTGCCATCCGTAATAAAGTGGCCGGTGTGGATATTCAACATATCGGGGACGCAGGATACGGCGGTTTAGCGACAGTGGAAAATATTTATGCATTGTCAGTTGCGATTCGAGGGGTTCGTCATACAGTTGCTCGTATGGCTCGT
This sequence comes from uncultured Streptococcus sp., assembly GCA_963551375.1. Lineage (GTDB taxonomy): Bacteria > Bacillota > Bacilli > Lactobacillales > Aerococcaceae > Granulicatella. Next base: position 5,356 of record CAUVGI010000017.1, on the reverse strand, counting down.
TCAGCGGTTCGATAAGAAAGAAAAAAGAACAGCACACTAGCTGAAGGCTGGTGTGCTGGTTTTTTGTGTTCTGGCGTTCTGCCTGTGAAGTTGAGTTCGGGCTCACAGGACTGACGTCCACTTCCCGAAGTATCCGCACGACTGCAAGCAGTCCCTTGCGTTACTCCGGTCCAGTGATTCAGTCCTGAGCGTTCGCCCTCACATCCTAGTAGTTGAGTTCGCAAAAGCATAGGCTCAAGCCTTTCGTGTTTTGTCCGCACGGTCTTTCAGACCGCTTACGGCAAAACCGCGAACCGTCATCGCCTATGAGCGCTTTTGCTCACATCCTAGTTATTTTGCAAATCTTCCACCTCAGCGACTGAGTAGTCTTTCTTTTCGAGGTTGTCGATGATTTGTTGTAGGGTGTCTTTTGTTACGCCTGCTGGCAATGTCACCAAGATACGACGTAAGCTTTTATCTTTCTCAGTATCGATAGTCATTACGTTGGCGATAGAAGCGTACTTGTTAATCACTTTAGAGATGTTCGCAAGTGCACCTTTTTCACCGCCAGAGATGATCGTTAATACGTAAGAACCGTTTTTCACGTTCCATGATTCTTGAAGCATGCCAAGTAAGCTGCTGTGTGTCAAGATTCCGTAGAAACGTTGTTGTTTATCTAATACGGCGATGTAAGGTAATTCTTTAATCGTGAAGAACACTTTGAAGAAAGAGCTATCCACGCTGATGAATTTAGTCGAGTTCTTAATTAAATGAGTAACTGGAAGACTCATATCTCCACCGTTTGCTTTGTGGCGATAGATATGCATTTTATAAATGTTTCCTCTAAAGAACGTTTCCGTTTCATCTAATACAGGAACACAGCGGTATCCTGATTCTTCTAAAATCTTAATCGCTTCTTCTAACGTGCATGATTCTTTAACGACCGTTAGACTCTTTTTTGGAACTACAAGAGATTTTAATAACATACTCATTCCTCCTTGAGATTGGTTTCATTACCATAGTACCACTTTTTGGCGAAATTGTAACTAGAAAAGTTAGGAAATGATGAGAAAACGAAAAGAATCTTTCTGAAAAATGCATTAGAAAGGGCTTTAAACATTAAAGAACCATTACAAAACAGGGGAAAATCTTGATTTTTCAAAAAAAACTGATATGATATCTCTATACCATTCATAGAATAGGTAAAATCTATAGTTAAAAGGGGTTAACAAAATTATGACAGCTGATTCAGATGGGAGTTCGCTGGGAGTCCAGATCTTAATCATTGTATTATTAACTGCATTAAATGCATTTTTTGCCGCAGCGGAGATTGCGTTCGTGTCTATCAACCAAGGGAAAATGGCACAAAGAGCGCAAGAAGGAGATAAAAAAGCAATCAAGGTAATGCGCTTGTTAGAGAATTCGGATGAGTTTCTCGCAACGATTCAAGTAGCCATTACATTCGCAGGATTCTTCTCGAGTGCGTCTGCCGCAACAAGTTTCTCTTCACGAATCCAACCATTATTAGGAAACATTCCTGGAGCTGAAACATTAGCATTAATTATTGTGACGGTCGTTCTATCATACCTCACTTTAGTTTTCGGGGAGTTATATCCAAAACAAGTGGCGTTGCAAATGGCAGAACCGATTGCGTTACATACTGCAGGGATTATTTTGTTTGTCAAAAAGATCTCAAAACCATTCGTATGGATTTTGACGTTCTCAACAGGGTTATTAAAACGAATTACACCGATTGAATTTACACGAGTAGAAGAAAAATTAACACGAAGCGAGATGAAGTCTTTACTTGCCAACAGTCGTAACGACGGAGCGATTGATATTTCCGAGTTTGCGATGATGCAAGGGGTGCTTTCTCTAGATACAAAACTAGCACGTGAAGTGATGGTTCCACGTACAGATACATTAATGCTCGATGTGGATGACGATATTTCAGAGAACCTAGAGACTATCTTGAACTGTTCTTATTCTCGTCTTCCTCTTTACGAAGAAGATAAGGATAAAGTAATCGGAGTAATTCACGTAAAAGATGTTTTCCGTGCTGCAAAAGAGCAAGGATTCGACAATATTGACTTACGTGCCTTAGCGCATGAGCCAGTATTCGTTCCATCAACGATTTTCGTGGATGATTTATTAGTAGAATTTAGAAAAACTCGTCAACACTTAGCGGTATTGAAAGATGAATACGGCGGAGTTGAAGGGATTGTTACATTAGAAGACTTGATTGAAGAAATCGTCGGAGATATCGAAGACGAATACGACGAAGAAGAAAAAGAAGTCGTAGAAATCGACGAAAACAATTCGGTGATTGATGCCGGAATGTCGCTCGACCGATTCAATCAAATTTATCAAACGTCATTAGAGTCTGATGAAGTGGACACAATGGCGGGTGCAATTATCGAGAAGCTTGGCTACTTCCCAGATGATGATGAGGTAGTGAAAGTGAGATTCGAAGGGTATCTGTTACAACCGACAGAAACTGAGAATGATCGTATTCGTAAGATCCATGTCATAAAACTTTCTGAGGAAGAACTCGAGCAGATTCGTGCTGAAGAAGGCGAAACAGACGAAACCTATGAAGATAATGACTAATCAAAGGAGGGGGCAACCCCTCCTTTTTTTGTGTGCTGAAAGTGCTAAAAATAATAAAAGTAGACTTGCGTCTATCTTTCAGATTCCTCGGATGTCTTCATAATAGTCATAATGGGGCACCGGATTGAGCCTACGTCTCAATCTCTACCAAGCTTCAAACTGACTCTAGGAAATGTTATACTCTCAGTGAGGAGGTGGGGTTGTTGAAAATCATTTTAAAAGAGGACATCGAGCTGTATCGTTATTTGATTGCTAAGGCGACATTTTTACAAACGCATAAAGAGTACCGCTTGGTGGAATCCTTCTTAGATAGTAATTGTTTTTTAGTAGCCAACCGCAAAACAAAAGAGAAAGTGTTTGTGTCGCTGTTTAAACAACCGACGAAAGAACCGGCTGACCTAGAGTGTAAAAAGATTGTGTATATTCAAAATGCGAATACGAAGATTCCGCAAGGGTTTGACGTAGAAAAGGCGGATAAAGAGTTCAATGACCAGCTCGCGAAGAATATCAGACTTGGATTTTTAGCACCAGATCAGTTAGTCGAACAGTTTCAAGGGGTATTTAAAGAAGACGTTGAGACGTATTTTAAAAAGGCAGAAGCAGCGATTCGAGAAGAACGACAAGTTTTTGTGAAGTACTATGCCAAGGAAACGATTGAGAAGAATCCGTATCAGGTGGTGGAAGGGAATGTGTCGTTTAGTCATCCGAAGCATTTCAACGACCCGTTTGACTGTAATTGCTACTACGCGGACGGTCATTCGATGATGGATTTCTTCCGTGTGTTTTGCTTTACGCACGCCGCAGATAATATTTTAATGTGGTCTTATTACGCCAATAGCCACGCAGGGTATGCGCTTGAGTATTCATATGCGAGTCTTTTGGATAAAATTCATTCCTTGAAGATAGACGGACTCTGTGTATACGGTCCGGTGGAATATATTGATAAACGTCCGAACACGAGAAGCAATAGCAATCAATTCTCGTATTCGAATCTGAATTTCTATATTAAGGCGACATTTGCAAAATTCAAAGAGTGGCAACACGAGAGAGAATACCGTTTCGTGTGCATTTTGGATGAAAACACAGAAGTCGCGCAAGAAGTTCTGGGAGATTGGGTAGTCATTCCACAAGTGGATGTCGTGCAAGGCTACGCTGGATGTAACAATGCAAAAATCAAAGTAAAGGCGCAGTACCCCATCAAAAAATTAGAAAAAGATATATTGAATTATCAACTAAAATAAGTAATCGTCATTTGAAAATTATCAAAAAGGAGTATGACAATGGAAAAAGCAAAAAGAATATTAGGGATGCTTCTAGCGTTAATGTGTGTAGTTGTTTTTGCTGCATGTGGAAACCTTGGAGCAGAAGAAGTCGCACAGTATGATTTAACATCCCAGGGAATAAAGGTACTGTCTAATAAAGGGAACGTCTATTATATTGGTAGAGGAGTTCAAATGGAGAATTACGATAAATTTACCGAATCTCTAACGAAATATATTGAAAATGTGAAACAAGTAGTATCTTCAGAAGTTTGGATTGATAATAATAACGATTTGTATATCGGATATCTTGGCGAACCGAAAAAAATCGGTAGCAATATCGTTATGGCATCCGGAACTCAAATGGGACTCTTAGCAGTTGATAAGGATGGGAACTTGTATGCTTATGGGATAAAACCATATAATGGATTCGACAAAGATTTCAAAGAATTAACGAAAATTGAAGATGTTAAAGATGTCGTCAAAGTATCATCGATGGGAGATTCAGCTTGGAGATTCTTTACGTTAACGAAGGACGGAACTGTTTATTTTAAGCAGTATGACGGGGAATTTAGAAAGATAATGGATAATGTGAAAGATATTCAAGGTAGCTATTTTATTGATAAACAGGATGTTGTATATCTTTGGAATACTAAGGGTATCGTTAAGATGGCTCCAAAGCTACAAATCAATTTGCAAAAAGATATAGCAAATACCGTGCTTCTTGAGAATAATACGATCTCGTATTATGCAGGGACCGGAGTAAAGTTTGATAAGGATGATCCGAAGATAGAGCAGCTCTATAATCATTATCCTAAAGATATCAAACAGGTGCTGTTCGTTAATTATCCAGGAGACTCGAAAGAAGACAGGGTTATCAATCTAAAATTAGTATATGTAAATACAAAAAATGAAATTGTTCTGTACGGAGTGCACAATGTTTATGACGCAGAAGGAACAGTGGATGTCAATACAAAAGTGTCAAGGAGTTTAGACGACGTGTCTAAGATTTGGGAATTTATTCGAAATCCGGAAAAGAATTAATAAGCGTTCCTTATGAACTCTGCTATAAAGATATCCGTAAAGATTTTACATCATCATTTATAAAGAAAAAAACAGGCTTAAAACCATCTTTTTTAAGGGGTGATTTTAAGTCTGTTGTTATTTTTGTAGTATTTTGAATGGTTTTAGCTTTTCGAAGATTGGAATCAATAAGATCCAGAAGACGATGTTTCCGATGGCGTGGTACGTATCGAATAGAACGCCGTTTAAGTAGTAAATCCAGAAGTTCAGATCAGGCATGCTGTATACCCAGAAAATTGAGATGATAAAGCCATATAAGTAGCCCATCAGTCCTGAAAAGATTGGAAACACAATCCAAGCTAGGCGCGGGAATTGTTTTCTTTTTCGCCATAGTGGACGAAGAAGCAACGCACACACGCAGACGAGGGCAAAACTTACCATCTGGTAGAGTGTCCACGGCCCCATGCTTACTAAAAGGTTGGAAA
>CAUVGI010000016.1:0-22930 GCA_963551375.1 uncultured Streptococcus sp. | reverse complement strand
ATTATCTTAATTGCAGTGACGGGTGGGTACTCTTACTACATTGCAAATATTGAAGCAGAATAAAATTTGAAGCGTCTTGCTGAGTGGCAAGGCGTTTTTTTATGGGTAAAAAAGCCTCTTTTTTCTTTATAAGTTTGTAAACTTTGAAGGTGCACTTTTTAGTTTAGGGGCTATCTGTGCTATAATAGAAAGGTACATATTGGTGGAAGAGAGGTTAACTTTATGCAAATAAATTGGAACAGTTTATTTTCATGGGGGAGTTTTCGCAATCTGATTGATATTCTGATTGTGTGGTATATACTCTATAATATTTTAGTCATTATTAAAGGAACTCGTGCGATTAACCTAATGAAGGGAATTGCGGTAATCGCAGCGATTAAGTTCCTCAGTTTCTTCCTAGGCTTAAACACCTTGGACTGGATTATGAACTTCGTGATTCAATGGGGAGTTGTGGCGGCGCTAATCGTTTTCCAACCGGAAATTCGTCGCGGGTTAGAGCACATCGGTCGTTCGAACTTCTTCTCTCGTAAATACGAAAGTGCTAATGAAGCAGAAGTCATGATTTCCGAATTGAATACAGCGATTCAGTATATGGCGAAACGTCGTATTGGGGCGTTGATTTCGATTGAACAAGGCAACTCATTGGAAGAGTTTATCAATACAGGAATTCCGATTCATTCAGATATCTCGAATCAGTTGATTACGAATATTTTCATTCCAAACACACCGCTTCACGATGGGGCAGTAATTATTCGTGACTACAAGATTGCCGCAGCAGCATGCTACTTGCCACTCTCAGAAAACAAGATGATTCCGAAAGAATTAGGAACGCGTCACCGTGCTGCTATCGGACTTAGTGAAGTCAGCGATGCGATTACGATTATTATTTCTGAAGAAACAGGGAAAGTCAGCGTTGCGATTCGTGAGAAATTACACCGTGAGCTAAGTTCAAGCGAATTAGTAGCCGTTCTATCTGAACAGCTAGTGGTTGAAGACCAAGGAGATGCAGAACCAACGATTGTCCGTTGGGTCCGTGACTTCTTCAAAGGAGGTCGTTCAAATGGCTGAATGGATGAATCGTAAATCATTTTTACTAGTGATGTCGTTTATTTTAACTATCTTCCTCTTCGCGTTAGCAACCGATGCAAATGGGGGCTTGCGTTCATCATCGTTAAATCCACAATCAAGTTCAAATACGATTTCTAATGTACCTATTTACGTGGATATCAACAGTGATGAATATGCCGTAACAGGATTACCTGATTCTGTTGCGCTACGTCTGGAAGGCCCAAATAGCTTAATTTTAAGCACAACAGGAAATGGAACTTATCGTGTAAAAACACCTAATTTAACAGAATTAGGCGAAGGAAAACACACCATCACACTTGAGGTGACAGGATTACCTACAGGAGTCCATGGAATTGTGTCTCCAGAAACAGTAGAAATTAACATCGAAAAAATCACAACGAAGGAAGTCCCAGTTGTCGTGAAGGCCGATGCTTCAAGTATTGGAAATGGCTATCAAGTCGGCGAAGGAGTCGCTTCACCAGCCACTGTAACGGTGAAAGCAGCAACATCCATCGTGAACCAAGTGGATAAAGTAGTCGCAAAAGTGGCGATTCCTGAAGGAACGAAAACAGACTATACGACTACGGCTCAATTACAAGCGCTCGACGCAACAGGGAAACCTGTAGCGGTGAAAATTGATCCAGAACGCGTGCAAGTTCGCGTTCCAATTTCATCGAGTCAAAAGACGGTTCCGTTAATCTTAACAACGACAGGGAAGTCACCAGGCTATTCATATTTATTGAATTCTACTACTAAGCAAGTTACAATTTTAGGAGCTCAATCGAGCTTAGACCAAATCACGGCTATACCTGTAGTAGTGGACGTGAGCAATATTAAGCAGTCGACAACGAAAACAATTACGTTGACGCTGCCTTCAGGGGTGCATAGCATTTCACCTGAAACCATCGAGGTTACAATTACGGTGACAAATAACAGTTTAACGGCGACAGAAGCGTCGACTACACAAACTGTGACAACAGAAGAACCGGTAGAAACCACAAAAGAAGAAACAACACAAGCCCAATAACGGGTGAAGGAGAACAACACAATGGGGAAATATTTTGGAACAGATGGCGTTCGCGGAGTAGCGAATGCAGAATTAACACCTGAATTAGCATTTAAACTAGGTCGCTATGGCGGTTACGTTTTATTGCAACAAGCGGAAGGAAACGCACATCCACGCGTATTAGTGGGTCGTGATACTCGTATTTCAGGTCAATTATTAGAGCATGCTTTAATCGCAGGATTACTTTCTGTAGGGATTGAAGTCATGCAACTTGGAGTCATTCCAACTCCAGGTGTTGCGTACTTAACACGTATGCAAGGGGCTGTAGCTGGGGTTATGATTTCAGCGTCACACAACCCAGCACAAGATAACGGAATTAAATTCTTTGGTTCAGACGGTTTCAAATTAACGGACGAAACTGAAGCACAAATCGAAGCGTTATTAGATGCTGAGGAAGACACATTACCACGTCCTTCTACAGATGCATTAGGAACAGTGGATGAGTATTTAGAAGGAACATTGAAATACAGCCAATTCCTACAAAATACAGTGGATTCATTATCAGGCATGAAAGTCGCTTTAGACGGCGCAAACGGAGCAACTGCTTCAATGTTAACGCGTCTATTCGCTGATTTAGACACAGACTTCCACACAATGGGTGACAAACCAAACGGCGTGAACATTAACGAGGGCGTTGGATCAACACATCCAGAAGCGTTAGTGGCCTTTGTGAAAGAAACAGGCGCAGATCTTGGATTAAGCTTCGATGGCGACGGCGACCGCTGTATCGCAGTGGATGAAAATGGAGAAATCGTTGATGGCGATAAAATCATGTTCATCCTTGGTAAACACTTCAAAAACCAAGGAACGCTAAGCAAAGATACAATCGTATCAACTGTTATGAGTAACTTAGGATTCCATAAAGCGGTAGAAGCTGAAGGCATGGTTGCCCTTCAAACAGCTGTAGGTGACCGTTACGTTGTTGAAGAAATGCGTAAAAACAACTACAACTTCGGTGGAGAACAATCAGGACATATCGTCATCCTTGATTTAAACACAACAGGAGACGGCTTACTTTCAGGCATTCAATTAATGAATGTGATGAAACAAACTGGTAAAACATTAAGCGAATTAGCAAGTGAAGTACCAACATACCCACAAGAATTAGTGAACATCCGTGTGAGCGATAAAAATGGCGTGATGGAAGTTCCAGCGATTAAAGAAGTCATCGATGCTGTTGAAGCAGAAATGGCAGGAAACGGACGCGTTCTTGTGCGTCCAAGTGGTACAGAGCCGCTTGTTCGTGTCATGGTTGAAGCCCCAACAAACGAACTTGTTCACGACTACGTTACACGTATCGTGGATGTTGTTCGCAAAGAAGTTGGAATTGACTAATTTTAGAATAAACGATAAGGAAAGAGAGCTTTGAAAGAAGCTCTCTTTTTTGTTTGGGTAAACCACTTGATTTTAAAAGGAACAATTGATACAATGTAAAACGTAATTATTTCGATTTAGAAAGAAGAGAAGAAAATGGCAAAGAAATCTAAAATTGCAAAGTATCAAAAACAGCAAGCGCTCATCGAACATTACGCTGAAAAACGCTATGCATTAAAGCAAGCTGGAGACATTGAAGGGCTAAGAAAACTCCCTAAAGATTCCAACCCGAACCGTCTCAACCGTCGTGATGAAATCGATGGTCGCCCAAGAGGAGTGATGCGTAAATTTGGAATGTCTCGTATTAAGTTTAGAGAATTAGCGCATCAAGGATTGATTCCAGGCGTTCAAAAAGCAAGCTGGTAGAAGAGGAGGTAAGGTTAATGAAACAAGATTTAGCAACGGCTTATCGTCAAATGAAGAGCCCAAATATCAAAACAAGAAAGAGAGCGTTAAAGCTAATCCACGAAGCAAAACGCGCAAAGAAAAAATAACAGGATAACTGGACTCACACTGTGGGTCTTTTTTTCTACTTGCGGCTCTCACCGGTGCAACGTTACGGCTATTATCAAAAATCTAGAGGATTCGTAGAAATCAGAATTAGTTAGGTGTCTTTGAACGCAATTTAGATTCATGTTAGAATGGAACAGTAAACTATCCAAGGAGCTAATCAAATGAGTACAAAAACATGTAGCCAAACACGTGCGATTCAAGCGCGTAGAATTTTCCCGTTCGATGTGAATATGCATAACACCTTATTCGGAGGGAATTTAACACGAATTATTGATGACTGTGCGTCGATTACGGTGTCCCGTCATTGTCGTCGTCTTGCGGTAACGGCATCGGTAGACGCGATGAATTATTTAAAACCACTTCCATTAGGACATTCGGTCTGCGTAGAGACGTATATCTCAGGAACAGGTAAGAAGAGTGTGGAAGTCTTCTGCAAAGTGGTCGGAGAAGATGTCTTGAACGGTGAACGCTATTTAGCGGCGACAAGCTTTTGGACATTTGTGGCACTTCCTCGCGATGGCGAAACGGATTTTACAGTGGATGCCATCGTTCCAGAAACGGATGAAGAGAAATTCATTTGCAGCGGCTACGAAGAACGTCGTAAGGCCCGCTTGGAGCAACTTGGACGACAAGAAGCATTGATGGAACATATCACGGTTGTGAAACCTTGGAATTTGGAAGAGAATGAATCTTAAACAAAAACTAAGAAAGTTGCTAAGGAACTTTTAGCAATCTCTGTTATAATGCATGTAACAACAAAAAAGGAGTACATCGTGGACACTCAAAAAGCAATAGAACTCAATCGTAAAATCATTCGTATCGTAACGATTATCGGGATTGTTTTAACGATTATTTTAGGATGGCTCGTGGCCAAGAATGATTATTTTGCGATAGACGGACCATTCCGTGAAAGCATTGCCCATTCTGGATGGGTAGGAATTTTGATTTTTATCCTGATTCAAATTACGCAAGTAGTCTATCCGATTATTCCGGGAGGCTTAACCTGTGTCATCGGGCATATTGTATTCGGGCCTCTTTACGGCTGGATTTATAATTTTGTGGGAATCATGATTGGTTCTTGTATCAACTTCTGGTTAGCTCGTCGCTACGGTGAGACGTTGGCGAAGGCGTTCGTAGATGATGATACGTACAATAAATACATCGGTTATTTGGACAAAGGAAAACATTTCGAACGCATCTTCTTTTGGGCGCTGGTTCTTCCTGGATTCCCAGATGATTTCCTATGTATGGTCGCAGGACTTAGTCATATGACCTTTAAGAAATTCGTGGCCATTTGTTTAATCGCAAAACCAGTCACATTATACGTTTATACACTGATTGCAGCAGAAGGAGTAGAAGCCTTCTTCAGATTCATTAATTAAGAAAGCAGTATCGATATGAAAAAAATCATGATTGCACTCGTGCGAGGATATCAAAAGTGGATTTCTCCATTATTCCCGCCTTCATGTATCTACAGACCAACCTGCTCGAGCTATATGATTCAGGCAGTTGAAAAGCATGGCGCGCTAAAAGGCGTGTTGATGGGGTGCGGACGCATTTGCAGATGCCATCCATTTATAAGAGGCGGCCAAGATCCCGTTCCAGACTATTTCACATTGAGACGGAACAAGGATTACCGCAAGAAAATTATAGATGCAAGTAAACAAGACACAGCTGACTAGAAATAGTCGGCTGTTTTTGTATAAGGAGTTTTTTGTTATACTATAACTGACGATGATAAAAAGGAGTTTAAAACGATGCTGTTTAAACGGATAGGGAAAGTTATAGCTACATTACTTGTAGTAGTGGCTGTTTTATTTGTTTGTTTTAAAGCCATAGGATACATAGAGCAGATGAAGATGAGTTCTATTGTAAATAGTGAAGAAGCTAAGAAAGTATACGAGAAAGATTTAAAGTATATTGATAAAGATGCTTTTACACCTAAGGGAGTGATTCAATCGTATGAAATTTCATCCTTTGAAAAGAATCCGATGGGCGGGATTATTGTGTATTTGTTTGTAAATGATCATAAAGAGTATACAGTATCCGTGTTTTTACATAAAAATGACTCTGACGGGAAATTAGTTTCTGGTGGAGGCAGTTGGTCCCCGCAGTTAGAACAATTGATAAAAGAAAAGAATCAGTAAATGATATAGAAAAAGCGGAAGAGAATAGTATTCTCTTCCGCGTATTTTTTTAAACAGATATCATTTTAAATAAAGTAACCTAAGTAGTAACGAACGAAGAATGCAGCACATACAGCGCCGATGAATGGAGCAGTACCAGGTACTAATAATCCATATTGCCAGTCGTTATTCACTTTGTTTTTGATTGGTAATAATTGGTAAGCAAGACGAGGTCCTAAGTCACGAGCTTGGTTCATCGCGAATCCAGTTGTACCTCCAAGACCCATACCGACAGCCCATACGATTAATCCAACTACGATTGGTAATAATTCTTTGTTTACATTTTCAGTAGCTAAGATAGCTGTTAAGAAAATGAAAGTTGCGAATGCTTCGACGAAGTAGTTACGTGGTAAGTTACGTAAGTTAGGGTTTGTAGAGAAGATGTTACGGATGGCGATTCCGTCTACTTGGCCTTCAGAAGCTGTGAAGTGGTCTGCGTACATGAACCATACGATTACCGCACCAGCGAATGCGCCTAAGAATTCAGCGATAGCAACAGGGATGAATTGTTCTGCAGGAAGTACTCCTAAAACTACTTTAGCAAGCGCCATAGCAGGGTTGATACTTACACCACCGAAGATGAATAAAGTAACAGTGATACCGAATGCCCATGTTGTGATGGCGAATAAGTGACCTGTTCCAGCGTATTTTGTTTTCTTCAAGACGTCATCACAGTGTACGCCGACCCCGAAGATAATCATGAGCGCTGTTCCCATAAATTCTGATAATAATAAATGCATAAATGTTTGATCCATTGGTTGATTCTCCTTAATGTAATTCTTTTATTAATTGTTGATAGACGGCTTGAATCGATAATCCAGTTTCGTGGGCGATTCTAGCGCAGTCTTCATATTCTAATGTTGATTTTGTAAAAGTACCATATTGGTTTTTCTTTACTTTCACTTCTCCGAGGCTCGTTTGTTGCGTCTCGAAAGTGCGCGTCATGACTTTACGTTGGACGTTTTGATAACGAAAGCCAATCGTAGATGTTTGTTCGAATAAAATGGCTGTAAACCGTTCGAGGTCTCCTTCTTGGATGAGAAGTGTGAGATGTGTTGCCGGACGGTTTTTCTTTGTGTAAACGGGGGTGTAGTGCACATCAAGCGCGCCTTCTTCTAATAAAAGGCTCATGATGTAGCCAAGCTCTTCACCGCTTTGGTCATCGATGGTTGTATCGATTTGAATGATTTCATCGTTATTGGAAGTCACGACTTGATGAGAAAGCGAACTTTTCTCTAAGAGTGTTCCGCGTAACGCATTGAATTTACCCGTGTCGCGTTTCCCAAAACCATAACCGACTTTAGTAGCAGTTAGGTTTGAAGGTTGTGCAAATACTGGGCGGATAGCCTTAAAGAGAGCAAGGCCGGTTGGTGTCACAAGCTCTGTATGAATGTCAAAGTCTTGTGAGAATGGAATGGCAGTTCCGAGTCTTAATTGCATTACGGCAGGTACTGGTACAGGCATGACTCCATGTGCAACGGTAATTGTGCCGCTACCTTCAGTCACAGCAGTGCTGTAAACTGCATCGATGTCGAGTGTTTCCCACAAAATGAAGAAACTCATGATGTCGATGATAGAGTCTGTTGCGCCAACCTCGTGGAAGTGAATTTCCTCCACAGGCATTTGGTGTACGTTTGCTTCCGCTTGTGCGATGTCACGAAATACTTCCAAACTTTTTTCTTTTACAAAGTCACTGACATCACTTGAAAGAATAATCGTTTCGATTTCCTTCAACCCACGAACTTCTCCGTGATGGTGATGATGACTATGTGTATGTTCATGAGAATGACCGTCGTGAGTATGTTCATGCTCATGATGATGATCGTGTTCATGTTCGTGTGAATGTTCATGTGTGTGCTCATGAGAGTGAGTGTGTGCATGTGTGTGTTCTTCGTGCGCATGTGAATGAGCATGTGTATGTTCATTCACATGCTCGTGGTCGTGATGATGATCAAAGTCACCAGCGATGCCATGGTCTTTTTCACCGTGTTCCATATGCACATCGAAGTCTGTTCCCCAAATACTGCTTTTCGCGATACGGTCTACATGAAGATGATAACCGTCGAGGGAAATGGTCTTAAGGGCTTCTTCAAGATGTTTGCGGTCGGCTCCTAAATCGAGTAGAAGAGCATTTAGCATATCACCGCTCAGCCCAGAAAATGGTTCTAAATATAATGTGCTCATGCGAGTCCTCCTCGAATGTTGTTAATCATGCTTGCTGAATACGCTGCGCCAAAGCCGTTGTCGATGTTCACGACAGTAACGCCGCTTGCGCAAGAAGTCAGCATGCTGAGTAAAGTCGTCACGCCTTGAAGATTCGTCCCATATCCGATGCTGGTTGGAACGGCAATCACAGGAACGTCTACTAAACCGCCAACGACACTGACAAGCGCACCTTCCATACCGGCGATGACAATCACGACGCTAGCGCCTTGGATGTCTTCGAGACGATTGAAGAGGCGGTGAATCCCCGCAACTCCAACATCGTAAATGCGTTTCACACGATTTCCGAATGTCTCCGCAGTGACAGCTGCTTCTTCGGCAACCGGAATGTCGCTTGTGCCAGCTGTGACAACTGCGATGTAGTGTTCATGTTTTGGGGCGATTGGGTTAAGGACGAAGGTACGTCCGAGAGGTTCATAGACGCCTTCTGGGAAAGTTTGTTTTAGAGCTTCCCCTTTTTCAGCGTTCACGCGTGTTGCAAGAATAGCTGTTTTATGCTCATTCATTGCCGTGATGATGCCAATTAATTGCTCAATGTTTTTTCCTTCACCATAGATGATTTCTGGAAATCCATTGCGCTTTTGGCGAGAAAGATCAATGGCCGCGTAACCAATGTCTTCAATCCCTTTCAGAAGGGTGGACGCTTCTTCGATTGAGAGGCGTCCATCTTTAACTTGTTGTAGGATTTCTTCTTGTTTCATATTATTTATCTTCAACGATAACAGATAATCCATCGCGGATAACTGTTACTTTTGCGTCTGCTCCTTGAAGTTCGAAGGCACGTGCAAGAGCTTCGTCAAATGTTTTCGCTAATTCCATATGCATGTTTGTGATAAGACTTGGTTCAACTAAGTCAGAAACAAAGATTACGTGGTGATGCACTAGAATACGCGCTAAGATTTGTGAAGTCCATTGGTCTGGAACTGTTTCAAGTCTTGGAGTGTTAATGGCTTGGTCTAAGAAATCTTTAGGATCTTTAACGTCTGCTAAATTACGGTAGAAACCTTCACCACCGTGACCATCTTGACATCCAGCAACCATGATAATCACGCCGCCTTCTTTGTTTGTAGCTTCAGCAGCAGTCATTCCTTTAACCGCTTGGTAGATGTTTTGGTCTAATGGGAAACCACCATTTGTTGAAACGGCGATGTCGCAAGGAATTTTAGTAACATGAGCTAATTCACGAACGAATTCGCAACCTACTTTATGCGCTTCAACCATGTCTCCGGCAAATGAACCGATGATATGTTTTTCACCGTCTAATACAACGTTTACGATGAAGGCTAAGTTTGCAGTACGTGCTGCGTATAACATATCTTCGTGGATTGGGTTGTGGTCTAAGTTACCAGTACGTGATTTGTCTGAGTCGATAAAGTCACCACTGTGGTTTGCCATGATTGTTTTATATGAAGCAACCCCAGGAAGAACTGATTTACGTCCGCCAGAGAATCCAGCGAAGAAGTGGCTTTCGATAAATCCTTCAGCGATTAGTAAGTCTGCTTCAGCAGCGATACGGTTGATGATGCAGTCACCACCTGAAGGTAATTGACCGATTTTAACCATGTCTTCGTCGTTTGTTGAAATGTGCATTACGATTTCTTCGTTGTCCACGATTTCTTGACCGTATTTGTTAATTAACTCTTCGCGAGTTGAAGGACGGTGGAAACCAGTCGCAACTAAAATACGGATACGAGCGTCTGGGTTTACGCTACGGATACGACGTAAAATGATTGGTGTGATGATATGTGAAGGAACTGGACGTGTATGGTCAGAACTGATTAACACGATATCTTTTTTGCCTTTTGCTAATTCTTCTAATGTTTGGCTACCAATTGGATTATCCATAGATTTTTCCACTGTTTCTTGTTCAGAAAGTGGGTTGTGGTAGTTTTCAGCTTTAGATTCAAGTAATCCAGCAAAGTTTTTGTCAGGAATTACAGCAGTAATAGATTTTTTGTCATAAGGTAGTTTAATTTCAACCATGATAACATCTCCTTAAATTTTTAATACGATTATAAGTATACGTAAAATAGTGCACTTGGAAGTCTCAAAGGTTAGTAACATTTGTTAACGTTAATTTTTGTGATAAGATGATAATAGTGTGTATAGGAATTTGCTTAAGGGAGTGTTCAATTTGAACAACGAAGAATATTTAATTAATTTTTTAGAAAAAGAAAATACCCCTATTATAAAGAAGAAAAAACATATGTACTTGGCTTACCGTGGTTTGGAACAAGCGTATACGTATGTGTTAATCGATGGGGTTGTAAAGACAAGTATCATTATGAATGATGGCCGTGAGTTTAATTTAGATTATGTGACACCGGTCGATATTGTTTCATTGGTACGTGATGAGGTGTCGAACTACACATCTGCACCATTTAACGTCCGTATCGAAAGCGACGAAGCAACGTTCTACCGTATCCCTCGTATTAAGTTTTGGGAATACGTGAAAAACGACCAACAGTTGCAAGATTACGTGCGTGAATATTACCGTAATAAATTATCTGAAACCATCGAGTCGTTGCAATATATGACAATGAACGGGAAAAAAGGAGCAGTATGTTCTTTCCTATATAAATTAGTGAATCAATTTGGGGTGGAAGCAGAAGGCGGAATCCTCATTGATTTTAACGTTACGAATGAGGATATCGCAGGATTTTGTGGAATCTCTACTCGTAATAGCGTGAACCGCATTATTCATGACCTTAAAGAAGAAGGCGTGGTTAAAATCCACAATCAAAAATTAGTGGTATTAGATAAAGCTTATTTAGAAGAATTTACAGGACGCGAAAGCTTTTAATAAAGAAAGAAGGAATCGAGAATGGATGAAAAAGAAGCACGATTACGCGAATTGCTGAAGGAAGTTGGGAAAATTGTTGTCCCATATTCAGGCGGGATTGATAGTAGTTACCTATTAAAAATCGCCGTGGATACGCTTGGCCGTGATAATGTCATCGCAGCAGTAGTGAACTCTGAGTTATTCTCAGACCGTGAATTTAGTGAAGCGATTGACCTTGGAACGGAAATGGGTGCGCGTGTGCTAGGGCTTGAAATGGAAGAACTCTCTGATCCACATATCGCCTCAAATACACCAAACAGCTGGTACTATAGTAAGAAAATGCTCTATCAAACGATTAAAAAGAATGTAGAGAGCGAAGGATTTACCGTGCTTTCAGATGGGTTGATTATGGATGACATCAATGATTATCGCCCAGGTGTGAAGGCGCGTAATGAAGAAGGCGTGCGTAGTCTCTTACAAGAAGCGGGATTATATAAATCAGAAATTCGTGAGTTAGCCAAACGTGCAGGCGTCACTAACTGGAACAAAACTCCTTCATGCAGTTTAGCATCTCGTTTCCCTTACGGAACACGCATCACTCCTGAAAAAGTAGAAGCAGTCTTCAAAGCGGAAGAGTACTTCACGAAGCGTGGATTTGAACCAGTACGTGTACGCGTGCATCAAGACTTAGCCCGTATCGAAGTCGGCGCAGACCAAATCGAAAAACTCGTGAAGAATCATGAGGAAATCAACGCGATGATGCAAGACTTAGGGTTCTTATTTGTAACGGTTGACCTTCAAGGGTATAAATACGGCCGTATGAACGACCAACTCGACGAAAAGACAAAGAAAGCAGCGGTAGAATAATGATGGCAACTCCACAAGAGGTTCTCGATTTTTGGTTTGTGGAATGTGAGCCTTCCGATTGGTTTAAGAAATCAGAGGAATTCGATGATGAGATTCGCTCGCGCTTTTTAGAAACTTACGAAGCGATTGTTACATGGAAAACTACCGAGTGGCGTCGTAGTGCAAAAGGCCGCCTGGCAGAAATTATCGTGCTAGATCAATTTTCTAGAAATATGTTTAGGGATGATGCTAAGGCGTTTGCTTCAGATGCATTAGCAGTGGAGCTTGCTAAAGAGGCAATGTCTGATTGGGATACGTTCACCGTTCAAGAACGTGGCTTTGTCGTGATGCCGTTCATGCATTCGGAGTCTTTAGCCGTGCATGATTGGGCAGCAAAATGGTTTGACGAACCAGGGCTTGAGCGTCGGAAGAAATACGAACTCCTGCACCGTGAAATCATTGAGCGC
Organism: uncultured Streptococcus sp.; assembly: GCA_963551375.1. Lineage (GTDB taxonomy): Bacteria > Bacillota > Bacilli > Lactobacillales > Aerococcaceae > Granulicatella. Next base: position 10,405 of record CAUVGI010000016.1, on the reverse strand, counting down.
TTCGGACGATACCCACACAGAAATCGTGTGCTTGGCAGAACTTCAACTCCCGAAGAAGAAGCCTTCCTCAAAGAACATCCAGGGTTTTAACAAAAAGAGTCTTAGGGCTCTTTTTTTCTTGCACGAATCTGCAATGTGTTATGGCTAATCGTAATAAGAAGAGTAGCAGGTTGAAATGATTCCGAAGAATTCACGGATTCTATAGTTGCAGTAACGTGAATACGTATTAAAACGAACAAGAGGGCGTAGGATTTATAATCCGTACGCCCTCTTTGAGGCTTTAAAGGTGAGAGACTTTGGCTCGAACCGGTACAACGTTACAGCTACTATAAAGAAATCCGTGAGAATTCGTAGGAATCATTTATACCGAGTCTCGTCTCTTTTAGAATCCGATTAAGTAAAGGATTGTTGCGACGATTGTGCTTGATAAACCGACGATGGCTTCATAAGGGATTAATTTCATACGATCTTCAATCGCCATGAAGACAGAACCGCCTGTTGCATGGAAGAATGAACCATGTGGAAGTGAGTCGAGCACAGTTGCCCCTGCGTGAATCATCGCTGCTGCAGATACGGCTGGAACGCCTGCTGCTGTCAATGGACCTGAGAAGGTTTGAGACGCAATCGTTGAACCGGCAGTTGTAGAAGCTGTCGCAGCCCCCATTAAAATACCAGAAAGAGGAGCTAAGACGAAGGCTGGCATGTTCATCGCTTCAAGAAGAGCAATCATATCGACTTGCAATGCGGAAGCTTTGATGATTCCGGCAATCGTACCAGTACCGATTAAAAGAATTGATACGCCGATAACTTTGCTAAGCCCAAATTCAGTAAATTCAACCGTGTTTTTCGCATTACCCGTTACAACAATCGTCACTAAACCACCTAGAGGAAGTGCGATTAATGGGTCTACGCTGATTCCAGCGATTGAGCGAAGGGCAAGAAGGGCGATTACAACGATTGGTCCAAGCATGGCTTTTAAGAAAGAGAGAGATACGCCACTTGTTCCTGCTTCATCAATACCGTCAAATTCATGTGCGCCGCCTTTTTTAGCGAGTAATCCAGAAAGGATAATGGCCACGAATAGCGCTACAAAGGCAGGAATTAAGTTTTTCACCATCAACGCTGTAAGGTCGATTCCGAATGCTTCGGATGCGGCGATTGTGTTTGGGTTTGGTGAAATGATGTTTCCGGCTTTACCACCACCAATCATCGCAAGTAAAATACCAGCTTTAGAAAGGTTTGCTTTTTTCGCAATAGCGATGGCAATTGGAGCTACTGTGATAACGGCGATATCGATAAAGACCCCAACGGCACAAATAATCATTGTCGCAATCGCAATCGCTGCAATCGCACGTTTTTGGCCGAGTTTCTTTACAATCGTATCGGCAATCGTTTCAGCCGAGCCTGTCTTAATTAATGCTCCGGCTAAAATCCCACTCGTCATGATACGAAGAACTGGAGACATCATGCTTTGAGCTCCGCCGACCATGGCTTTTACCGTTTCGGCAAGACCGCCGCCTCCGATAATTCCCCCAATCAGAGCGCCGAAGATTAAACTGTAGGCTGGATGAACTTTTTTAACAATCAAAATAATAGCAAGTACGAGACCGACTAAGGCCCCTAATGTTGAAAAGGTTGGTGCTGTCATTTTAGTTTCCTCCTATTGAACTGCTTTGATTAAACGAAATACTTGTTCCACGCTGCGAATCATATTTTCGCGCGCATTTTCTTTTTCCATTGCTTCTTGAACGGTGATGACTCTTCGCAAAATTGGGAAGAAGGCATCGATTCCGTTTTCGTTACATACCCCAGCGTCTGGTGTGAGGCATCCTGCAAATGCGAGAACTTTCTTGCCGTGTTTTTTCGCAAGATGAGCAACGCCGATTGGAGCTTTTCCAAGGGCTGTTTGACTATCTAAGCGTCCTTCACCGGTGATGACAAAGTCGGCATCCTTCATTTCGTCTTCGAGACCTGTTTCTTCAAGGACAATCTTAATGCCGCTCTCAAGAACCGCATTTGTGTAAGTGAGAAACGCAAATCCCATTCCTCCGGCTGCACCCGTACCTGGGTAGAGGCGGTCGGCATGGTCAAAGGTTTCTTTCGATAATTCGGCGTAGTGGAGAAGCGCCTCGTCGAGTTCCTTCACCATTTCTGGAGTTGCTCCTTTTTGTGGGCCGTAAATCGCACTCGAGCCCATTGGACCACAGAGCGGATTAGTTACGTCACACGCCACGCGGAAAGTACACTCTTTTAATTCTGGCAAGACATTTTCAGCCTGGATGCGCGCAATCGATTGAAGACCCGCGCCTCCGTATCCGACAGGAGCACCGTCTTTATCTAGGAAATCATATCCGAGCGCTTGCAGCATCCCGATACCACCATCGTTTGTGGCACTTCCTCCGATTCCCACGATAAAATGACGACAACCATTATCGATGGCATCTTTAATTAATTCGCCGACACCGAATGTTGTAGTATGCATTGGATTGCGTTTTTCATCAGGAACTAGCGTAATCCCTGCGGCTGCAGACATTTCGATAATTGCTGTTTTTGGACGCGTACCGTCCGCTTTTAAGATTCCGTATTCGGCAGTTACTGGTTCTCCTAATGGTCCAGTGACGCTCACATGAACAAGTTCACCTCCCATCCCGATGGCTAATGCTTCGACCGTTCCTTCACCACCGTCTGCGAGTGGGCGAACAATCACATCGGCTTCAGGGTATACGACCTGAACACCTTCCTTGATGGCCTGACCCGCTTCTAGTGAAGACAAGCTACCTTTCAGTGAATCGATAGCAACGACTACTTTCATTTTCATCCCTCCTTATTGTTGTAAAACCATTATATCAAGCGCTTACAATTAAAACTGTTGCGAAAAATAGGAAAAACTATGAAGTTGAAAAAAATAAAACGGAATAGTGTCAGTTTCATTCTGTCCGGGTGATTTTTTCGAATATTACAACGTTGTAATACACAAAAAAATGACGAATCGCATAGGGGTGGGAATGTGCAAAAACGCTCGAACAAAAACCGAATATGAGATTAAAAAATCCTTCCTATTTTGTAATAAAAGATTAATCAGTTTACCATTGTTTTTCCCCTCGATTTTCGGTAACATTAATAAGCAGATTTGAGAGAAATTAGGAGATATACATAATGAAAAGTCCTCGTACATGGGTGAAGAAAATCGTCTGTGCACTCAGCATTTTTGCTGTAGGAGCAACGACGGTGACACCAGCAATTTATGCGCAAGATGACGCAAAAGCAAAAGAGGAAGCAGCTGCGGTTCAAGATGTACAAAGCTACATCGCAATCGAGCAAACGAGCGGAAAAATTTTGATGCAAAACAATCAAGATGAAGTTCGCGGGATTGCTTCCATGAGTAAAATGATTTCACAATATTTAATTTTAGAAGCGATTAAAAATGGAGAAGTGACTTGGGAAACACAAATCCCAGTAAGCGACCGCGTTCACCAATTGAGTGCGAACTATAGCTTATCCAACGTGCCGCTTTTACCGAGTGAAAAATACACGATTAAAGAATTATTCGACGCGATTTCCATCTATTCCGCCAACGCCGCAACATTAGCGGTGGCCGAATATATCGGAGGTTCTGAAGCCAACTGGATTGAACGTATGAAAGCCAAACTCGATGAGTGGGGCATTAAAGACGCAACGATCATTAACGTAACAGGCCTACCGAATAAATATGGTGGCGCTGATAAGAATCCGTCTTACGGTGATGAAGATGAAAATAGCATGTCAGCGCGTTCGGTGGCGATTATCGCGAAGAACTTGGTGAATGATTTCCCTGAAATTTTAAAAGTATCATCGATTCCAACACAAACATTCCGGCCGAATAGTTCAGGAACAACGAAGATGGATAACTTTAACTACCTTCTTCCAGGGCTACTCTTCGAATACGAAGGGGTAACAGGGTTGAAGACAGGAACGAGTGATGCCAGCGGTGCGTCGATTACAACAACTGCCACACGTAACGGCTTCTCGGTGATTGTCGTATCTATGGGGTCTAAAGAACCACTCAATCGTTTCAAAGTAACAAGACATCTATTAGATGAAGTGTTCAAGAAATATGAAGGCCTTCTTGTCGGCGCGCCTGGAAAATCCGTACAAAATTTGGCGCCTATCCAATTAGAAGGTGGAACGGAAGAAACGCTTGGCGTGGATTACGGGAAAACCTTTATTGCGGCTGTACCAAAAGGAACAGCACTAAGCCAGATCAAGATTTCATTTACGCCTTCTGATGATGTGAAGACAGAAGATGGCAAAGTGAAGGCTCCTGTGAAGGCAGGGCAGACGGTTGGAACATTGAATTTTGAGATGCCAGGAGAAAACCTTGGCTATGTCGATGGGAAAGACCACGGAACGGTGGAAGCCTTAGCCGCATTCGATGTGGAAACTTCGAACGTCGTGACAGAAAGCATGCGCGGAGCGAAAGGATTTATCGACCAGATGGTTCAAAAAGTTCAAGACTTCTTTGGTGGTATCTGGAGCAAAATCCAAAGTGTCTTCTCACCAGAAAGTTCGAACTAGGAATTTTTGCTAAAAGGCTTGCACTTTTCACTAGAGACGTGTACAATTTTAGACAAATGATACAGTATGAATAGTAACTGCGATCCTTTTGTAGAGAGCTAGTGGTTGGTGAAAACTAGTAAAGAGAGACCAGCGAATCCACATACGGTGCGAGAGCGAAAACATTGATTAAGCTATCCGGAGAAAACCGTTATCCCACAAATGAGCGCAATGGAAACATTGAAACCGGGTGGTACCGCGAAGAAAATTACTCTACTTCGTCCCTTAGACAATTGTCTGGGACGGAGTATTTTTTATACTGAAAACACAAAATGGAGGGAAAACTATGCTAGATATCAAACGCATTCGTGAAAATTTTGAAGAAGTGGCTACAGCTCTAGGAAACCGTGGAGTTGACCGCGCAACAGTGGAAGAGTTACGTGACTTAGATGAAGAACGTCGCGCACTCATCACTAAAACAGAACAATTAAAACAATACCGTAATACGGTGACAGAGGAAATCTCTCTTCTAAAACGCAACAAGGAAGATGCAACAGAGAAAATCGCTGAAATGAAACAAGTCGGCGAAGACATCAAAGCAACAGACGCTCATTTAGCCGAAGTGGAAGAAAAAGTAGAATACATCGCATCTCGCTTACCAAACACGGCTGCAGAAGGCGTGCCAGTAGGAGCAGACGAAACAGAAAACGTTGAAATCCGCCGTGAAGGAACTCCTCGCGTATTCGACTTCGAACCAAAACCTCACTGGGAAGTGGCAGAAGCCCTAGACATCTTAGACTTCGAACGTGGAGCTAAAGTATCAGGAAGCCGTTTCTTATACTATAAAGGCCTTGGCGCTCGACTAGAACGTGCAATCTACAACTACATGCTTGATTTACACGTTGAAAAACATGGCTACACTGAAATGATTACGCCATACATGGTAAACGAACAATCAATGTACGGTACTGGTCAATTCCCTAAATTCAAAGAAGATGTGTTCCAATTAACAGACGAACGCAATTTAACATTAATCCCAACAGCAGAAGTGCCACTTACAAACTACTACGCAAACGAAATCTTAGACGAAGCGCAGTTACCAATCTACTTCACAGCGCTTAGCCCATCATTCCGTTCTGAAGCGGGTAGTGCGGGCCGCGACACTCGTGGATTAATCCGTCTTCACCAATTTAACAAAGTAGAGATGGTGAAATTCGCAAAACCAGAAGATTCATTCGATGAATTAGAAAAAATGACAGACAACGCAGAAGATGTCCTACGCGGATTAGGCTTACCATTCCGTACAATCGTGTTATGTACTGGCGATATGGGATTCTCAGCAGCTAAGACTTATGACGTTGAAGTGTGGATTCCAGCGCAAGATACTTACCGCGAAATCAGTTCTTGCTCAAACTGCGTGGACTTCCAAGCGCGTCGTGCGAAAATTCGTTTCCGTCGTGAAGACAGCGGCAAGATTGAATTGGTGCACACATTGAATGGTTCAGGGTTGGCAGTAGGACGTACTGTGGCAGCTATCCTAGAGAACTATCAAAACGAAGACGGTAGCGTGACAATCCCTGAAGTGCTTGTACCATACATGGGTGGCGTTACAAAAATCGGATAGTAGGAATCCAAGGGATACTCTATGTAGTAGCTCACAATAAATCATTAACAGTTAAAAAGCCTCTATATTGAAGAGCAGTTCCACAACCTTCGAATCCTTTCGGATGTTTGTATAGTGGTAATTGTAAGGATACCGTCAGGAGTCAAATGTCTCCTGACTACCAAGCTTCAAACTGACTCTACGGGTTACACCCTAGAGTCAGTAATTCACATTGGTTATGATTCCCTTACGATTACCACTATACATCCGAAGGATTCCTTGTTGTGGAAAGTCTTTTCGCATAGAGGCTTTTTTGTTATGTTTCATTCGTTGTACGAAGCAGTATCCCTTGGCTTTCTATCATCTTAGACATCCAGTATGGGCAAGAACTTCAAAGTTTGTCCGCTGGGAAAGGGAGACGAGGTAGTATGTGCAGTGTCCTAGACATCTTCATAGTAAAGGCTATAAGGGCACCGGGTTGAGCCAAGGTCTCAACTCCTGCCGAACTTCAAAGAGGGGCATTGCGGATAAACCGCAGTGCCCCTCTAATTCATTTCGGTTGCAAATCCTTATAGCTTTTACTATAGAGTCTGGAAAGCCCTCCGCTTATTTTATTCTACTCGGGCTCATCTTTTTATTGGAACAAATCCTTTATTTTTGTGAAGCCATAGCGGGCAAGCACTTCAAAGTTTGTCCGCTGGGAAAGGCTAGGATGGAGGAGAAAATGCCAAGCACTCTCTGACTCCTTTCCCTTTCCCCGCCCTCCAGAAATACGCTTCACACAGACCGGGCTCACCAATCCATTCAGAACCCACTCAACATTGTTGAATGCACAGGTTCTACGCCATCTGAATGTGCTCTAATAAAAACACGAAAGCTCCTCGGAGACTATAGTAGTGAGAATAGCGAGTGCAACCGAAGAGAATTACGGACTCTGGAAATTTATTTTCTAGAGTCCGTTTGAAATTCGGTAGGAATTGAGACTTCGGCTCAATCCGGTGCAGCTGTTCTCACTACTATGTAGGCCTCCGAAGGAGCTAGTAGTGTTTTTATTTTATTTAGCAATTGTAACATTCAACGTGCGTAAGAAGCGGTCCATTAAACTGTTGTTGGTTTTGTGCTCCTCCTGAATGGCTTTGGCGAGCGCGACTTGGTCTGTGATGATCCCGTTTACCGGGCTGTCTACGTATTTCTGGAGGGCCTCATCCGTATTAATGGTCCAGACAAACACCTCATGTCCGGTCTCCTGCGCATGCAGTACTGCCAGTTCTTGGTAAGAAAAATCTTCTACCACATAGAAATCCACCTTCGCGTCTCCGAATCCGCCAAATTGGATTGGGATCACAAATCCAGTCGTGATTTCCGGTGCTTTTGCTTCGAGTTCTTCCATGACTTTCAAATCAAGAGACATGACCTTGTTTGAGTTATCGATGGCGAGTTCTTTGTATTTTGCGATGAAAAGATCCACGTAGTTGGCAGGCTCACCGCCATGTGGCTTAAGCTCGATGACAAGCGGCATACCGATTTCTTTGGCCGCTTTGAAAAACTCTTCAAAAGTAGGAATGTGGCTCGTAAATCCATCTTGTTCAATCGGAAGTCCACGAACTTCGTCTAGGGTCATGTCTTGCACGCGTTTATTCAGGCCGGCTAATCGTTTCAAGTTGTAGTCGTGCATGACGACGAATTGATTGTCTTTCGTGAGAAGAATATCCATCTCTACCATGTTGGCGCCAGCTTCTTTAGCGGCTTTGATGCCTTCAATCGAATTCTCAACGGCTTCATCGACATAGCCACGGTGACCAATGATGATAGGGTCGTGGGCAGTCTCCGTTCTGTAAGTGGTGAGTGTTGTGAGAACCCCGCTTCCAATTACAAAGATGAGGGCGGCGGTTGTGACGATGGTACGCTTATGCTTAATTTCTTCGTGGTGATGATACACCTCAAGAGACGCCAACTTATTGTCGTGAATGATTTTTGTCATCACAATAAAAGTGGCAATCTTCGTATAGAGGATGATAAATCCTTGAAGCAGTTTTGCGATGGCGAGGACACTACTTAAAAGAAGCGTATTTGAGCCGTTCGGGTCTAGAAATTCAACGAGGGCGACACTACCAATCGAGATAAAAATAACAAGAATGGCTAGCACCCCTTCGACGACTGCCGAAATCAGGAGCAGGCGCCAAACGTTTTTCTTCGTCAGCTTCCAACTTGTGATGATATTTGTGGTAAATGGCTGGTCGGTAAGAATCTGAAGCGGAATGGCAAGCGAGCTTCGTGCGTGGAAGTAGAGCAGCACAACGACCAGTCCTAAGTAGAAGAGAGTACCGGCACTCGTCTTAGTGATTTCACCCGTGATAAATTCCGGTATTGTAATCTTTTTAGAAATAAACGTCAGCTCCCCGATATTGACGATGGGCAAGAGCGTTAAAAAGTACAGCCAAAATGTAATAAAGTGGCCGTTTAGCAGCTGTTTCAGTTCTGAGAACGCATTTTGAATACTACTGCGCCATGAAAAATGAATGCCGCGAATCGTTCCGTAAATCATGAAGATGAGAATCGAGAACTCCATGAAGATAAGAAACGCGAACGCCAATAAATAGAGAATCAGGAGCGGGATGGATCCCGGACTGAGTAGGACCGTCTTGAAATTGGCGAAGTTCAAATTGGATTGCCCAGTAATAAAGAGCATTCCTCGAAAAATAAGCGTTAAAAATCCGAATCCAAACACGGATATAAAAAATTGTAAGAAAATGGAATTGCGTAAATACATCCAGCTGTTTTGCGTTAAATTGCCTAATGTAAAGCGGATGGTTTTCCATACGGGGATTTTTTGATTCATAAAGCCTCCGATGTGTAAATAAAGTTCGTTAGATTCACCTTAGCACGAACGAAATAGAAGCGCAAGCCGATACAAAATAGTATTGAAAAATCATGTAATAGAACTTATAATGAGAAAAGTAATCAAAATAATAGAAAAGCTTTTCAGGAGGGAATCATGAAAAAAAGACTGTTAACATTATTCTGTTTAGTAGCAACTGTGTTACTTGCTGCTTGTGGTGTGAAAAAAGTAGACGCTGGCGACCACATTAAAACAACTTTTACAGGGTTAGATACAAAAGGGGAACTTGTATACCAAGTAGACACTCAAGAATTAGTAAAAGAATTCTTAGTAGCAAACCCTAAAGCAGATGCGAAAACAGAAGCAGAAGTTCGTAATGCTGCAACAAAAGTGAAAGCAACTCCAAGTAAAACAGATGGCTTGTCAAATAACGACGAAATTACTTTCACATTCTCTTCAGATAAAGATGCTGAAAAATACTTTAACCTTCCAAAAGAAACAAAAGTTAAAGTTAGCGGCTTAAAAGAAGCGAAGAAATTAAATGCTGAAGAATTAGCAAAAATTACTTCATTAGAAGTTGAGGGCTATAACAAAGTTGGTCATGCAGAAGTTCGTGTAACAGATTCTAAATTGTCATTCTTACGTTTCAAAGTTGAAAACGACGGCGAATTAGAAAACGGAAAAGACGCTAAAATCGTTTTAGACGGTGACTTCAGTAGCACATTAGAAAACCGCGGTTATGTATTAGAAGGTGACGGTAGCTTCACTCTTCCTGTTAAAGGATTGAAGACAGTTGCTGACAAATTTGATGACGTTAAGAACAAAGATGAAGTGTTAGCGAAAGTAAAAGAAGAAATCAACAAACGCTACTCTGATGCAACAGTAACATTCGACAAAACTTACTACCGTGGCGTTTCTAAAAACGTTACTACAAGCGCATTATCAGACAAATTCGTTACTGGTAACGGAAACTTAGTAATGGTTGTTCAAGTAGAATACAAATACGCTGGTAAACAAGTTTACGCAATCGGATTAACAGATTTAATCACAGATAGCGAAGGCAAAATCGTTCTAAAAGACGCTAAAATTGTGAACAAATCATTCGATGACTTCTCAACAGCAGCTCAAAAATTAGAATCAATCGGTTATACAGAAGTTAAATAATGTAAATAAAAATGGCTTGGACTACACGCTCCAAGCCATTTTTTGAAGTGCACCCCAAAAGTTAGACAGAAAATCTAACTTTTGGGGTGTTTTTCAATAGAATTATATTTTTATGAGGATTAAAATTATATCTAGAATCTAATTGTGGTATAATATTGAATTATAATTTGAATGAAAGAGGTATAGGACATGATCTTAGAAGAATTTGACCCCAACCGACAGGCTATTATTAATCCACAAGACTTACACCAACCAATTGAAGGATT
>CAUVGI010000015.1:0-26014 GCA_963551375.1 uncultured Streptococcus sp. | reverse complement strand
ACACTAAAATAGGGTTGGTGGAAAATTTCCATCAACCCTAGAAATTATAGAACCATATTTAATAGTTCGTTTACTTCGGTATAAGCAGATTGGATTCGCTCAAGCATTTCTTTATCGACGGTATGCTCTAGAGGCCCGCCTGGGATATAGTTTTCAGCAAGAAAGACTTGGTAGTCGTAGGCAGGGCCTCCCATAAAACTGCGGTCAATTTCAGTCCGTGAAACCCATGTTGGATGAGCTTTAACACTTGTGAGTGTTGTCTTCCCATTTTCTTTTTCGATGGTGATGTCCATAATCACACCACGCTCGGTCCAGATATTTTCCAAAGTTTCGACGCGTTGATTCGAAAGAAGATTTCCCATTGAGTAGATGATGAATTTCTTTTCACCGTCTTTTGTGATCGTTTCGGTCGGTTCAATCACGTGTGGGTGTCCGCCAAAAATGACATCGGCACCCCATTCGATCATTTGGTGATACGTATCAATTTGTCCTTGTGTTGGATGAAGGTGGTACTCTTCTCCCATTTGTGGCAACACAATCGTAAAATCGGCAATTTCTTCAGCGCGCTGGATGAGCTGTTTCACCTTTTGCATGTTCAAATCGTATAAGTGGTTGTTATATTCTTCGTCGGTAAGGCTTGCTTCGATTCCGTTGAAGCCATACGCAAATCCAAGGATAGCGACTTTAATGCCATTGACTTCTTTTACAAGAATGCCTTCTGATGGGTCGACTTTTACCCCGAAAATATCAAGTCCGTTTTTGCGGAAAGCATTGGCTGTGTATTTCAACCCTTCGATGCCTGTATCAAGAATATGATTATGCGCTAAGTCGAGTACATCGTATCCGGCGTCCTTAATACTCTGAATCACTTCTTCGGGCGCGTTAAAAATCGGATAACCAGCAAGAGGTTCGTTTGGATTGATGGTTCCTTCGAAATCGCCGATTGCAAGGTCTGCGCTGGATACGAGAGGTGTAATTTGCTCGTAGTCGTTTTTGAAATCATATGATGTCCCATCAAATGCACTTCCATAAACAATATCATGATAGAGCATATCTCCGCTTGCGGTGATGCGAGCAACTTGCTTATTCGTTGGTGGTGACTGCGGGTTATTTGGTGTGGAAGCATCTTGATTTTGTTCAGAGGATGGTTTCGCGGTTTGAACGGTCTCTATATTTTCTTGTGCAGAAGGGCGCGTAACAAATCCTGCTGCAATCGTAAATACAGATAAGATACAAATCCCATAAAATTCCATTCGCTTTATTTTGTCGCTCTGTGAATTACCTCTCATAAATTCCCCTCCAATACCTGTTGTAACTGTATTATACTCCGAATTAATTCCTATTTAAATAGTAATTTTGGAATATGAAGAAATAAATAATTTAATCACAATCCCTCTAGAATTACTCGGTGGATAGCTATATAATTTAGTTGAAGGCAGTAGTTGATAGTTTTTTGTAGGAAATTGTTATAGGAAGGGTGTAGGGTGATGGATAAGTCAAATAGGTTTCTGATAAGAATTTTCTCTTGTTTTGCTGCTTTGATTATTTTAGTTCTAGTGCGGTTTAGAGTAGCTAGTGTGTATGGAGATACGGTAACCTCGTTTCATTCTAGGGACGAGATTGTTCATCTAGAAGAAGAAATTCTTAATATGTCACGCGATGGTGACGAACATATAGAAGGTGTTGATTTTGAACATGCGGTCGAGACGTACTATGACGTTCCGCTGTTTAAAGAGGAAAAGAATCTAGATAGCGAAGAAATTGAACGTCTCGTAACAGATAGTCACTACAAATGGGTGGTCCCGATAAAGAATCCTTCATTGGAGAAAGAGGCGTATCTTTATATAGGAGGCCCAGCCAATTCTTCGGAAATAGAGACCAAAGTGAAGCAGGGATATTTGACAAAAGAAGAAGGAGAAAAACTGATTCAGTCACAAGGGAAATGGACGGTTGCCTATGTAAGCACTTATGAGAAGAATGCGCATTCAATTATAAAAGTGGCTCAGGAAGTGATTGCCAGAGAGGATTTGAATGTTGAAAAGATTTTGTTTGTTGTGCCAAAAGGACTACAAGTCCCGGTGGTGCTTATAAAAGTGGATGGAGTTTATAAAGTATTGTTTCATGAATTTCCTTTAGTAGAAGGAGGTATCTCAAATGTAAAAGGTGAGTTATCTCTGGATCGGTTCTATCCGTTTAACGAGGCTAAAGAAGTAGTGCGCGAGTTTGCTAGGGAACATCAGCTAGTTTCGACGAATGGCGATGCAAGACCGAATGGTGTTGTCCTTCCGTGGAAAGAGTCTTCCATTGTTATGGTGGGAATAGCTGTTGCTGGATTCATCCTTTATAAACTGTTTCGAAAAAAAGAGAGCGCAACCAAAGTATGATAAACCTTAAGAAACTGTAATAAAACCACAAAGGGTGGAAAAATGAAAGAAAATAAGTTATAATAAGACCGTTAAAAATAAATGCTGTAAGCATCAAGGAGGAACTAAAACATGAGTCGTTTAGTAAGCATGACTGAAATGTTACAAAAAGCTAAAGAAGGTAAATACGCTGTTGGTCAATTCAACATCAACAACTTAGAATGGACACAAGCAGTATTAACAGCAGCTCAAGAAGCTAACTCACCAATTATCTTAGGTGTATCTGAAGGCGCTGGTAAATACATGGGTGGCCCTGCAGTTGTTTCTGCTATGGTAAATGCATTATTAGATGCAATGAACATCACTGTTCCAGTAGCATTACACTTAGACCACGGTTCTTCAGTAGAAGTATGTAAACAATACATCGACGCTGGATTCAGCTCAGTAATGTTTGACCACTCTCACTTCCCAATCGATGAAAACATCGCGTTAACTAAAGAAGTTGTAGAATATGCACATCCAAAAGGAGTTTCAGTTGAAGCTGAAGTAGGTACTGTAGGTGGTACTGAAGATGGCGTAACTGGAGGAATCAACTACGCTGACTTAAACGAATGTGTACGTATGGTGAAAGAAGCTCACATCGATGCTTTAGCAGCAGCTTTAGGTTCTGTTCACGGAACTTACTCAGGCGAACCAGTTTTAGGTTTCGATGAAATGTTAGCAATCTCAGAAGCTACAGGCGCTCCATTAGTATTACACGGTGGATCAGGTATCCCAGAATACCAAATCAAAAAAGCAATCGAACGTGGACATGCTAAAATCAACGTTAACACTGAATTACAACAACAATGGACAGCAGCAGTTCGTGCTAAATTAAATGCAGACGCTGGTGTTTATGACCCACGTAAAATTATCAAACCTGGTTTCGATGCAATCGTTAAGATTACAAAAGAAACAATGGACATCTTCGGTTCAACAGGAAAAGCTTAATAATCACTATTTTGAGGCAGGCGATTTCGCCTGTCTCTTTTTAATTAGACCAATAAATATCCACTGGCTAAGCCGGTGGATATTTATTTGAGCAAAATAATACTATAAAAGAGCAATATTATCATATGTGATAATTATCATATATGATAATTTAAAGGTGTGGAGGTGGGAGAAATGAAGCGCAAGTTTAAAATCGAAAGAGATATGGTAGATAAGCTAGATGAATATTCATACGAAGAAAAGGTAAAGTATGCAGCTATATTAAAAATACTGCAAGAAGATGGGTTAACAGAAGAGATGATTCAAAAATGGGGTCGATGGTATAAAGGAAAACACGGATTGCTAATAACCCTTTCAAAAAATGTTAAGGAGGAGATGGACGATGGGGACGTACCTAACTTCAAAACTTTGCAAGCTTTCATCAGAATATCCGACGTTTGAGTATGATTTAGAAAAGGAAATGATGATGCAGCGAGTTGCATTACAAATGACTAAGCTACAAACAGTGACAGGACTTTCCTTAGAAGATTTTGCAAAAGAAGTCGATCTTAAATCATCAAATCTTTCTAGATTGCAGAGCGGAGACCATAATCCAACTATTCTTACTCTGTTGGATTTAGCTTATCGATGTGGATATGATGTAGAAGTGAAAGTAAAAAAGAAAAAACTGCCTAAGTAGCATTACAAAATTACAACTGTTCACAGAAAAAATCTCTTAGAGCATAGCAATTTAACTCCTAAATTTGTTTTTATAAGTGTAAGACTTATTAGATTATGAATAGAAATGAGGAGGAAAAATTATGACACATCATACATTTGTTGAGAAGAAACTGCATTTACGATTCAAAGGGAGTGACAGAAAAACAAAGAACCTGATTATTTCACGTCCTAAGGATAAATTGAAGAAGGATTCAGCTAATATAGCAATGGAGAGTATTATAGGAGCTAATCTTTTTGAAAAAGACGGAGTTCAATTGTATGAAGGCCGAAGAGATGCTTATTATAAGACGCGGAGAGTGGATGTCTTTCTTTAACAACAATAAATAATCGAATAAATATCCACCGGCTAAGCCGGTGGATATTTATTTGTGGAGTAAGTTACTTCTATATAGATAGTACCGAATAAAAGGGAACATTTTCTCTTAAGAAAATTCTTGACGTGTTGAAGGAGAAATGCTATTCTATTAGAGGTGCTTTTATACCTGATTCCTGATAAGTAATCAAATCAGTCGTGCTGACTGGTAAGAAGGCCATTTTATGAGACAGTGATGTCTTTTAATTTTTAACAAAAAATGGTCCGCCCGGAAGTGTGGACCAAGAAGAACCCGTTAGGGAAGGAGGAAGAGCTTAATGCCAACTATTAACCAATTAGTCCGTAAACCTCGTAAATCAGCAGTTGAGAAATCAGCTTCTCCAGCGTTAGGTAAAGGCTATAACAGTTTCAAAAAATCACAAACGAATACAAACTCTCCACAAAAACGTGGTGTATGTACTCGTGTAGGTACTATGACACCTAAAAAACCTAACTCAGCGTTACGTAAATATGCCCGTGTACGTTTATCTAACTTAATCGAAGTAACTGCGTACATTCCAGGTATCGGTCACAACTTACAAGAACACAGCGTTGTATTAATCCGTGGTGGACGTGTAAAAGACTTACCAGGGGTACGTTACCATATCATTCGTGGTGCTTTAGACACTGCAGGAGTTAACAACCGTATGCAAGGTCGTTCTAAATACGGTACTAAACGTCCTAAAAAATAATTTTAAAAAATAAAACACTCATTAAATGAAAGGAGGATTATAAATGCCTCGTAAAGGTCCTGTCGCAAAACGTGATGTTTTACCTGATCCAATTTATAATTCAAAATTAGTTACTCGTTTAATCAACCGTTTAATGGTAGATGGAAAACGTGGTAAAGCTGCAACAATCTTATATAACGCATTTGATATCGTTAAAGAAAAAACTGGAAACGATCCAATGGAAGTTTTCGAACAAGCAATGAAAAACATTATGCCTGTTCTTGAAGTTAAAGCTCGTCGTGTAGGGGGTTCTAACTACCAAGTTCCTGTGGAAGTTCGTCCAGACCGTCGTACTACATTAGGTTTACGTTGGTTAGTAAACTACTCACGTCTACGTGGTGAAGACACAATGGAAGTTCGTTTAGCTAAAGAAATTATGGATGCTGCGAACAACACTGGTGCTTCTGTTAAGAAACGTGAAGATACACATAAAATGGCTGAAGCGAACAAAGCGTTTGCTCACTATCGTTGGTAAGATTAAAAAGGTTTTTCAACCTTTTTGGTCTCACTTATTGTTAGAAATATAGAAAGAGGTGTAGAACGAAGATGGCAAAAAGAGAATTCTCTCTTGAAAACACTCGTAATATTGGTATCATGGCCCACATCGATGCAGGTAAAACTACAACGACTGAGCGTGTACTTTATTACACTGGTAAAATCCACAAAATTGGTGAAACTCACGAAGGAGCTTCACAAATGGACTGGATGGAACAAGAACAAGAACGTGGTATCACTATTACATCAGCTGCTACAACAGCACAATGGAAAGGTCACCGTATCAACATCATCGACACTCCAGGGCACGTGGACTTCACAGTTGAAGTAGAACGTTCTCTACGTGTATTAGATGGTGCGGTAGCTGTACTTGATGCTCAGTCTGGGGTAGAACCTCAAACAGAAACTGTATGGCGTCAAGCTACAACATACGGAGTTCCACGTATCGTATTTGCAAACAAAATGGATAAAATCGGTGCTGACTTCTTATATTCAGTACGTACAATCCACGAACGTTTACAAGCAAATGCACACCCAATTCAATTACCAATCGGAGCTGAAGATAACTTCACTGGTATCATTGACTTAATCAAAATGAAAGCTGAAATCTATACAAATGACTTAGGTACAGATATCCAAGAAACAGATATCCCTGAAGATTTACAAGATTTAGCTGAAGAATGGCGTGAAAAATTAGTGGAAGCAGTTGCTGAAACTGACGAAGCTTTAATGGAACGCTATTTAGAAGGTGAAGAAATTTCAGAAGCTGAATTAAAAGCGGCTATCCGTAAAGCTACATGTGCGGTAGAATTCTACCCAGTATTATGTGGTTCTGCCTTCAAAAACAAAGGGGTACAATTAATGCTAGATGCAGTAGTTGACTACTTGCCATCTCCATTAGATGTTCCTTCAATTAAAGGTATTGACCCTAACACAGACCAAGAAGTAGAACGTCATTCATCTGATGAAGAACCATTCTCAGCATTGGCCTTCAAAGTTATGACTGACCCATTCGTAGGTCGTTTAACATTCTTCCGTGTGTACTCTGGTACTTTACAATCAGGTTCATACGTTAAGAACTCAACGAAAGGTAAACGTGAACGTGTAGGACGTATCCTACAAATGCACGCGAACTCTCGTCAAGAAATTCCAGAAGTATTCTCAGGAGACATCGCTGCTGCAGTTGGTCTTAAAGATACAACTACAGGGGACACATTATGTGACGAAAAAGCTGAAGTTATCTTAGAATCAATGGAATTCCCTGATCCAGTTATCGAGGTTGCTATTGAACCTAAATCAAAAGCTGACCAAGATAAAATGGCTATTGCTTTACAAAAACTTGCAGAAGAAGATCCAACATTCCGTGCTTACACTAACCAAGAAACTGGTGAAACAGTTATCGCTGGTATGGGTGAGTTACACTTGGATATCATCGTTGACCGTATGCGTCGTGAGTTCAAAGTAGAAGCTAACGTAGGTGCTCCTCAAGTATCTTACCGTGAAACATTCCGTGCTTCTACACAAGCTGAAGGTAAATTCGTTCGTCAATCAGGTGGTAAAGGTCAATACGGTCACGTATGGATTGAATTTACTCCTAACGAAGAAGGTGCTGGATTCGAATTCGAAAACGCTATTGTCGGTGGGGTAGTTCCTCGTGAATACATCCCTGCAGTTGAAGCTGGATTGAAAGATGCTATGGAAAACGGGGTATTAGCTGGTTATCCATTAGTTGACATCAAAGCTAAACTTTACGATGGATCATACCATGATGTCGATTCATCTGAAACAGCCTTCAAAGTTGCCGCTTCTATGGCATTGAAAGCTGCTGCTAAAAAAGCTCAACCTGCTATCTTAGAACCTATGATGGCTGTTGAAATTACAGTTCCTGAAGAATACTTCGGAGATGTAATGGGACACGTTAACGCTCGTCGTGGACGTGTTGAAGGTTCTGAAGTTCGTGGTAACGCACAAATCGTTAAAGGTATGATTCCTTTATCAGAAATGTTCGGTTATGCAACTACATTACGTTCTGCAACACAAGGTCGTGGTACGTTCAGTATGACATTTGACCACTATGAAGATGTTCCTAAGAGCATTGCAGAAGAAATCATTAAGAAAAACGGCGGTAACGGAGAATAATCTCTAGAACTGCATCCTATCAAATGAACTGAATCGGCTGGTTATGTCAGTCATAACCAGTTGATTTTTAAGAGAGTTCTTTGGTATAATTACAATCGGTAGATACTGTTATAGAATCTAACAAAACTCAATTATTAGGAGGAATCATTTAAATGGCAAAAGAAAAATTTGACCGTTCAAAACCACACGTTAACATTGGTACAATCGGCCACGTTGACCACGGTAAAACAACATTAACTGCTGCTATTACAACTGTATTAGCTAAGAAAGGTTTCGCGCAAGCTCAAGATTACGGTTCAATCGATAAAGCTCCAGAAGAACGCGAACGTGGTATCACAATCAACACAGCTCACGTTGAGTACGAAACTGACACTCGTCACTACGCTCACGTTGACTGCCCAGGACACGCGGACTACGTTAAAAACATGATCACTGGTGCTGCTCAAATGGACGGTGCTATCTTAGTAGTATCTGCAGCTGACGGCCCAATGCCACAAACACGTGAACACATCTTATTATCACGTCAAGTAGGTGTTCCTTACATCGTAGTATTCTTAAACAAAGTTGACATGGTTGACGATGAAGAATTATTAGAATTAGTAGAAATGGAAGTTCGTGACTTATTATCAGAATACGATTTCCCAGGCGATGACACTCCAGTTATTGCAGGTTCTGCTTTACGCGCTTTAGAAGGCGACGCTTCATACGAAGAAAAAATCTTAGAATTAATGGCTGCAGTTGACGAATATATCCCAACTCCAGAACGTGACGTTGACAAACCATTCATGATGCCAGTCGAAGACGTGTTCTCAATCACAGGTCGTGGTACTGTTGCTACAGGTCGTGTTGAGCGTGGACAAGTTCGTGTTGGTGACGAAGTTGAAATCGTTGGTATTTCAGAAGAAACTTCTAAAACAACTGTTACAGGTGTTGAAATGTTCCGTAAATTGTTAGACTATGCTGAAGCAGGGGACAACATTGGTACGTTATTACGTGGTGTTACACGTGACAACATCGAACGTGGACAAGTTCTTGCTAAACCAGGAACAATCACTCCACATACTAAATTCAAAGCTGAAGTTTACGTATTAACTAAAGAAGAAGGTGGACGTCACACTCCATTCTTCACAAACTACCGTCCTCAATTCTACTTCCGTACAACAGACATCACTGGTGTTTGCTTGTTACCAGAAGGTGTTGAAATGGTAATGCCTGGTGACAACGTAACTATGGAAGTTGAATTAATTCACCCAGTTGCTATCGAAAACGGTACTAAATTCTCTATCCGTGAAGGTGGACGTACAGTAGGTGCTGGTTCAGTAGCTGCTATCGAAAAATAATTTTTCTTAAAATTGATTTTCAAGACTATCCAATTTTGGATAGTCTTTTTTTATTAATTTTTTTAATTTAAAATGTCAGACAATTGAAAGCGAAAAACAAAAACAGGAGTGAAATGCCAAAAACGTTGATATAATAACGTTTGTAAAGGGTTTAAAACAAAATGGAACACACGGGCGCGTGTGCATAAATAAATGTTGTTAAATCAACGGTTTTCGCTTGCAATCAAAAAGAGAATCTTGTATACTATTAAAAGTGCCGCAGAGGAATGTAAATTCTGAAGCAGCATACCCCCTCTTAAAATAAGAAGGGGAGCTATGAAACGAGAGGTTGCGACACGCCCGGACGCTTTGCCACGAAAGGGTCAAGTCGGAAATTCGCGTGGAGCTAGTCTTATGACAACATTAGACGAAGGAGGAAAGACAATGGCAAAACAAAAAATCCGTATCCGTTTGAAAGCTTACGAACACCGTGCGCTTGATCAATCAGCGGAAAAAATCGTAGAAACAGCAAAAAGAACTGGTGCTAGCGTAGCTGGTCCAATTCCATTGCCAACAGAAAGATCGCTTTACACAGTTATTCGTGCGACTCACAAATATAAAGATTCTCGCGAACAATTTGAAATGCGTACACACAAGCGTTTGATCGACATCGTTAATCCAACGCCAAAAACTGTTGATGCCTTAATGAAGCTTGATTTACCAAGCGGCGTTGACATCGAAATCAAATTATAATAAATAGAAAAATGGAGGTGTAACCATGACCAAAGGAATCTTAGGCAAAAAAGTAGGGATGACTCAATACTTTACAGAAGCAGGTGAACTTATTCCTGTAACAGTAGTTGAAGTAACTCCAAACGTTGTTCTTCAATTAAAAACAATCGAAAACGACGGTTACGAAGCTGTTCAATTAGGTTTCGACGACATACGTGAAGTTTTATCAAATCGCCCTGCTAAAGGTCATGTAGCAAAAGCAAATGCTACTCCTAAGCGCTTCATTCGTGAATTCAACAATGTCGAGCTTAGTGAGTACGAAGTAGGACAAGAAATTACAGTTGATGTATTCAAAGCAGGAGACATCGTTGACGTAACAGGCACATCTAAAGGGAAAGGTTTCCAAGGTGCTATCAAACGTCATGGACAATCTCGCGGACCAATGGCACACGGTTCTCGTTACCACCGTCGTCCTGGTTCAATGGGTGGAGCATCATTCCCATCACGCGTTTTC
Organism: uncultured Streptococcus sp.; assembly: GCA_963551375.1. Classification (GTDB taxonomy): domain Bacteria; phylum Bacillota; class Bacilli; order Lactobacillales; family Aerococcaceae; genus Granulicatella. The sequence continues at coordinate 15,659 of CAUVGI010000015.1, read as the reverse complement.
AAAGGTAAAGCATTACCTGGACAAATGGGTGGCGACCGTATCACTATTCAAAACTTAGAAGTAGTGAAAGTTGATGCAGAACGCAATGTAATCTTAATCAAAGGTAACGTACCTGGATCTAAGAAATCATTAGTAGAAATTAAAACAGCAATTAAATCTAAATAATAAATAGGGAAGGAGGAACGAGAGAATGACAAAAGTTACATTATTTAAACAAGATGGAACAACAAACGGAGAAATCGAATTAAACTCAGAAATCTTCGGAATTGAACCAAACGAAAATGTAGTATTCGACGCAGTAATCATGCAACGCGCTTCATTACGTCAAGGAACACACGCTGTTAAAAACCGTAGTGCAGTAAGCGGAGGCGGCCGTAAACCATGGCGCCAAAAAGGAACTGGTCGTGCTCGTCAAGGATCAATCCGTTCACCACAATGGCGTGGCGGAGGTATTGTATTCGGACCAACACCTCGTTCATATAGTTACAAATTACCTAAAAAAGTACGTCGCTTAGCGATTAAATCAGTATTATCACAAAAAGTATTGGATAACAAGCTTGTTGTAGTGGAAGCATTACAATTTGACGCACCAAAAACAAAAGAGTTTGCACAAGTATTGTCTAACTTAAACGTAGATACAAAAGTGTTAGTAGTTGTAGAATCTTCAAACGATTTCGCATTATTAGCAGCTCGCAACATTCCAAACGTTACAATCGTTGACGAAACAGATGTTACAGTATTAGACGTTGTAAACAACGACAAATTATTATTCACAAAAGCAGCTCTTTCTAAAGTAGAGGAGGGACTTCAATAATGGATGCACGTGACGTAATCAAACGCCCAATCATTACTGAAGCTTCAATGCTTGCTACTGACGAAAAGAAATACACTTTTGAAGTTGATGTACGTGCTAACAAAATTCAAGTACGTCAAGCCGTAGAAGAAATTTTTGGTGTTAAAGTTGAAAAAGTTAACATCTTAAATGTACGTGCTAAATTCAAACGTGTTGGCCGCTACGGTGGTTACACTAACAAACGTCGTAAAGCAATTGTGAAGCTTACAAAAGATTCAAAAGATATTCAATTATTCGCTGAAGAAGCTTAATCTTCAGAAAGAAAAAACTACTATAATAATAGGAGGAAATAGACGTGGCGATTAAAAAATATAATCCAACCTCAAACGGCCGTCGTAATATGACAGGTTATGACTTCAGCGAAATCACAAAGTCAATACCAGAAAAAACTTTGTTGGAATCATCAAAAAACAACGCTGGTCGTAACAGCCAAGGTAAAATCACTGTACGTCACCAAGGTGGCGGACACAAACGTGCTTACCGTGTGATCGACTTCAAACGTAACAAAGATAACGTTGAAGGTGTAGTTCACTCAATCGAGTACGATCCAAACCGTACAGCAAACATTGCATTAATTCACTATGTAGATGGTGTTAAAGCATATATCATTGCTCCAAAAGGTTTACAAGTAGGACAACGTATCGAATCAGGAGAACATGCTGATATTAAAGTAGGTAATGCTTTACCATTAGCAAACATCCCAGTGGGTACTGTAATCCACAACATTGAAACAAAACCAGGTAAAGGCGGACAATTAGTTCGTTCAGCTGGTACAAGTGCACAAGTACTTGGTCAAGAAGGTAAATACACTTTAGTTCGTTTGAACTCAGGTGAAGTTCGTATGATTCTTTCAACTTGCCGTGCAACAATCGGTACTGTTGGTAACGAACAACACGAATTAATTAACTTCGGTAAAGCAGGACGTTCTCGTTGGAAACGTAAACGCCCAACAGTTCGTGGTTCTGTAATGAACCCTAACGATCACCCACACGGTGGTGGTGAAGGTCGCGCTCCTATTGGACGTCCAACACCTGTATCTCCATGGGGTAAACCAGCTCTTGGATACAAAACTCGTAGCAAGAAAGCTCGTTCTAACAAGCTTATTGTTCGTGGTCGTAAAAAATAATTAACTAGATAACAAATCTGATTCTATTAAAATTCTGGAAGGAGGATTTCCGTAATGGGTCGTAGTTTGAAAAAAGGACCTTTCGTCGATGATCATTTGATGAAAAAGGTTGAAGCTGCTCAAGGTAGCGACAAAAAAGTTGTGATCAAAACTTGGTCACGTCGTTCAACAATTTTCCCAAACTTTGTTGGACAAACAATTGCTGTATATGATGGCAGAAAACATGTTCCAGTATATATTCAAGAAGACATGGTAGGTCACAAATTAGGTGAATTCGCACCAACTAGAACTTACCGTGGTCACGTGAATGACGATAAGAAATCTAAACGCAAATAACGAGGGGAGGACTTGAAAAATGTCAGAACAAATCACATCTGCTAAAGCAGTTGCTAAAACAGTTCGTATTGCACCTCGTAAAGCTCGCCTTGTTGTCGATCTAATTAGAGGTAAAAAAATTGGTGACGCAATTTCAATCTTGAAATTCACACCACGTTCTGCATCACCAATCGTAGAGAAAGTTTTAATGTCTGCAATTGCTAACGCTGAACACAATTTCGACTTAGATGTTGAAAACTTATATGTAAGTGAAGCTTACGTGAACGAAGGACCAACAATGAAACGTTTCCGTCCACGTGCTAAAGGTTCAGCTTCACAAATCTTAAAACGCACAAGCCACATCACTGTAGTGGTATCAGAGAAGAAGGAGGGATAATCAGTGGGTCAAAAAATTCATCCGTTAGGAATGCGTGTCGGAATCATCCGTGACTGGGATTCAAAATGGTACGCTGAAAAAGATTTCGCAGAATTCTTACATGAAGATTTAAAAATCCGTGATTATATCCGTAAACAATTAAACGAAGCTAGCGTTTCAACAATTGAAATTGAACGTGCTGCTAATCGTGTTAATGTTTCAATCCACACAGCTAAACCAGGTATGGTAATTGGTAAAGGTGGATCTGAAGTAGATAAATTACGTACAAACTTAAACAAACTAACAGGTAAACGAGTTCACATCAACATTGTTGAAATCAAAAAACCTGATTTAGATGCTAAATTAGTTGCTGAAGGAATCGCTCGCGACTTAGAACGTCGTATCGCTTTCCGTCGTGCACAAAAACAAGCTATCCAACGTACAATGCGCGCTGGTGCTAAAGGAATCAAAACAATGGTATCAGGTCGTTTAAACGGTGCCGATATCGCTCGTTCTGAAAGCTATTCAGAAGGAACAGTTCCATTGCATACATTACGTGCGGACATTGACTACGCATGGGAAGAAGCAGATACAACATACGGTAAATTAGGTGTTAAAACTTGGATTTACCGCGATGAAGTATTACCAACAAGAAAGAACAAAAACTCTGAGAAAGGAGGGAAATAATCATGTTAGTACCTAAACGTGTAAAACACCGTCGTGAGTTCCGTGGAAAAATGCGCGGGGAAGCTAAAGGTGGTAAAGAAGTAGTATTCGGTACATACGGTTTACAAGCAACAGAATCTCACTGGATTACAAACCGTCAAATCGAAGCAGCACGTATCGCTATGACACGTTACATGAAACGTGGTGGGAAAGTATGGATTAAAATTTTCCCTCACAAATCATACACAGCTAAAGCTATCGGGGTTCGTATGGGTTCTGGTAAAGGGGCACCTGAAGGATGGGTTGCACCAGTTAAACGCGGTAAAGTGATGTTCGAAATCGCTGGCGTATCAGAAGAAGTAGCACGCGAAGCTTTACGTTTGGCATCACACAAATTGCCAGTTAAAACAAAATTTGTGAAACGCGAAGAAAATGGTGGTGAATCGAATGAAGGTTAATGAACTTAAGAAAGAACTTAAAGGGTTATCCACTGCTGAACTTGTTGAAAAAGAAAATGAATTAAAACAAGAACTATTCAACTTACGATTCCAACTTGCTACTGGGCAATTAGAAGGTACAGCACGCATTCGTGAAGTACGTAAACAAATTGCGCGTATCAAGACTGCATTGCGTCAAGAAGAATTGCAAAAATAATCATCAGCAAAGGAGGCAATGAACATGACTGTAGAACGTAACCAACGTAAAGTATATCAAGGACGCGTTGTTTCAGATAAGATGGACAAAACGTTAGTAGTTGCAATCGAAACTTACAAACGTCACTCAACTTACGGCAAACGTGTTAAATATACGAAAAAATTTGTAGCTCATGATGAAAATAACTCAGCAAAAGTTGGGGACATTGTTAAGATTATGGAAACTCGTCCATTGTCAAAAACAAAACGTTTCCGCTTAGTTGAAATTGTTGAAGAAGCAGTAATTATTTAATTTCAATTGTGTATACATTTGAAAGGAGGAACCAATAGTGATTCAAACAGAAACTCGACTAAAAGTGGCTGACAACTCAGGCGCTCGTGAAGTGTTAACAATTAGAGTTCTAGGCGGATCTGGCCGCAAAACAGCTAATATCGGTGACGTAATCGTTGCATCCGTTAAACAAGCAACACCAGGTGGAGTTGTTAAAAAAGGGGATGTCGTTAAAGCTGTAATCGTTCGTACTAAATCAGGTGCACGTCGTAAAGACGGTTCATACATTAAGTTCGACGAAAATGCATGTGTAATCATTCGTGATGACAAGAGCCCTCGTGGAACACGTATCTTTGGACCAGTTGCACGTGAATTACGTGACAACAACTACATGAAGATCGTTTCATTAGCTCCAGAAGTATTATAATTCTCATCAAAATCGAAGGAGGTGTAACACATGCACGTAAAAACTGGTGATATCGTAAAAGTAATCTCAGGTAAAGACAAAGGTAAAGAAGGAAAAATCTTAAAGAGCTTTCCTAAAAAAGACCGTGTAATCGTTGAAGGTGTTAACATTGTTAAGAAACATCAAAAACCATCTCAAGCGAACCAAACAGGGGGAATCGTTGAAGTGGAAGCTCCAATTCATGTTTCAAACGTAATGTTCGTAGACCCAGCTACAGGTAAAGCAACTCGTACAGGCTTTAAAGTAGAAAACGGTGAAAAGGTACGCGTACCTAAAGGTCGTAACAAAGCATAATTCAGTAATTTGAGGAAGGAGGACCATCCTGCATGAATCGCTTAAATGCAAAATACAAAAACGAAGTAGTACCTTCATTAATTGAAAAATTTAACTACAAATCAGTTATGGAAGTACCAAAAGTAGAAAAAATCGTTATTAATATGGGTGTTGGTGATGCAACATCTAACGCTAAAAACTTAGAAAAAGCAGTTGAAGAGTTAACATTAATCTCTGGTCAAAAACCAGTTGTAACAACTGCGAAGAAATCAATCGCTGGTTTCCGTTTACGTGAAGGTATGCCAATCGGAACTAAAGTTACTTTACGTGGTGAACGTATGTATGACTTCTTAGACAAGTTAGTAACAGTTTCATTACCTCGTGTACGTGACTTCCGTGGAATTTCTAAAAAATCTTTTGACGGACGCGGTAACTACACATTAGGTGTTAAAGAACAATTAATCTTCCCTGAAATTGACTACGATCGCGTAGACAAAGTTCGTGGTATGGATATTGTTATCGTAACAACAGCTAATACAGACGAAGAAGCAAAAGAATTATTAACTCAACTTGGAATGCCTTTCCAAAAATAAAAATAAAACTCACAGGAGGCGAGTAGTTTGGCTAAAAAATCAATGATCGCAAAGAACAAACGTCCAAAAAAATATTCAACTCAAGAATATACTCGTTGTGAACGTTGTGGTCGACCACATTCAGTTTATCGTAAATTCAAACTTTGCCGTATTTGTTTACGTGAGCTTGCCTATAAAGGGCAAATCCCAGGAATGAAGAAAGCAAGTTGGTAATCATTACTACTTGATAAAGGAGGTACTCATTAATGGTTATGACAGATCCAATCGCGGATTTCTTAACTCGTATTCGTAACGCGAACATGGTTCGTCACGAATCACTAGAAGTTCCGTCATCAAACATGAAAGTTGCTATTGCGAACATCTTAAAATCTGAAGGTTTCATTAAAGACTTCTCAGTTGAAGAAGATGGTAAACAAGGCATCATGAAAGTGTTCTTGAAATATGGAAAAAATAACGAACGTGTAATTACAGGATTGAAACGTATTTCTAAACCTGGTTTACGTGTTTATGCTAAAACAGGTGAAGTTCCTAAAGTATTAAACGGTTTAGGAATCGCTATTGTATCAACATCTGAAGGTGTTATTACAGACAAAGAAGCAAGAGCTAAAAACGTAGGTGGAGAAATTCTAGCATACGTTTGGTAATCTAGAAATTAAGGAGGTGCAGCCAAGTGAGCCGTATCGGTAATAAACCAGTCGTTATTCCAGCTGGAGTAACAGTAGACGTTAAGGACCATACAGTAACAGTTAAAGGTCCTAAAGGTGAATTAAGTTATACATTTAACCAAAACATTTCTTTAGAACAACGCGAAGGTGAAGTAGTATTCTCTCGTCCAGATGATTCAAAAGAAAACAAAACAATCCACGGAACAACTCGCGCAGTATTCCACAACATGGTAGTTGGTGTTACTGAAGGATTCCAAAAAGAATTGGAATTAATCGGGGTTGGGTATCGTGCTCAATTACAAGGTAAAAAACTTGTATTAAACGTTGGATATTCTCATCCAGTGGAGTTCACTCCAGAAGAAGGAGTAGAAATCGAAGTTCCTTCTAATACAAAAGTAATCGTTAAAGGTTATGACAAACAAAAAGTTGGCGAATTAGCTGCTAACATTCGTGGCGTACGTCCTCCAGAACCTTATAAAGGTAAAGGAATTCGTTACGTTGATGAATTTGTACGTCGTAAAGAAGGTAAAACAGGTAAATAATTTTAGTGATTATTTACCTTTTGTTGCGCTTATCGCAGCATGATTAATTAATAAGAGGTGAAAATTGTGATTACAAAACCAGACAAAAATAAAGTGCGTCAAACTCGTCACGCACGTGTTCGTCGTAAAATCTCTGGTACTGCTGAGTGCCCACGCTTGAACGTTTTTCGTTCTAACAAAAACATCTACGCTCAATTAATTGATGACGTAGCGGGTGTGACGCTAGCAAGTGCCTCTACTTTAGATACTAATGTAGAAAACGGAACAAAAACTGAGGAAGCTTCTGCTGTAGGTAAATTAATTGCAGAACGCGGACTTGAAAAAAATATTAAAGAAGTAGTCTTTGACCGTGGTGGATACTTATACCATGGACGTGTAAAAGCTTTAGCTGAAGCTGCACGTGAAAATGGACTAGTATTCTAGGAAAAGGAGGATCCACAATTCATGGTTAATATTGATGCAAGAAACTTAGAATTAGAAGATCGTGTTGTTGCGATTAACCGCGTTACAAAAGTTGTAAAAGGTGGACGTCGTTTACGTTTTGCTGCTTTAGTAGTTGTCGGTGACCATAATGGACATGTTGGTTTCGGTACTGGTAAAGCTCAAGAAGTACCAGAAGCTATTCGTAAAGCTATTGAAGATGCTAAGAAAAACCTTATTGAAGTTCCAACTAGTGGTTCTACAATTCCTCACGAAGTTATCGGTCGCTTCTGCGGTGGTAACGTATTGTTAAAACCAGCTCAAGCCGGTTCAGGAATTGCAGCAGGTGGACCAGTTCGTGCCGTTGTTGAATTAGCAGGTATTTCAGACGTAACTTCAAAATCTTTAGGTTCTAACACACCAGTTAACATGGTTCGTGCTACAATCGAAGGATTAAAACAATTAAAACGTGTTGAAGATGTTGCTGCATTACGTGGCAAATCAGTTGAAGAACTTTTAGGATAAGGAGGACATTAAAATGGCAGAATTAAAGATTACTTTAAAGAAAAGCTTGATTGGACGTCCTCAAAACCAAATCGATACTTGTAAAGCATTAGGCTTAACAAAAATTCGTTCAACAGTTGTTAAACCAGCTAACGTAGCTATCAAAGGCATGGTTAACACAGTTTCACATTTAGTGGATGTTGAGGAAGTTTAATTTAAAACTTATAAGAGGAGGTGCCCGGAACATGAAACTTCATGAATTACAACCAGCTGAAGGTTCACGTAAAGAACGTAACCGTGTTGGTAGAGGTCAAGGTTCAGGAAATGGTAAAACTGCTGGACGCGGAAGCAAAGGACAAAAAGCTCGTTCAGGCGGTGGCGTTAGATTAGGATTCGAAGGTGGACAAACTCCATTATTCCGTCGTATTCCAAAACGTGGTTTCCAAAATATTAATCGTAAAGAATATGCAGTTGTAAATCTTGAAACATTAAACCGTTTTGAAGATGGTCAAGAAGTAACTGCGGCTGTACTAGTTGAGGCTGGTATCGTTAAAAACGAAAAAGACGGTATCAAAGTGTTAGCTAATGGTAAACTTGAACGCAAGTTAACTGTAAAAGCAAATAAATTCTCGCAAGCAGCAAAAGAAGCTATTGAAGCTGCAGGTGGAACTGTAGAGGTGATCTAATGTTCACTCTACTAAAGAATGCTGTTCAAATGAAAGATATTAGAAAACGTCTGTTATTCACATTATCGATTCTAATTATCTTTCGTATTGGATCACAAGTTACTGTTCCTGGTGTAAATGCTGGAGCAATTCAAACATTTGCAACTACAGGAATCTTCGGATTGTTAAATACATTTAGTGGTGGGGCTTTATCAAACTTCTCATTGTTCTCAATGGGAGTTTCGCCTTATATCACCGCATCCATTGTTGTCCAATTGTTACAAATGGATATTCTACCAACGTTCGTTGAGTGGTCTAAACAAGGGGAAGTTGGTCGTCGTAAATTAAATTCGGCAACTCGTTATTTAACAATTGTGATTGGATTTTTCCAAGCATATGCAATTTCTTTTGGATTTAATGTTTGGTCGAACTATGGGTTAATTAACAACCCAGGGGTCAAAACATTCTTAATGATTGCACTTGTGTTAACAGCTGGTTCCATGTTCCTAACATGGTTGGGAGATATGATTACCGTTAAGGGGATTGGTAACGGAGTTTCTGTTCTAATCTTCGCCGGTATTGTAGCAAGAATGCCACATGATATTTATGAATTCTATGTAAATCAAATTCAAGGTCGTACAGACACTGATTTGTATCGTGCAGTAGGATTCACAGTTGCATTAGTTGTAGCGATTATTTTAGTCGTTATGTTAGTAGTGTATATTGAACAAGCGCAACGTCGTTTGCCGATTTCTTACTCAAAACGTGCAACAGGTTCAAGTGAAACATCTTGGTTACCTTTAAAAATCAACTCTGCAGGGGTAATTCCGGTTATCTTTGCTAGTTCATTTATGACATTGCCATCAACTATTTTAAGTTTGTATGCAAAAGATCATAGTGAATCTGGCTGGTACCAACTTGCCACTAACATTTTTGATTTTTCAAAACCTGCTGGTGCAACATTGTACACAGTGTTAATTGTTGTATTTACATTTTTCTATGCTTTCGTACAAGTAAACCCAGAGAAAGTAGCAGAAAACTTACAAAAATCAAGCGGATATATCTTAAGTGTCCGTCCTGGTAAAGATACAGAACAATTCGTTTCAGGTACTTTACTACGATTGAGTACAGTTGGTGCTCTTTATCTTGGTGGTATCTCAATCCTTCCAATGGTAGCTTCAGCATTATGGAACTTACCACGTGGTTTGATGCTTGGTGGTACAAACCTTCTAATCGTTGTTGGGGTAGCGTTAGAGTTAAGCCGACAAATTGAAGGACGTACAATTAAACGTAAGTATAAAGGATTTATTGAGGAATAATGGAAGAAATTGACAAGATGCAGCAATGCGTTTTGTCAGTTCTTCAATTATGATTCTAGGAGGCAACTATGAACATTATCTTAATGGGTCTACCTGGTGCAGGTAAAGGTACTCAAGCAGAAAAAATCGTTGCTACATACGGAATTCCACATATTTCAACAGGAGATATGTTCCGTGCTGCTATGCAACAAGAAACTGAATTAGGTCTTAAAGCTAAATCATTCATGGATAAAGGCGAATTAGTACCTGATGAAGTTACTAACGGCATTGTAAAGGAACGTTTACAACAAGCCGATACAGAAAAAGGATTCTTATTGGACGGTTTCCCACGTACTCAAGCACAAGCGGAAGCACTTGATAAAATTTTAGCGGAATTAAACCGCTCAATCGATGCTGTTATTAACATCGAAGTGAACCCAGACATCTTAATGCAACGTCTAACAGGAAGAATTATTTGTCGTAACTGTGGTGCTACTTACCACAAAACAAATAATCCACCTAAAGTAGAAGGTACATGTGATCGCTGTGGTTCTCATGATTTCTATCAACGTGAAGACGACAAACCTGAAACAGTGGAAAATCGAATTCAAATTAACATTGAACAATCAAAACCAATCTTAAACTACTATAATGCAAAAGGCTTATTACGTAATGTAGATGGAGAAAGCGGCATTGACAATCTATTCAAAACGATTCAATCAATTATGGGAGAACCTCGCTAGGCTCTGCCAGTTATCTTGCATTTATGGTAGCTAAAATGGTATACTAAAAAAGTTAGATAACGGTAGAAGTCCGTCAAATAGTCCGTAAAAACTTTTTACAAGTGAGGAGGATAAGACATGGCAAAGGAAGACGTAATTGAAATTGAAGGTATTGTTAATGAGACATTACCAAATGCGATGTTCAAGGTCGAACTTGAAAACGGTCATGAGGTTTTAGCGCATGTATCTGGTAAAATCCGGATGCACTACATTAAAATTTTACCGGGCGATAAAGTAACGGTTGAATTATCACCGTACGACTTAACGCGCGGAAGAATCACGTATCGCTTCAAATAATGGACTCCGTTAATGAAATAGAGGAGGGAAACATAAATGAAAGTTAGAGCATCAGTAAAACCAATTTGCGAAAAATGTAAAGTTATTAAACGCAATGGTAAAGTTATGGTGATTTGTCAAAATCCCAAACATAAACAACGTCAAGGATAATATATAAGGAGGTACTCATTAGTATGGCTCGTATTGCAGGTGTGGATATTCCACGTGAAAAACGTGTTGTTATTTCTTTAACCTATATTTACGGTATCGGTATTACTACTTCAAAACAAATCTTAGCAGCTGCTAACGTTAGTGAAGACACTCGTGTTCGCGATTTATCGAACGATGAGTTAGACCGTATCCGTGCTGAAGTGGATAAACTAAAAATTGAAGGTGACTTACGTCGTGAAGTGAACTTAAACATCAAACGCTTGATGGAAATTGGTTCATACCGTGGAGTTCGCCACCGTCGTGGTTTACCAGTTCGTGGTCAAAATACAAAAAATAATGCTCGTACTCGTAAAGGCCCAGCTAAGGCCATTGCAGGTAAGAAAAAATAATTAGAGAAGAAGGAGGTTAATTCTTCATGGCAAAGAAAGTTGTACGCAAACGCCGCGTGAAAAAGAATATTGAATCTGGTGTAGCACACATCCGTTCAACATTTAATAATACAATTGTTATGATTACAGACGTTCATGGTAATGCTATTTCATGGTCTTCTGCAGGTGCTTTAGGATTTAAAGGTTCTAAAAAATCAACACCATTTGCTGCTCAAATGGCTGCTGAATCTGCTGCAAAAGGTTCAATGGAGCATGGAATGAAAACTGTAGAAGTTTCTGTTAAAGGTCCTGGTTCAGGTCGTGAAGCTGCTATTCGTTCATTACAAGCTACTGGATTAGAAGTGACAGCAATTCGTGACGTAACACCAATCCCTCATAATGGATGTCGTCCTCCAAAACGCCGTCGTGTGTAATGGATTGTTATTGTTGAATTTTGTCGGACAATCGCACATTGAACGTACGTTTTGAAAGGGGTAAATAACATGATCGAAATTGAAAAACCAAAAATTGAAACGATCGAAATCAGCGAAGATGCAAAGTTTGGTAAATTCGTTGTTGAGCCACTTGAACGCGGTTATGGTACTACCTTAGGGAACTCATTACGCCGAATCTTGTTGTCGTCACTCCCTGGTACTGCAGTAACAGATATCCAAATGGATGGCGTTTTACATGAATTTTCAACAATAGATGGCGTGGTTGAAGACGTAGCTGCAATCATTTTAAACATTAAAAAAATTGCATTGAAGTCTTTCACTGAAGATGAAAATAAAGTATTAGAAATTGATGTTAAAGGTCCAGCAGTTGTAACTGCAGGCGATATCAAACATGATAGCGACATTCAAGTTCTAAACCCTGATTTATATATCTGTACAGTAGCTGAAGGATATCGCTTCCATGTTCGTATGAACGCTAAAAATGGTCGTGGATATGTTCGCTCTGACTACAATAAATCTGATAATATGCCAATTGGTGTAATCCCAATTGATTCTATTTATACTCCGATTAGTAAAGTGAACTACCAAGTCGAAAACACTCGTATTGGTCAAAAAAATATTTATGATAAACTAACTCTTGATGTATGGACAGATGGTTCAATCGCTCCTCAAGATGCTGTTAGTTTAGCGGCTCGTATTTTAACAGAGCACTTAAATATCTTTGTTAATTTAACAAATGAAGCACATCCTATGGAAATCATGGTCGAAAAAGAAGAAACTCAAAAAGAACGTCTTCTTGAAATGACTATTGAAGAACTAGATTTATCAGTTCGTTCATATAACTGCTTAAAACGTGCTGGAATTAACACAGTACATGAATTAACAAGCAAGTCTGAAGCGGAAATGATCAAAGTTCGTAACTTAGGTCGTAAATCGCTTGAAGAAGTGAAACAAAAATTAATCGATTTAAACTTAGACTTACGTCGTGAAGACTAATAGAAACTCTTAAGAAGGAGGAATATTAAAAATGGCTTATCGTAAATTAGGACGTACAAGTTCACAACGTAAAGCGTTATTACGTGACTTGACAACTGACTTAATTATTAACGAACGTATCGTTACAACTGAAGCTCGTGCTAAAGAAATCCGTTCTACTGTAGAAAAAATGATTACTTTAGGTAAACGTGGTGACTTACATGCTCGCCGTCAAGCAGCTGCATTTGTACGTAACGAAGTAGCAGATGTTCGTGAAGAAGGCGAATCAATCGTTGTTGAAACAGCGTTACAAAAATTATTTAATGATTTAGCATCACGTTACAGCGAACGTCAAGGTGGATACACTCGTATTCTTAAAACTGAACCTCGTCGTGGCGATGCTGCACCAATGGTTATCATTGAATTAGTTTAATAAACATTCAATCGAACACTTTTCGATGGTTGAAAAGAGCGTCATGATGGTAATAATCATCTTGCTTATAAGATGGAAAGTCTGGGGCTACTGAAAAGTAGCCTTATTCTTTCTCAGATTATTTAGTCTAGCTCGTTGTTTTCCCGCCGAGTTAATTGGCGGGAGAGCACTTCATCATGAAAAAGTGTGTTTTTTTATTTATACATATTTTTATACATACATAGGAAAAGGGAAAGGGGTGTCCCCGTTGCAATCAACAATTATTGAGTTAAATAACATCCATTATCGTTATCATGAAGAGGATGAACGTGAAGCGTTGGCTGGAGTATCTTTAAAGGTCGAACGCGGTGAATGGTTAGCCATCATCGGGCATAATGGTTCTGGGAAATCAACATTAGCCAAAGTAATGAATGGATTAATTGAAGCGGGAAGTGGAGAAGTATTCATTAATGGCGTTCTCTTAAATGATGAAACAGTATATGATGCTAGACGCGCAGTAGGGATGGTTTTCCAAAATCCAGATAACCAATTTGTTGGTACAACGGTGGAAGACGACATCGCTTTCGGATTAGAAAATATCGGACTCCCTCGAGAAGAAATGCTAGAACGTGTGACTCGCGTTCTTGAAATGGTGAAAATGAGTGACTTCAGAACGAAGGAACCTGCTCGACTCTCAGGAGGACAAAAGCAACGTGTAGCGATTGCTGGTGTAACAGCCTTAGAACCTTCTGTCATTATTCTTGATGAAGCCACTTCTATGCTAGATCCTAAAGGACGCATGGAAGTTATCGGAACAATTCAAAAATTACACAAAGAGAAAAACATTACTGTTATTTCGATTACACATGATTTAGATGAAGCAGCACAAGCAGACCGTATTGTGTTAATGGAACAAGGTCAAATTCAACAAATCGGAACTCCTGAAGAAATCTTCAAATTAGGTACGAAGCTTGTTGAAAAGGGACTAGATGTGCCTTTTGCAGAGAAATTAATCGAAGTACTTCGCGAAAAAGGGATGGAAGTTCCTGAAGCGTATCTTGATGAAGAAGGGTTGGTGGAATGGTTATGGACATCCGTTTTAACGAAGTAAATTTCGCATACCAAGCAAACACGCCTTTTGAAACACGTGCGCTTTTCGATGTAAACTTCAATATTCCTTCAGGAAAGTATACGGCCATCATCGGACATACAGGCTCTGGGAAATCGACTATTTTACAACACTTAAATGCGTTATTGAAACCAACATCTGGAACGGTAACGCTTGGGGACCGTGTAGTTGATTCTGAAACAAGCAATAAAGACTTGAAGCCGCTGCGCCAAAAAGTCGGTATTGTCTTCCAATTTCCGGAATCACAACTCTTCGAAGAAACCGTTGAAAAAGATATTGCTTTCGGACCAAAGAACTTCGGAGTAAGTGAAGAAGAGGCGAATCAGCTAGCAAAAGAAACTCTAAAGATTGTTGGACTTCCTGAAGAGGTCTTACATAAGTCACCATTCGATTTATCTGGAGGACAAATGCGTCGTGTGGCGATTGCCGGAGTATTAGCGATGCAACCAGAAGTGTTAGTCTTAGACGAACCGACAGCGGGATTAGATCCTAAAGGTCGCTTTGAGATGATGGAGATGTTTGCGCAACTCCAACGTGAAAAAGGCATTACAATCGTCCTTGTAACACATCAAATGAATGATGTTAGCGATTATGCGGATTACGTGATTGTGTGTGAAAAGGGTACTGTTGTAAAAACAGGGACTCCTGAAGAAGTGTTTGCGGATGCTGCTTGGTTACAAGAAAAACAACTAGGCTTGCCTTCCACTGTTCAGTTTGTTGAAAAGTTGAAAGCGAAAGGATTCCAAACAGATGCTCGTCCAATGAACCTAGACGCTTTAGCAGACTTACTTGTTTCACATTCGAAAAACGGAGGTGACACAAGTGCTCGATAAACTCATTTTAGGACGTTACTTACAAGGCGATTCATGGATTCATAAACTCGATCCAAGAACAAAATTAATTGGAACATTTGTATTCGTATTAGTCATCTTCTTGGCGAATAACTGGGTAACATATGGTTTATTAATCGGCTATACATTAATTGCGTTGCTCTTATCGAAGATTCCATTAGGATTTTTCTGGAAAGGGATTAAGCCATTAATTTGGGTGATTCTTTTTACGGTAGCACTCCAAATCTTGTTTACAAGTGGTGGAGAAGTCTATTTCCAATGGGGATTCATTCAAGTAACATCTGAAGGGATTATTAATGCGGTTTTCATCTTCTTACGTTTCGTATTAATCATCTCGTTCTCAACACTATTAACATTAACAACCGCACCATTGCAATTAACAGATGCGATTGAAGCAGTGATGAAACCATTAGCCGTTGTGAAATTCCCAGTGCATGAAGTGGCATTAATGTTATCTATTGCACTGCGTTTTGTACCAACATTAATGGACGAAGCACAAAAAATTATGAACGCGCAACGAGCTCGTGGGGTTGATTTTGGAGAAGGAAATCTCT
>CAUVGI010000014.1:0-28141 GCA_963551375.1 uncultured Streptococcus sp. | reverse complement strand
CACCATTCTGGGATCGTGTGGAAGATGCGTTTATCGGTTCGCGTGAAGTGAACTGCCGCGGAAATGAGGAAGTCCGTTGATTTTAACGTGGAATTACCCATACGAGTATCCGATGATGATGCGTTCCTTCTTACAAGAAGTGGGGATTTCAAGAACGTTTCTTGCCCATGTGAAAACGCATGGAGACTTACTGATAAATGGTCGTCATGAGATTGTCCTAAAGACGCTTCAGCCTGGCGATGTGCTAACGATGGTCATTCCACCATCTGGAGAACATGAGACTGTGATTCCAAGCGAAGTGCCGATTGATATTTTGTATGAGGATGATTATTTACTCATTATCAATAAGCCGGTAGGGACGGCTTCGATTCCGTCGAAGTTGCATCCAGACCATTCCATGGCGAATCGTGTAAAAGGGTATTATAAGCGTCGTGGGTATGCAGACCAAATTACTCATGTGGTGACGCGTCTTGACCGTGATACAACGGGAGTCATGATGTTTGCTAAGCACCGCGTTGTACATGCATGGATGGACCAAGCCTTACGAGATAAGACGATTCAGAAGAAGTATTTAGCGATTGTGCATGATACAGACGCGCTAGAAGAACATGGCATGATTGATGCGCCGATTGGTCGACATGAAGGGTCGATTATTAATCGTTGTGTATCAGAAGATGGGAAACCATCGCTAACCGAATATTGGAAGAAAGAAACGCTTGTTGGAGCGGACCTTGTCGAGATTTTATTACACACTGGGCGCACGCATCAGATTCGTGTCCATTTCTCATGGCTAGGGGCACCACTTGTTGGAGATGATTTATATGGTGGGGTAAAAGACGAGATATTAGACCGTCAAGCCTTGCATTGTAACTCGCTCACGTTTATTCATCCAATGACGAAAAAAGAGATTACCGTTGTGGCGCCACTGCCCAAAGATATGGACGAGTGGATTAAAGCCCACAAGCAATAAAGAGAGGAGAATCACCATTGAGCGAAATCGTATATGAATTTGAAGATATTTTAGAGCAAATTCAACACACCTTGGCAACGGAAGATAAACAACAATTCCGTGAGATTTTCTTTGAGAATCATACGTACGACCAAGCGCAAATTTATTTAAGTTTAACGCTGGAAGAGCGTAAATTAGCCTACCAATTTCTGACTCCTGAAGAAATGGCAATGGTGTTCGAACTATTAGAAGAAGATGTAGAAGAAGTTGAAAAGTATTTAAGCGAAATGGACGAAGCTTATGTCTCACGAATGATTGCGGAAATGTATTCCGATAATGCAGTAGACGTGCTAAAGCAAGTAGGCGAAGAAAATGTCCGCACTTATTTACGCTTGATGCCACATAAAACGGCAAGTGAACTCCGTCAATTATTAAACTATGAAGACGAAACTGCAGGGGCGATGATGACAACTGAATTTATCGCCGTGCGTGAATCAGATACCTTAAAAACAGCGATGGCAACGGTAAAACGTTTCGCCGAAGACGCTGAAACAATCTACTATGTATATGTGACAGACGATGAAAATCATTTAACAGGGATTCTCACGCTAAAAGACTTAATCGTGAAACCAGACGAAAAACTCGTCAAAGATATCATGATTGACCGTGTCGTAACCGTGCACGTGAATGATGCGCAAGAAGAAGTAGCCCAAACGATCAAAGACTATGACTTCCTTGCTATTCCGGTTGTCGATGATGCGAATACATTAGTAGGGATTATCACAGTCGATGATGCGTTGGACGTTATCGAAGAAGAAGCGACCAGCGATTACTCAGGTCTTGCCGGGGTAAACGTTGATGAAGCACACCAAGGCGTGTGGGCAGGGATTGTCAACCGTCTACCGGGGATTGTGACGCTTCTTATCATGGGTACTGTAACAGCAGTCCTCTTTAGACATTATGAACCGATTATTCAACAAGCAAGTATCTTTGCCATCTTTATTACGTTAATTACTGGCACTGCCGGGAATACGGGGACGCAATCTCTGGCGGTTGCGATTCGTAAGATTGGTCTTCATGAAGAAGAACAGTCTTTCTGGAAAGTACTTGTACAAGAGGGGACAACCGGTCTAGGAATTGGATTGATTTCTGGGGTAATGGTATTCGGGATTGTGAGTCTATGGCATGGCAGTCTCGTTCTTGGTGGCATTATTGGCTTTGCGATGTTCGCTTCGATTTTCGTAGCCGCATTAACAGGGACATGTATTCCATTTACCTTGGAGAAATTCAACTTTGATCCATCCATTGCCAGTGGACCATTTATCACAACCGTGAACGACTTAACATCAGTTCTCGTTTACTTCACGATTGTGAGTCAATTTATTTCAGTCTATTTAGCAAAATAAAAAACGATAAGGTGTATAGACAAATTTGTCTGTATCCTTATCGTTTTTTTAAGCGCTCTTCGCAGTGGTTTATTGACTTTCTTTTCATCACTCGTGATTCAAGAAAGTCTAATAAACTGTGCGGGCGAAAGACGACGAAGCAGAATGACTTCACACTGTGAACTCATTCTTAACTTCTGTCTTTCTGCCTCACATCCTGTGTAGTTGAGTTCGTCTTCGCAGAAATGGCGTGCGTTTCCTCAAACGTCCGCAGAACGTTTCACGTTCCTTCCGGCGTTCGAGTCCAACGTTCCATTTCTAAGCGCGAAGACTCACATCCTGAATTTGGAAATAATCTTGCAAATATTTCGCTAATCCATTTTCATCATTCGTGAATGGAGTAATCGCATTCGCGATATTTTTCAATTCATCAATTCCATTTTTCATCGCAACGCCATGTCCTGCGTATTCAATCATTTCCATATCGTTATCTTCGTCACCAAAGGCAAGAATGTTTTCTTGTTTGATGCCGTAGTAACGAGATAAATGTTCAAGAGCTTTAGCTTTATGAATGCCAGGTGAAATCACTTCTAAACATGGGAAACTGCCGCCCCAAGTACGGATTTCGATGTCGTTATCATAGCGGTCTAAGATTTTTGATTTAATCTCTGGCTGTTTATCAACATCCGAGAAGAGAGCAACAGCAGTCGGTTGTTCTTTGAGTTTTGTATCTTTGCCGATCACGATTGGCTTTTGGTCTTTTGGATAATATGGACACTCTGGAAGTTCTTCCATGTCTGAATAAACAAGCTCTGTTCCTTCGACCATTAAGTAATCGACAGGTAGTGTTTTGTTAAAGGCTACTAAGTCCAGTACAAATTCTGAATCCAGTGTGATGTGGTATTCTCCATCCCATTCAGGCATTCCCGGAATATGACAGAGGGCACCGTTAAAGTTTGCGATTGGTCCACCTAGGTTTAGCTGGTCGTAATATTGTTTTGAATTACGGTAAGGGCGACCAGTGACAATGGCTACTTCATGCCCTAAGTTTTTCACGGCATGAAGCGTTTTGATTGTTTCTTGTGTCAGTTCTGAGTTGTTGTTTAATGTAGTTCCATCAAGGTCGATGGCAATGAGTTTCTTTTCCATTCGTTCTCCTTTCAAAGTGATTTTCTAAAAGCGGAAACTTGTTTTCAAAGTTTCCATCAAGTACAATATCTGTATAAGTTTACCATATTTTTTATTAAATAAGAAAGAGGAAGTTATGATTCAAATTGATTATCGTGAAGTAAATGGAATTCCATACGCTGAAGTCGTAGATGCATCCTTGAAAGACCAAGTGCTTCCCATCGTTGTGTTTTACCATGGTTGGACAGGAAGTAAAGACCGTGTCGTAACGATTGGAGTAGAGCTAGCAAAACGCGGTATGCGTGCTGTTTTACCAGACCAACACTTACACGGAGACCGTGGTGTGCGCTTGATTGGTGGCGAAATCTGGGAAATTGTAGCCAATAACATTAAAGAACTTCCTATTTTAAAAGAAGAATTCAGAAGTCGTGGGCTATTAGATGAAACGAAATTTGGCGTATCTGGTTTGAGCATGGGTGGTATTTCAACATATGCTTTATTCAATCAATATCCAGATATTACAGCAGCGGCAAGTTTAATGGGAAATGCGGATCCTGCTCGTTTTGCTAAATGGACAATTTCATCTGTTTGGATGACAGGGGCAACGCAGGAGCAATGTGAAGCATTAGAGGCAGAAATTGAAAAGAATAAAGCTTTCTTAGATGCAATGGCGCTCGCAAAACACCCTGAACATATTAATGGTCGTCCATTATTCTTATGGCATGGAACTGCAGATGATAAAGTGCCATATGAATTAAATAAAGAATTTTATGAAACAATCAAAGACGAACCATACGCGGAAAATGTGGAATGGCATGAAACACCAGGTGAAGGACATCGTGTTCCACATCAAGTGTTTGAAGCCGTAGCGGACTTTTTCCAAAGAGTATTTCAATAGGAGAGTAGAAGATGACAGAAGAAAATAAAAGTGCAGCAGAAGCAATGCAAGAGAAAATCTTAGAGGCTTTGGAGACAGTGATTGACCCAGAGCTTGGAATTGATATCGTCAATCTTGGACTTATTTACAGAGTGGACTTGAATGAAGAAGGGCATTGCCAAGTGGATATGACTCTGACAACAATGGGTTGCCCACTAGCAGATATTATTACAGATGAAATTCATCGTGCGCTAGCTGAGATTGAAGAAGTGAAATCGATTGATGTGAAGTTGGTTTGGTATCCAGCGTGGAGCCCAGATAGAATGTCACGCTATGCACGAATTGCGTTAGGTATTAGATAAGGAAAAATCCCCACAGATGTGGGGATTTTTTTGTGCAATAAAATAAATTCTGTCAGATAAATACGTATGGTGAAATTATCATATATGATAATTTTCATGGTGCATTCAAGGGGATGTGCTTTGACTTAGACGCAGTGGTTTAAGTGGGACTCACATCGCGCAGTGACTCACATCCTTGTAGTTGAACTCGAAAAGGCAGAAACGACGTCCACTTCCCGAAACGTACGCAGAACGTTGCACGTTCCTTCCGTCGTTTCGGTCCAGTGATTCGTTTCTAAGCGCCTTTTCTCGTATCCTAGTCTTCCCCCGGTCTCATAGGTCTCTTATACTTACTTTTTGATTCTTGTCGGATGATGGTATGTGGGGATTTGCGGCCCGCATTTGAGTTTCGAAAGAGCATTTGCATTTTTTCATCGTCGAAGAGTTCTAAGTTTTGATCGACGAAGTGACTCGCATCAGCTTTCCAATCCGAATGATAGTAATTAAATAATTCGGCCATAGCGACAGTTTTGTCGGTGGCGCTCCCTTTAAATTCAGGGTCTGTTACATCTGTTAAGTATTGTTGCATTTTTGCAATTCTATTTTTATCAAAATCTGCCATAACATTCGCCTCTTTTCAGTCCTATTTTAGCATAGAAGACGTTTTCTTAAAAGAAATTTTTCAAAACTACTGTTCATTTTCACAGGAATGTTTTATACTATTCATTGCTAATTTTTTGAAGAGGAGGGTGTCTGATGGCAAAAGATATGACAAGTGGAAAACCGTTAAAACTGATTTGGAATTTTACTATTCCACTATTAATTGGTAACTTGTTCCAGCAATTATACAATATGGCCGATACCTTTATTGTAGGTCGTACGATTGGTGTGCATGCGTTAGCCGCGGTTGGTTCTACAGGAAGTATTGTCTTTTTAATTATCGGGTTTGCAACAGGACTGACAGCTGGTCTTGCAATTCCATTAGCGCAACGGTTTGGCGCCAAGGATTACAAGGGCGTGAAGCATAGTTTTTATGTTTCTATTTTAATTTCCATTGCTACGGCGATTGTGTTAACCGCACTGAGTATGATTTTCTGTCGTAAAATTCTGGAAATCATGCAGACACCATCCGAGATCATTGATGGGGCCTATGATTATTTAATCGTTATTTTCGGTGGGATTTTCTCGTCGATGGCCTATAATTTACTATCCAATATTTTTCGTTCTATCGGGGATGCAAAAACACCATTGTATTTCCTTGTAATGGCTTGTGTGATGAATATTGTTCTGGATATTCTCTTCATTGCAGTTTTTGGAATGGGAGTTGAAGGAGCAGGGTACGCAACGGTTCTTTCGCAAATCTTCTCAGCAGTAGCCTGCGTGGTTTATATTTGGAAGAAAATTCCAGTATTAAGATTAACAAAAGCTGACCTTGTAGCGACAAAGCAAAATATTAGAGAACATTGTCGTATTTCATTTCCGATGGCATTCCAAGCATCGATTATTGCCATTGGAACAATTATGGTTCAAATCGCATTGAATCAATTAGGCCCGACTTCGGTTGCGGCGCATACGGCAGCGCAAAAGATTGACCAGCTAGCGATTCTTCCAATGATGTCCTTTGGGGTGACGATGGCGACGTATTCTGCGCAAAACTATGGTGCAAAGAAATATGATCGAATCTGGCTTGGTGTTCGTGAATGCATCAAGTTATCTTTAACATTTGCGATTGGAATTGGGATTATTTTAAATCTCTTTAGCCCGATTCTTATTCGCGCTTTCGTTGGAGAAGGGCATGAGGAGGTCGTTGAATTAGGGCGACTATTCTTCCTTACAAACGGGACAACATATAGTTTCCTTTCATTACTCTTTATTTATCGTTACACTTTACAAGGCGTAGGGAAAACTTTCACACCGACACTGGCTGGGATTATGGAACTCATTATGCGTTCTGTAGCAGCGGTCGTTCTATCAAATATGTATGGATTTGTTGGAGCAACGGTTGCAAACCCAATGGCATGGTTTGGTTCGATGGTACCCCTAATGATTGCGTATTATATGTTTAAAAATAAAGTTCAACATGGAGTAGAGCAGTAGTATCAAGCTACTGTTCTTTTTTTGGAAACAAATGAAAATTATGAAAATACTTTTCGAATTAATTGTGAATTATTTAGTTGTAATTTGTACAAACTTATAGTAAAATGATTCTAACTAAAGTGTTTATGGAGGAAAGATTGGATGAAAAAAGAGCAATCAATTCGTAAAATTGGAAAACTTGTTTTAGCAATCTCGTCTTGTGGTGTTTTATTAACAGCATTCCAAGCAAATAAATCAGTTTTTGCTGAAGATGCAACAACGACTACAGAAGCGACTACAGCTGCTGCAGCAACAACAGAAGCATCAACAGAGGCTACAACAGAATCGACTACTGCAACGACTGAAGCTACAACAGAAGCAACTACTGCGGCTCCAACGCGTGCTGCTAAAGAAGCAAATGCCAAAGTAACTGGAACTATTAAAAATCATGATATTAAATATTATGAATACTACACTGACGTAGATATCGCTGTTTCTCTAACAGATGACGATGTGAAAGAAGGCGACTACGTAACGGTTACATTAGAAAACGTAGCGGTATTAGGTTCATTAAATGGCAAAGATGTAATCTACGAAGGAAAGAAAATCGGTACCATTTCGGTTGTTTCATTTGAAAATGTAAATAAAGCTCGTCAAGGTTCGAACGATAAAGCTCAAATGGAGCAAGCTGAATTAGAATCAACACGTATTACATTAAAAATTACATTTACTAAAGCCGTTGAAGCAGTAAAACCGGATGTGTTGAAACAAGCACAATTCCAAATTAAATCAGAAAATGCTTATAATGGTGCGGTTATCGCAAATAAAAACTACACTTTAAATCAAGTGATTAAAGTGGGCGATTCTTCTGTCACAAGTACAGTGGATATTCCAAAAGTTGAGAAATTTGCGACAGAAACAAATTCAATTCACATGCCACCTTCAGGTAATACGATTAAGTTCAACGAAGATGGTTCATATGAAACAAGTTCAGAAATCCAAGTTCGTGGAAGAGAAGGAATGAAGGTTGGTTCAACTGTTGAACTTGAATTCAACGATGCTTCAGGAATTGAGTGGAAAACAAGTGGTGATACTGCACTTAAAGTTGGAGATACATTTAAATCTAGCTTTATCTTACCAGTATATAGTTCATATGACGTGAACCAATATGGAGCTTATATCTTTCCAACTGGTGTAGAGCCAACATTCAAAGTTACTTCTATTACAGCTGAGAAAATCACGCTTGAAATGATTTCAGGAGATGTTCCAAAGGAATTAGGAGTATTCTTCCGTATCGGTAAAGATCGTGTGAATATCATCGACAAATCTAAGATTGATATCGAAAAAATGCAATATGATGTTTCAACAGTGGCTACAGCTACTATTGATGGTAAAGATTCTAAAGGAATCTACATTTACCGTATTATTAGTGATTCTACAAGTGCACAATTAGTGCTTGATTCACTTGTGACAGATTACAAAGATATTGATACAGAAGAATCAATTAAAGCAACTGATAGAGGTTGGAAAGATCCAGCTGAAATCGATGGATATGAATTTGTAAGCACAGAAAAAGATCGTGAAGGAAATCGTATCCACTGGTATAGAAAGATTTCTCAACCAACAACAACTGAAGAACCAACAGAAGAAACTACTGAAGAACCAACAACAACTACTACTCCAGAAGAACCAAAACAAGAAGAATTACCAAATACTGGGGTTGCAACAACTGCAGTAACAACTGGTTTAGCAACATTATTTGCAGGTCTTGGTTTAGCTGTTTCTAAAAAGAAAAAATAATTTAAATGATTAAAGTCGTATGGCAATGCCATACGGCTTTTTTATTGTGGTTGAGAGGTTTAAAACAGATTAAGAAAATTTTGTGAAAATTAAGGAAAACTGATGAAAAAGAGTTGAAAATAAATTATATCAGGTGTATGATTAAGTCAATTATTTCGTCAAAGGGGAAAATTTATGTTTAAACATCAATCGACAACAGTTGGGTATAAAAAATCAAAAGCATTTGGGTTATGTGGCTTTGTAGCAACAGCAAGTGTGTTCTTGTTTGTAAGCAGTGTTTTTACAGCGGATACGGTTTCAGCTGATGAAGTGGTAGCGGCAGAGGAAACTCTTGCGACAACAACGAAAGCTATTGAAAATTCAGATTCGTTAAAGACAGCCATCGAAAATGCAAAAACTGAAGGTGTAACCGTTAATGAAAATTCAGAAACGATTACGAATTTAAATGAAGAACAAGTCAAAGCAGCACAAGATAAAAAAGCGG
The DNA here is from genome assembly GCA_963551375.1 of uncultured Streptococcus sp. Lineage (GTDB taxonomy): Bacteria > Bacillota > Bacilli > Lactobacillales > Aerococcaceae > Granulicatella. The sequence continues at coordinate 19,101 of CAUVGI010000014.1, read as the reverse complement.
CTGAGATTGAACAAGTAACGAATAAGTATAAAGAAGATAAAGCAAAATACGCCGAAGAGAAGAAACAATATGACGAAGATTTAAAAGAATATAATATTAAAAAAGCTCAATACGACGAAAAGAAAGCCGCATACGAAGAATACCAAAAGCAAATTGCGAACGGTACAGATGCTGGGGTTATTAATACATTACAAGAATTAGCGTTAAAGACTGAACCAGATGCGCATACGGTTGTGAGTGGAGATGTCAACTATCTAACACAAGCAGGTGTAGACGCACTAAACCAATCAGACTATTTAGCTCGATTTGATGGTGACAAAGTAAAAGACGAGTATCTGACAACAACAAATCCATATTCTGATACAGATGATGCGTGGGTGGCGCTCGAGGTCGGTAAAACTATGACAGTGACAAGCACAAACCTCTCCAATTCACGCTTTAAAGACACAGACATTGCTAAAATCGTCCGTGAATTCACAGTTACAAGTGCGCCTGGTAACTCAGGAAAGATCATTGCGAATGTTTATCGTGACCCAGCTAAAACGATTGTAGTGGGAGATAGCACGGATTCTGCTAATCCATTAACAATCAAAGTTGTGGATCATTACTATGACACTGCCGGAAATGAAGTCCAAGCGGTTTACAATGGAAATTCAATTATCGCTGTAAACAGTTTGAACCATTATAACGGCATTCGTTATACAGAAAATGGTGAAACAAAATGGGCATGGGATGATACAAAACACATTGAAAAAATGAGTGTTGGAAGCAACAAATTTATTCCAATTCCAGGTTCTTCTGTAAGTGAACAAAATGGTGAAATCTATTCTGTGAACGACAACCAATATTTAGAACATGGCTCAAAATTCAACGGAAATGATATGGGAAATGTAAAAGGTTGGGATGATGAAACAGCGCCAAACTTCTATTGGGGAAGTGGAGCACTTCGTCTGTACGATAACCACTACACGTTCTCAGTACAAGGAAACTCAGTAGGGCTTAATACAGTTTATTGGTTTGCGATTAATACAAATATTGCTTTCCCTCAACCACCAGGGGAAGAACCAGTGAAACCAAGTGAGCCAACAGAACCAGAAGCTCCAAGTGTAACGGTAAATAAATATGCGATTATTTCAGGGCTTCCTGTAGAACCTGAGACTCCAGAAGTTCCAACAACTCCAGAAGTACCTGTGACACCGGAAGTTCCAGTAACACCAGCACCACAACTTCCAAATACAGGGACAGCGGACTCACTATTAGGTACAGCAGCTGCATTCCTACTTAGCGGTTTTGGGGTATTAGGATTCAAGAAAAAAGAAGACTAAGACAATAAGAGATGAATGAGGATGATGTTGCATCCTCATTCTTTTTTTGCGTTAAATTATGGTATAATAAAACGAATATGCATGAAGTGAGGTGACGTCATGAAAACAGATATTGAAATTGCACAAGAAAACCAAATGCAACCTATTTCGGTCATTGCCGAGAAACTCAATTTAACTCCTGAAGAAGTAGAGCCTTATGGAAAATACAAGGCAAAGATTGATAAGAATGACATTCATAACCCAGAGAATTTTGGGGAACTCATTTTAGTCACATCGATGAACCCGACTCCTGCTGGAGAAGGAAAGTCTACGGTAACAGTTGGTTTAGGAGATGCTTTAACAGCGATTGGAAAGAAAACAGCGATTGCGCTACGTGAACCATCTCTAGGACCGACACTAGGGTTAAAAGGTGGAGCCACTGGTGGAGGATATGCGCAAGTCGTTCCAATGGAAGAAATCAATTTGCATTTCACAGGGGACATGCACGCCTTAACGATGGCGACAAACCTATTATCTGCAATTATCGACAATCACATTCACCAAGGAAATGAGCTGCAAATCGATACAAGCCGCATTTTGTGGAAACGAGCGCTCGATTTGAATGACCGTTCGTTACGCCAAATTGAAATTGGACTGGGCGGTCCAGTGAATGGGACACCTCGCAAGGACGGTTTTGATATTACGGTTGCAACCGAAATGATGGCGGTTCTTTGTCTAGCAAGTGACTTAAAAGACTTGCAGCGTCGTGTATCACAAATTTTAGTGGCGTTTGATGTAAATGGGAAACCAGTGACAGTAGCGGATTTACAAGTAGAAGGAGCTATTACGGCCCTTATGAAAGAAGCCGTAAAGCCTAACCTTGTTCAAACTTTAGAAGAAACGCCAGCCATTGTTCATGGCGGACCATTTGCCAATATTGCGCATGGATGTAATAGTGTTATCGCGACGAAAATGGCCTTAACATTGGCAGATTATACGGTGACAGAAGCAGGTTTTGGGGCCGACCTTGGTGCTCAGAAATTCCTGGATATTAAGGTGCCTGTTCTTGGAAAGAGTCCGGATGCAGTCGTAGTGGTAGCAACCATTCGTTCAACGAAGATGCATGGCGGATTATCTCTTGAAGAGTTAGCGCAAGGAGAATCGCTTGAAGCCGTTCGAGAAGGATTTAAGAACGTAGCTAAACATATTGAGAATGTTCAACAGTATGGTTTACCTCTAGTGGTAGCGCTGAATGAATTTGTATCAGATACAAAAGCTGAACAAGAACTCTTTGCATCGCTTTGTCAGGAGTTTGGAGTTCCTTGTATCATGACTGCGGTATGGGAAAAAGGTTCTAAGGGCGGTATTGAATTAGCACAGAAAGTTGTTGAACTCTGTGAAAGTGGCAAAGCTGCTTTTCATCCAACTTATAAAGAGAACCAACCGATTCAAGAAAAAATCGATGCAGTCGCTAAGAATATTTATGGAGCCGCGAAGGTAAATTACACCCCTGAAGCGTTAGAACAATTGAAAAAGATTGAAGAGGCTGGATGGAATCATTTAAATGTATGTATTGCGAAAACGCCGTATTCATTCTCAGACAACGCCAAGTTAAAAGGACGTCCAGAAAACTTTGAAATCACGATTCGTTCATTGATTCCAAAACTAGGTGCTGGATTTATTGTCGCATTAACGGGAACAGTTTTAACAATGCCGGGACTTCCTAAAGTTCCAGCAGCACTTGGAATTAGTGTTGATGACAATGGGAAAATTCAAGGGTTATATTAAGAGACTTGAAAGGAGTTTGCATGAAAGATTTTAGAGTCGATCATTTGAAAAAATCTTATGGTGCGAAATCATTATTAGAAGACGTGTCCTTTATTATTAATGAAGGTGAACACGTAGGGTTAATCGGTCAAAATGGGACCGGTAAAAGTACATTGTTATCCATTCTAGCAGGAGTTGATTTTGCCGAATCAGGTGACATCACAACGTCTAACGATTACAGAATTGGATACTTATCGCAGCAACCAGAATTGGATGATGAAGATACAATTTTTGAGGCCTTGTATAAAGGCGACCATCCTACATTAAAAGTCGTTCATGACTTTGAAGAAGTAGTAGAACAATTACGCGAAAATCCAACTTCAGAAAGCCTCACAAAACGATACAGCGTCTTAGAGCAAAAAATGAATGAAATCGATGGATGGCAAGTGGAAGTTCAAATTAAGACCATTCTTCAAAAGATGGGATTAACGGATATTCAGAAAAAAGTTGGGACGCTCTCTGGTGGACAGAAGAAGCGTGTGGGACTGGCAAAAGTATTGATGGAAGAACCAGATTTACTATTGCTCGATGAACCAACGAACCACTTAGACTTAGAAGCCATCGAATGGTTAGAAGGGTATTTAGCCAATTACAAAGGCGCGATGATGCTCGTGACTCACGACCGTTACTTCTTAGAACGTGCGGTAACGCATATGTTTGAACTAGTGAATGGGCGAATCGAAGCTTACGAAGGAAACTATGAGTCGTACTTAGAGCAACGAAGCCAACGAGAACAAATCGCAGCTCGTATGTCGCAGAAACAAAAACGATTGTATCAAAGCGAATTAGAGTGGATGCGTCAAGGGGCAAAAGCTCGTACAACGAAACAACAAGCTCGTATTCACCGATTTGAGGCGTTAGAAAAAGATGTGAAGCAGACGACTTCAAACGACAAGCTGGTAATGGAATTCGACCAAGCGCGTATCGGGAAACGTGTCTTTCAAATGGAAGATGTCAGTCTTTCAATTAATGGACAACAAATCGTGAAGAATCTAGATTGGATTATTCAAAGTCAAGCGCGTGTCGGGATTGCTGGGGTAAATGGTGTTGGAAAATCTACTTTCCTAAACGCCATTGCTGGACAGATTCCATTTGATAGTGGGCAATTTGTTGTCGGCGAGACCGTTCGAATCGCATACTACAAACAACAAGATGAAGATATCCCAATGGATAAGCAACTTATCCAATATTTACGAGAAGAAGCGGAAGAAATTAAACGTGAAAACGGAGAAGTGGCTTCCATCTCAGAATTACTAGAGACATTCTTATTCCCAAGACATCTACATGGGGCGTATATCCATACCTTGTCTGGGGGAGAGAGAAGACGACTCTACTTGCTTCGTTTATTAATGACAAAACCAAATGTGTTATTATTAGACGAACCAACCAATGACTTGGATATCGATACATTAACCGTACTCGAAGACTTCTTAGAGTCATTTAATGGAGCGGTTCTTATCGTATCCCATGACCGTTACTTCTTAGATAAGACGGTCGACCAATTATTTGTCATCCGAGGCGAAGGGCAAACCGAACTATTCTACGGATCGATGAGTGAGTATTTAGAACAAGAAAAATCACTAGCAAAAGTGGCTGTAGAAACTCCTAAGGCAGATGCTTCAAAAGTGGAGGCACCAAAAGCAGCTCCGGCTAAGAAGATGACGTATCAAGAGAAGAAAGAATGGGAGACGATAGAAGCTACTATTCAAGAACTCGAAGAGAAACTAGAATTCTTGCAAGAGGAAATGAGTGTTCATGCACAAGATTTTGCCAAACTACAAGAATTACAAGAGGAATTAGATAAGACGGAAGAAGCGACAAGTGCGGCTTACGAACGTTGGGAATATTTAGCAGAATTAGCAGGGAATTAAAGAAAGGAACAGATATGACGAAACAATATAAAGACTTACTAAGAAAGATTTTAGAAGAAGGAACGATTAAAACAGACCGTACTGGTACAGGTACAAAGAGTGTATTTGGATATCAAATGCGTTTTGACTTGCAAAAAGGATTTCCACTGTTAACAACAAAACGTGTAGCGTTTGGGTTAATTAAGAGCGAGTTACTATGGTTCTTACACGGCGATACAAATATCAAATACTTATTAGAACACAACAACCACATCTGGGACGAATGGGCGTTTGAGCGTTATGTTTCTTCTCCAAAATACACTGGTCCTGATATGACAGACTTTGGACGCCGCTGCTTACAAGACGAAGCGTTTAACGAAGTATACCAAGAAGTGAAGAAAGACTTCTGTGAGAAAATCTTAACGGATGATGCGTTTGCGGCTGAATTCGGGGAACTTGGAAATATTTACGGTTCACAATGGCGTCACTGGAAAACTACAAAGGGGGAGACGATTGACCAAATCGCAGACTTACTCAACTTATTGAAGAATTCTCCAGATTCACGTCGTATGATTGTTTCAGCGTGGAATCCAGAAGATGTGCCTAGCATGGCGCTTCCTCCATGTCACACAATGTTCCAATTCTACGTGGCTGATGGTAAATTAAGCTGCCAATTGTACCAACGTAGTGCGGATGTGTTCCTAGGAGTGCCTTTCAATATCGCAAGTTACGCTTTATTAACACATTTAATCGCAAACGAAGTAGGCTTAGAAGTCGGTGAATTTGTTCATACATTAGGCGATGCGCATATTTACTTAAACCATATGGAACAAGTAGAAACGCAATTAGCACGTGAAGAAAGAGAATTACCAACACTCGTATTAAAACATCCTGAAAAATCAATGTTTGAAATCGATGTTGATGATGTGATTGTAGAAGGATATAATCCACACCCAACGATTAAAGCACCGATTGCCGTGTAATACTGGAGGAAACAGATGTTAATTTATATTTGGGCTCAAGATGAACAAGGGCTTGTTGGAAAAGACAATATGCTTCCTTGGCGATTGCCGAATGATTTGAAATTCTTTAAAGAAGTAACGATGGGACAAACAATCCTTATGGGACGTAAAACGTTCGAAGGGATGGGGAGTCGCTTGCTTCCAGGACGTCAAACTATTCTTTTAACAAGAAGCAACGATTATGAAGTACCAGGTGCTGAAGTCGTTACTGATATTGATGCGATTATCGAAGATTCCAAACACGAGGATATTTATGTGTGTGGTGGTGCAGAAGTCTACCGTCTTCTAAAAGACCATGTGGAGCTTTTATATTGCACACGAATCCATCATACATTTGAAGGGGATACGTATTTTCCTACCGATTTTCCGTGGGGAGATTTTATTAAGGTAAAATCACACGAAGGAGAAGTGGACGAGAAAAACGTCTATCCACATACGTTTGAAATCTACGAGAGAAAAGAGGAAACTCTATGACAACATGGCATGATGTCATTGGTGGGGAGAAGGAAAAAGAATATTTCCTTGCAGTACGTTCCTTTGAACAAAGCGAGCGAAACCATCATAAAGTCTTTCCGGCTGCAGAAAATGTCTTCAAAGCACTCGAACTCACACCGTTTGATAACGTGAAAGTAGTCATTCTTGGTCAAGATCCTTATCATGGTGACGGCCAAGCACATGGCCTTAGTTTCTCGGTACAAAAAGGAATCGCGTTGCCTCCTTCATTACTAAATATTTATAAGGAACTTGAAAGCGACCTTGGCATTCCTGTTGCAAAGAGTGGGGATTTAACCGCTTGGGCAAAGCAAGGCGTGTTGCTTTTGAACACAGTATTGACAGTTCGTGCACATGAGGCGAATAGTCATCGTGGTCAAGGTTGGGAAACTTTTACCGATGCAGTCATTACTTCTCTTAATCAAAGTGTTCATTCAATTGTCTTTGTATTGTGGGGGAAACCAGCACAATCAAAAGAAAAGCTGATTACTAATCCCAATCATTTGATTTTGAAGGCACCACATCCAAGCCCGCTGTCGTCATACCGCGGATTCTTTGGAAGCAAACCGTTCAGTCAAATTAATGAATTTTTAAAGAAAACAGGTCAAACGCCAATTGATTGGCGAGTAGAGTAAGTGGAATTCTTCCTACTTGCTCTATTTTTTTGCCTTTAGTATGAAGTTTGTGGTACGATAGTGAAAACGGTTAAAAGAAAGAAGGGTTTTTATGAAGAAAAAGAGTAAATGGTTTGGTTTATTCGCAACTTTATTGGTGATTTTATCATTGGTGTTTTTAGGAAACACTTCAGCAAAAGCAGCTGAAGGAAAAGAACTTCAAAATGTAATTTCAGGGTTAGAACTTCTTGATCAATCGGATACAAAATTAAGTCCAGATGCAAATGGAGTCTATCAAATCCTTACAAATAGAGCTTATAAATTAAGAGCGCTATTCGACCTAGAGCATTACAATGGAGATATTCAAAATGGTGATTTCTTCAAATTAGAAGTTCCTGCTGAGATTACATTCTACGATAATCATGATGTGGAATTAGTCGATTTAGCAACGAACGTTCCAATTGCGGATGCGCATTTTGAAGGCCATGGAGATAACCAAGGTGGAACAATTACAGTAACATTGAAGAACCTTGACCAATATTTAGCAGCAAAAGGTGCGGATACAGTAAAAGAGGTCAAAGGAACTTTGGCACTAAACTTCTTATATAAGAAGAATGTTTCGAACCAACCAGTAACATTTGATTCACCTTCAATGCAAACAACGATTACACAAACGTATAATGTTCAAACACTTTCAGATGAAACAGATCCGATTGGCAAAGAAAACTTCGCGAAAATTGGTGGACAAGCAGCTAATAAAGCTTGGACATCAGCAAAATTAGAAGCTGCTGGGTCAAAAGGTTCTGGCCAATATGTTTCAGAGTGGAAAGTACGTGTGAACACGAGCAGAGACAACTTAGGAGAAAACTTAGTATTAACTGATACATTGCCAAGTGACCCATCTACTGCTTCAATTCAATATATTCCAGAATCATTAGTGGTATACAACGCTCCTTCAATGACTGAATCAACTTCTGGTAAAGAAGGCGATTTTGTACAATTAGTTGAAGGAACTGACTACACAGTAAACTGGAACGAAAACTATACAAACTTTACAATCACATTTAAAGATGGAAGCAAGAAATACTATGTCACTTATGACACAACAACTCCAAATGATGGAAGTAAAGTTCAAAACATGGTTTCTGTATCAAAAGCAGACGGTACACCAGTCACTCGTCGTACAAATACGACTGAAACAACATTCACAGCAAGTGCAACTTCATTATTCTCAGGTACGATTGAAGCAACAAGCGCTTATACTGTTAAAGTAAGTAAAGTGGATGCTAAAACATTGAATCCTGTAGCAGGGGCTGTCTATGTGATTACTGATCCAGATGGAAATACAGTTGAAGTGACTACTGATGCAGAAGGTCATGCGGTTTCATCACAATTCGATGAAAAATACGCTGGAAAAGAATTCAAGATTAAAGAGAAGACTGCTCCAGAAGGTTACGAATTAGACGAAACAGAATACACAGGGACACTTGGACAAGAAGGAAGCATCTTACACGTGAAAGATACTCCTAAAGAGGAAGAAACAACTACTACAACGACAACAACGACTGAAGAAACTACAGAAGAAACAACAGTTACAACAGTTGAGGAAACTTCAACAACTGTAACAGAAGAACTTCCAAACACAGGTACGGGCAACCAAACAATCTATATGGTGATTGGTGGATTACTAGTGGTTGCTGCAGTTGGAGTATTAGTCTTTGCTAAGAAAAAAGATTCCGAAGAAGACAAATAACAATCGATAACAAAGTGATAGGCTGACAAGTTTCTTGTCAGTCTTTTTTTAGCTCCAAAATATCCAAATTCCGATTGAAGTCCGCTTTTAGGAGGAGTACAATAGAAGTAGATAGAAGAGTTGGAATGGAGGGATAATGATGAAAAAACTGATGTTAATCTACTATAATATTGTCGCTGTTTTGACCATTCTCTATTTAGTATTGACAGCTTATTTGATGAACTTCGGAAATTCATTTATAACAAGCCAAGGATGGCACGTTGTGATTCTTGGCGCGCTCATCCTAGTGATTATATTTGGGATGGAAGTTGCGAAGAAGAAGTTCCCAGATGATTTCTTTGAATTTATTATCGAGAATGCTGGGCTACTTAGTATCGCTTGGCTCACTTTAGTCGTTCGATCATTTGGTGTCACTGTTTTAAAACATGCTGCAGATCTTGCTTTAGATGAGTGGATGCAACAAGTTATCCAACGAGCAGGAATCGTACAGATTGGAATATTTGCCATCACCAATGGAATCGTGGTTGCAAAAATCATTCGCTATTTTGCAAGAAAAAGAAGTTTAGCTCATAATGAATAATAACGAAGCGGAGTGCCAATGTGCATTCCGTTTTTATTTTTTTGGAAAAATCGATAAGATAGAAAAGAGAAAAGTAGAAAGTGGGGGTATGATGCGAAAGATTTTACATGTCGATATGGATGCGTTTTTCGCATCAGTGGAACAAAGGGAGCACCCTGAGTGGAGAGGGAAGCCTGTGATTGTCGGAGGGAAACCAAACCATCGCGGAGTTGTGTCGACTTGTTCATACGAGGCGAGGGCTTTTGGAGTGCGTTCTGCGATGCCTACAGCAAAAGCGATGAAACTCTGTCCGCAAGCTATCCTTACGCCTGGACGATATGATTTGTATAAAGAAGTTTCTGCTCAGGTGCATGAAGTGTTTCGTAATTATACGGACCTTATCGAACCACTCTCGATTGATGAAGCCTATTTAGATGTTACGGATAATAAAAAAGGGATGACGTCTGCAACAATGATTGCACACGCGATTCAAAAGGATGTCTATGAGAAGGTCGGATTAACTTGTTCCGTTGGCGTGTCCTTTAATAAGTTTCTCGCGAAAATGGCATCAGGCTATCATAAGCCTTCCGGAGTGACCGTCATTACACCAGAAAATGCTAAAGAGTTTATTCGCACAATTCCTATTGAAGATTTCTATGGAGTAGGAAAAGTGAGCGCAGAGAAGTTAAAACAAGCGGGCATTCTAACGGGAGAAGATCTCTTTCCATTATCTAAGGAAGAACTCGAGAAGAAGTTTGGCAACCTTGGCCCACGATTGTACTTGCAAGTGCGAGGGGAGTCTAACGACCAACTGACGCTTCACAGGGAACGAAAATCAATTGGAACCGAACGGACATTAATAAAAGATACAACCGACCATGGTATTTTAACTGGATACTTGGAGGAGTTTGCAGAAGAATTAGAACGAATGTTGAAGAAGAGAAGTCTGGCTTGTAGAACCGTCACGCTAAAGTTGAGAGATTCGGAATTTAATACAATGACAAAGAGTGTTACAATGCGTGATTATTTGAATAAGCAAGAAGAAATCTATTCGATTGCACTGCAGTTGTTTGAGGAAATGATGGAAGAACGCCCGATAAGACTGATAGGACTCACCGTTTCGCATCTAGAAAATACAAATAGACTCTATAAACAATTAAAACTGTTTTAAAAAAATAGTACAGTTTCCATCGATAGACTAATACAGTTTCATTGTGAAAATTAAGAAATCATTTACTGAAAAAATGTGAAAACAGAAAATTGATTGAACAAATAAGAATAAAAGAAGACTTTATTTAGCGTAAGATAGTGGTAGTTTTTTCACAAAGTTAACAAAAACGCTCTATAAAGTCTTCTTTGCTTGCATATTTCACAAAAGTTTGTTAAATTATTATACGATAGCAGAGGGAATAGTACAGTTTTAACTACCTGTTTTGTCTGTTAAGCACAATTTCTTATAGAAAAGGGGAAAAAAGAAGTATGGCAACGAAGAAAAAATTCAATCTCGATGCACTTTTCACACCAAATAACACGAACTTCGAAATGGTTCAAGTGTTAGACGCAGAAGGAAATGTTGTAAATCCTGACTTAGTACCAGATTTGTCTGATGACGAATTAGTTCAATTAATGACTGACATGGTATGGTCACGTATCTTACACGAACGTTCAACTGCATTAAACCGTCAAGGACGTTTAGGTTTCTACGCTCCAACAGCTGGACAAGAAGCTTCACAATTAGCTTCAATCAAAGCTATTGAGAAAGACGACGTTCTTTTACCAGGTTACCGTGATGTACCACAATTAGTAAAACACGGTTTACCATTATCACAAGCATTCTTATGGTCTCGTGGACATGTTGCAGGTAACATGTACCCAGAATCATTAAAAGCTTTACCACCACAAATCATTATCGGTGCACAATATGTTCAAGCAGCAGGTGTTGCATTAGGTTTACAAAAACGTGGTAAGAAAAATGTTGCTGTGACTTATACTGGTGATGGAGGATCTTCACAAGGGGACTTCTATGAAGGTATTAACTACGCTGGTGCTTACAAATCACCTGCAATCTTCTTCATTCAAAACAACGGTTGGGCAATTTCAACTCCTCGTGAGTTACAAACAGCTGCTCCAACATTAGCTCAAAAAGCAGTTGCTGCTGGTATCCCTGGTATCCAAGTTGATGGTATGGACCCATTAGCAGTTTACGCTGTAACTAAAAAAGCTCGTGAATACGCAGTTGCTGGAAACGGTCCTGTGTTAATCGAAACAATCTGCTTCCGTTATGGTCCTCATACATTATCAGGTGACGACCCAACTCGTTACCAACCAGAAGGAATTCAAGATGAATGGGCTAAAAAAGATCCATTAATTCGTTTCCGTAACTACCTAACAGCTAAAGGCTTATGGTCAGAAGAAAAAGAAAACGAAGTAATTGAAGCAACTAAAGAAGAAATCAAAGAAGCGATTAAAGAGGCTGACAAACAACCTAAACAAAAAGTTTCATTCTTCTTAGAAACAATGTTTGAAGAACCAACAAACGTTATTAAAGAACAAATCGAATACTTTAAAGCAAAGGAGAATAAATAATTATGGCACAAATGACAATGATTCAAGCCATCACTGATGCATTGGCTGTTGAATTAAAACGTGATGAAAATGTCCTAATTTTCGGGGAAGACGTTGGTAAAAACGGTGGGGTTTTCCGTGCAACTCAAGGGCTTCAAGATGAATTCGGTGAAGACCGCGTGTTCAACACTCCTTTAGCAGAATCTGGTATCGGTGGTTTAGCAATCGGTTTAGCTTTAGAAGGTTACCGTCCAGTTCCTGAAATCCAATTCTTCGGATTCGTATTCGAAGTAATGGATAGCGTGGTAGCTCAAGCAGCTCGTACACGTTACCGTATGGGTGGAACTCGTAACATGCCAATCGTATTCCGTTCACCATTTGGTGGTGGGGTACACACGCCTGAATTACACTCAGATAACTTAGAAGGTTTAGTAGCTCAATCTCCAGGTTTGAAAGTGGTTATCCCTTCAAACCCATACGATGCAAAAGGGTTATTAATCTCAGCTATTCGTGACAACGACCCAGTTGTTTACTTAGAACACATGAAATTATACCGTTCATTCCGTGAAGAAGTTCCAGAAGGAGAATACACAGTTCCTCTAGGAGTAGCTGCAGTAACTCGTGAAGGTAAAGACGTATCTGTAATTACTTACGGTGCAATGGTTCGTGAAGCTGTTAAAGCTGCTGAAAACTTAGAAAAAGAAGGAATCTCAGTAGAAGTTATCGACTTACGTACTGTTTCTCCATTAGACTTAGACACAATCTTAGCATCAGTTGAAAAAACTGGTCGTGTAGTTGTTGTTCAAGAAGCACAACGTCAAGCTGGTGTTGGTGCAATGGTAATGTCTGAAATTTCTGAACGTGCGATCTTAAGTTTAGAAGCTCCAATCGGACGTGTTGCAGCTCCAGATACAATCTTCCCATTTGGTCAAGCAGAAAACGACTGGTTACCAAATGCTAGCGATATTGAAGCTAAAGTTCGCGAAACAGTGAACTTCTAATTCAACAATTTTCATTCTAAAGAGCCCCTCGCATGAGTGTGCTCTTTAGAGTTTTATAAAAATAAGAAGGGATGTACAAGCATGGCTTTCCAATTTAAAATGCCTGATATCGGTGAAGGTATCGCAGAAGGCGAAATCGTAAAAATCGACATTAAAGTCGGAGATACAATTCAAGAAGATGATATTTTATTCGAAGTACAAAACGACAAATCTGTAGAAGAAATTCCTTCTCCAGTAAGTGGTAAAGTATTAGAAGTTAAAGTTCAAGAAGGTACAGTAGCTCGCGTAGGCGACATCATCGTAGTTATCGACGATGGTTCTGGCCCAGCAGAAGCTTCTGCACCAGCAGCGGCTCCAGCGGCAGCACCTGCACCAGCTGCACCAGCAGCATCAAGCACTTTCCAATTCAAATTACCTGACATCGGTGAAGGAATTGCAGAAGGTGAAATCGTTAAAATCGACATCAAAGTAGGCGACAAGATTGCTGAAGATGACATTTTATTCGAAGTACAAAACGACAAATCAGTAGAATCTATTCCTTCTCCAGTAGCTGGAACTGTTACAGCAGTTTTAGTATCTGAAGGAACAGTAGCTCACGTTGGTGATGTAATCGTTGAAATCGCAACAGAAGGCGGTTCTCACGCACCTGCAGCAGCGGCTCCAGCAGCACCTGCAGCTCCAGCACCAGCAGCAGCTCCAGCGGCACCTGCAGCTCCAACAGGAGTTCCTGCAGCAAGCAACCCTGGTAAATTAGTATTAGCAATGCCTTCAGTTCGTCAATATGCACGTGAAAAAGGCGTTGACATCACAGCAGTAGTTCCAACTGGTAAAGGCGGACGCATCACTCGTGAAGACATCGATAACTTCGGTGGCGCACCAGTAGCAGCTCCTGCAGCTCCAGCAGCAGTAGAAGCTCCTGCAGCAGCTCCAGCGGCAGCAGCAGCTCCAGCTCAAGCATCTGCACCAGCAGCGGCTCCAGCTCCAGCTAAACCATTCGTTGGATCAGCTGAACGTGAAGAACGCGTTAAATTAACTCCAATGCGTAAAGCAATCTCTAAAGCAATGGTTAACAGCAAACACACTGCACCACACGTTACATTACATGACCAAGTTGAAGTTTCTAAACTTTGGGATCACCGTAAGAAATTCAAAGATGTTGCAGCTGCACAAGGTACTAAATTAACATTCTTACCTTACGTTGTTAAAGCTTTAGCAGTAGCAATGAAGAAATTCCCAGTATTGAATGCTTCTATCGACGATGCATCTCAAGAAATTGTTTACAAAAACTACATCAACATCGGTATCGCTACAGATACAGAATTAGGTTTATTCGTTCCAAATATCAAAGATGCAAACACTAAGAGCATGTTTGGTATTGCAGATGAAATTAACGCATTAGCTGCAAAAGCTCATGAAGGTAAATTAACAGCTGCAGAAATGGGACAAGGAACAATTACAATCTCTAACATCGGTTCAGTAGGTGGCGGTTGGTTCACTCCGGTTATCAACTACCCTGAAGTTGCGATTTTAGGTGTTGGTACAATCGTTCGCGAACCAGTAATCAACGAAAACGATGAAATCGTAATCGGACGTAACATGAAATTATCATTAAGCTTTGACCACCGTATCGTGGACGGCGCAACTGCTCAAAAAGCTATGAACGAAATCAAACGTCTATTAAACGATCCAGAATTATTATTAATGGAAGCTTAATTCATTAAACTGTTAGGAACGACGTAGACACGTGTTTACGTCGGTTCCTTATTTGAAAACTTTTAAGAGGTGAAAAAAATGGTAGTAGGCGATTTCGCTATTGAACTAGATACAGTCGTAATCGGTGCCGGCCCTGGTGGATATGTTGCAGCTATTCGTGCAGCACAAGAAGGTCAAAAAGTTGCGATTATCGAGAAAGAATATATTGGTGGTGTCTGCTTAAACGTTGGATGTATTCCTTCTAAAGCATTGATTGCTGCTGGACATCATTACCAAGAAGCACAACACTCAGAAGTATTTGGTGTGACTGCTAAAGAAGTTGTTTTAGACTTCGCTAAAACTCAAGAATGGAAAGATAACCAAGTTGTTAAGAAATTAACTGCTGGTGTTGAGTACTTATTAAAGAAAAACAAAGTTGAAATCATTCGTGGAGAAGCTTTCTTAGTAGACGAACACACTTTACGTGTTGTTACTGAAGAGAGCGCTCAAACATACTCATTCAACCATGCTATCGTAGCTACAGGTAGCCGTCCAATCGAAATCAAAGGTTTCAAATTTGGCGGTCGCGTAATCGATTCAACTGGTGGTTTAGGTCTTAAAGAAGTTCCTAAAAAATTAGTTGTTATCGGTGGTGGGGTTATCGGTTCAGAACTTGGTTCAGCATACGCTAACTTAGGTTCAGAAGTGACAATCCTTGAAGGTGCTCCAAGCATTCTTTCAATGTTTGACAAAGACATGGTTAAACTTGTTGAAGATAACATGGCTAAAAAAGGTGTTACTATCGTAACGAACGCAATGGCTAAAGAAGCTGTTGACAATGGTGATAGCGTAACTGTTAAGTACACAGTAGACGGCAAAGAAGAAGCTGTTGAAGCTGACTACGTAATGGTTGCTGTAGGTCGCCGTCCTAACACTGATGAATTAGGTTTAGACGTTGCTGGTGTTGAAATGACTGAACGTGGTTTAGTGAAAGTTGACAACCAAGGACGTACAAACGTTAAATCAATCTTTGCAATCGGTGATATCGTTCCTGGACCAGCTTTAGCTCACAAAGCAAGCTACGAAGGAAAAATCGCTGCAGAAGCAATCTCAGGTAAAGCAGTGGCTGTCGACTACCGTGCAATGCCATCTGTTGCCTTCACTGATCCAGAATTAGCTTCAGTTGGTTACACTCAACAACAAGCTAAAGATGCTGGTTTACAAGTGAAAGCTTCTAAATTCCCATTATCAGGAAATGGTCGTGCATTATCATTGAACGCTACTGAAGGTTTCGTTCGTTTAATCACTACTAAAGAAGATAACGTAATCGTTGGTGCACAAGTTGCCGGCGTGAACGCTTCAGATATCATTGCTGAATTAGGTTTAGCAATCGAAGCTGGAATGAATGCAGAAGATATCGCATTAACAATCCACTCACATCCATCATTATCAGAAGTAGTTATGGATACTGCTGAATTAGCATTAGGTATGCCAATTCACATTTAATTTCATATGAATGAACTGAGAGGACTCGAATTTTCGGGTCCTTTTTTGTTGCGTCAAAGAAAACATGACGTAGTTTGCGTTTTAAACCCGAACAATTATCTGAATGAACTTTGAAATATTTGTGGTTTTCTCCTGGATAGCTTGATTGGAGTAGGGGTTATCGCGTATAATGAAGCGTACAAGACCGAATGAAGGAAGCTCCTCCATTCAGCGAACCTTTTTGTAAACGAAGGGGGATGTTTCATGTCAGAAGACAAGAAATTTAAAGATTCCTACGTACTTTGTATCGGTGGAATGAACGTGGACAAGAAAGTCCAATTGCTCGAAAATCTCGTACTTGAAACGAGTAACCCTGTGGTCTCGTCGCTAAGTGCTGGTGGTGTTTCTAGAAACATTGCCGAAAATTTGGGACGTCTAGGGCTATCTGTCAAGATGTTGTCAGTTGCAGGCGATGACGAAAGTTTTACTTGGCTTGAAAAAGAGGCTGAAGATTTTATCGATTTTTCCTTGGTTGATAGACTTCCTGGGAAAATGACGTCGAATTACACGGCGATTTTAGACCTTCAAGGAGATATGTGTCTGGCTTTAGCCGATATGTCGATTTGTGAGGAAATGACGCCTGAGTGGCTTTCTTCGCACGAAAACGAAGTGAAACAAGCAGCACTAGTCATTGCGGACCTGAATCTTCCGCAAGAAACATTAGAAGCGCTCATAAAGTTGACTAATCTTGAGAAGATTCCACTGGCAATTATTCCGGTTAGCGGACCGAAGATGAAACGAATCCCTGACAATTTACAAGGAGTGACTTGGATTGTCGTGAATGCGGACGAGTCCAGGACGAGGTACGGCGAACACACGCTTTCGGAACTAGCTACTTTGTGGCAGAAGGATGGCGTTGAAAATATCGTCATTACAAAAGGGACGAAATGTGGTGTTTTTGCAGACGCTACAGGAGTCGTAAAGACTTTTACACCGATAAAAGCAGATCATGTACAAGACGTGACAGGAGCAGGAGATTCATTTTCTTCTGGAGTGCTTTACGGGGCTCTTAAAGGAGCAAGCTTGGAAGAGTCGATTGGATACGGATTAACGAATTCGTACTATACGGTCCAAGCCATTGAAACAGTTCGAAAAGACTTAAACGCTAAGTCATTTGAAAAAGAATATCAACAATTAAAGGAAAGAGGTTTATCATGAATCCATTATTATCAATCAGTAAAGAAGTGCAACACGCATTAGACAACAACCTACCAGTCGTTGCTTTAGAATCAACAATCATTTCACACGGAATGCCATATCCACAAAACGTTGAGATGGCTAAAACAGTAGAACAAATCATCCGCGACAATGGTGCTGTTCCAGCAACTATCGCTATCATGGATGGAAAATACAAAATTGGTTTAGAAGAAGCAGACTTAGAACGTCTTGCAAAAGAAAAACCAGTTGCAAAAGTATCACGCCGTGACTTAGCTGAAACATTTGCAAAAGGTGTTTTAGGAGCAACTACAGTAGCGACAACAATGATTGGTGCGCACTTAGCTGGTATCAAAGTGTTCGTAACTGGCGGTATCGGTGGGGTTCACCGTGGCGTTGAAGAAACAATGGATATCTCAGCAGACTTAGACGAATTAGGACAAACTCCAGTAACAGTTGTCTGCGCTGGTGCAAAAGCGATTCTTGATTTACCACGTACTCTTGAGTATTTAGAAACAAAAGGAGTGCCAGTAGTTGGCTATCAAACAGACTACCTACCAGCATTCTACACTCGTACTTCCGAGTATAAATTAAACAGCCGTGTAGACTCAGCAAAAGAAGTAGCGGAAATGATTCGTTACTCTGAATTATTGAACCTTAAAGGCGGTATCTTAGTTACAAACCCAATTCCTGCAGAATATGAAATTCCACACGAAAAAATCGATGCCATTATCGATCAAGCAGTTCGTGAAGCGGACGAAAAAGGGGTTCACGGTAAAGATAGCACACCATTCTTATTAGCGAAAATCGTTGAGTTAACAGGCGGGGAAAGCTTGAAGACGAATATCCAGCTTGTTTACAATAACGCGAAACTTGGTGCGCAAATCGCAAAAGAATACCAAGAAGGAAAATAATCAAAGGTTTTATGGATTACGACGAATCCTTGCGGATTTGTTTGTAGTTGCTGTGACAAGGCACCGGTTCGAGCCGATGTCTCTCACCTTCAAAGCCTCAAAGAGGGCGTATGGATTCAAAATCCTACGCCCTCTTATTTGTTTTGATGCACTTCCTGTCACTGCAACTACAAAATCCGCGGATTCTCTGTAATCCATAATTGAATGATTTTCTTTTGGGATTTGTGCCCAAGGGAAAGGGGCCGGTGCTTCTTGAATTAGAGAGTACAGGGACTAAGTTTGAAGGGCATGTTATCAACAAATCGAGCGGATTCTCTGTAATCCATAATTGAATGATTTTCTTTTGGGATTTGTGACCAAGGGAAGGGACTGGTGCTTCTCGAGTTAGAGAGTGCAGCGACTTAGTTTAGAAGAGTGCTTTAAACAAATTAAACTGAAAAGTAGTGATGAAGTTAGAGCGGTTTTGTCTAATTTTCGAGGAATCAATCTATTTAGTAAATTCTGGAAGAGTTATGTAAAACGATATACGGCACTAAGAAGATGATGACGGAGAATCTGGTGGATTCATTGTCGTAGTAATGGGAGAGTGCATTAAATGCGAATTAGCAGGAGTTAGGAGTTTTTCTTACTCCTGCTTTGAGGCTTTAAAGGCGAAAGACAAAAGGCTTGAGCCGGTGCCCCATTACAACGACAATAAAAAAATCCGCAAGGATTCGCAGGAATCATCTTCTTTTTTAAGAAATTTTTGTTATGCATAAATGGAAACTCTTGCAGAAAAAGTGTATACTAAATAGGTATGATTGTGAGG
>CAUVGI010000013.1:0-28143 GCA_963551375.1 uncultured Streptococcus sp. | reverse complement strand
CTGCTGCGAAGAAAAACAAATCTGACAAAGAAATCGTGATTCTAACAGCGACATCTGGAGACACTGGTAAAGCGGCTCTTGCAGGATTTGCGGATGTACATCACACAAACATCATCGTCTTCTATCCAAAAGGCGGCGTAAGCACCATCCAAGAACGCCAAATGGTCACACAAGCAGGCGACAACACATTTGTGTATGGTGTAGAAGGAAACTTCGATGACGCACAAACAAAAGTTAAAGAATTATTCGCGGATAAAGAGTTAAACGCAACACTTGCAGAAAAAGGATTCCAATTCTCTTCTGCTAACTCGATTAACATTGGACGTCTTTGCCCACAAATCGTGTACTACGTATTCGCGTATGCACAATTAGTCAAAGACGGCACACTTAAAATCGGCGACCCAATGAACGTTGTCGTTCCAACTGGTAACTTCGGTAACATCCTAGCAGCCTACTATGCAAAAGGTATCGGTGTTCCAATCAATCAACTCATTTGTGCTTCAAACGAAAACGATGTGCTGGTTGATTTCTTCCAAACAGGAACATACAACCGACTACGCGATTTTAAATTAACAAGTTCTCCAAGTATGGATATCCTTGTTTCAAGTAACCTTGAGCGTTTCGTCTTCGAATTAACAGGACGTAGCTCTAAGGAAACAAATGCACTGATGACTTCCCTAAAAGAAAACGGAAGCTACTCTGTTCCAAATACAGATACAGCTCTATTCCAACAATTTTATGGGAACCGTGCGAGCCAAGAAGAAACGGCTCAAACGATTCATGATGTATTCACGAACGAGCATTATTTATTAGATCCACACACTGCTGTTGCGGATGCTGTGTATACGAAATATATGAAAGAAACAGGAGACGAAACTCCTACTGTGGTCGTATCGACAGCAAGTCCATATAAATTCCCACAAAGTGTTCTTTCAGCACTAAACGTGGATACAAACCAAACGGATGCTAAATTGATGGAAGCTATTCAACAAGAAAGTGGCATTGCGATTCCAACTGCTGTCACAAGCGTATTGGATGCGCCAATCCGTCATACAAAAGTTCTTTCAATCGAAGGCATGAAACAATCTGTCTTAGATTCATTAAACATTCAATAAAAAAATAAAGACAAGAAATAGTTGTACCGACTATCTCTTGTCTTCTTTTTATTCTTCAGTTAAGAACCCTTGTGCTTTAAGTACATCGAGCATTTCCGCACGTTTAGCCCCGAGCGTATGGTATTTTGTAGACACTTGTTTTGTAAAGGCATCTATACGACGGTTCGCATCACGAAGGTCGTAGTATTCTGTCACAGTCGCATCATACTCTTTCAACTCTTCTAATGGATTCTCAAGTTCACGGTATCCATTTTCCATATGAATCACTTCTTTTGGAAGGCGTGGTTTTAATTGAGGCTCTTGATCCGGCCAGCCCACAGCAAGTCCAATCGCAGGATACGTATATTTTGGTAAGTTTAACAACTCAACGACTTTAGCTGTATCGTTAAAGAAACTACCGAGGTAAACAGCCCCCATTCCTAGAGATTCTGCTGCCACAACTACGTTTTGAGCTGCAATCACCGCATCCGTTAATCCAGATACGAAACGGTCAGCGCTACCTTGAACGCCGACTTCTTGTCCTAGCGCTTTAGCAATCTCCGTATTACGACGTTGGTCAACTACAAACACGAATAAATGTCCGCTAGTCGCCACATAAGGTTGTCCACTAACAGCCGCTAATGCTTTCTTCAACTCTGGGTCTGTCACACTAATAATCGAATAGGCTTGTAAGTACATGCTTGTTGATGTTCTTTGCGCCACTTCTACTAGTAAATCCACTTCCTCTTTTGTCAGCGGTTGGTCTTTAAACGCACGAATCGTACGGTGATTTAATTGTGTTTTGATAGTTTCATTCATTTTGATTACTCCTTTGTATCAAAAAAAGAGTCGACTGCTCAACTCTTTTTGGTTTTAGAAATATTGTTTGCCTGTTTCCAAGGCAGCTTCCGGCATAATGACTTCGCCGTATTCTTTCAAGACTTCCCATGAAATTCTTGAGAACTCGGCATACTCGCGAACAAGCGCCATTTTCGAAGCGACTTCTTCTGGTTTTTCCACTTGATGGAAAACATGTAAGAAGTAATGTCCGCTGTAACGGTAAAGAACAGATTGGTCGAACTCCCCTGCTGTTTCTTTTGCCATTGAGACAAAATCTTCGAAATCTTCAAAGACGACTGTCACATCGATTGGTTTCAATGTGGAAGATTTATCTTCCGTATTAATGACTGGTTTTGGAGAAATTTTTCCTTCTTCTTTATCCTCTTTACGCTTCTTCCCAATACGGTCTGTTAGAGAATGTTGAATCGTATCCACGATATTGCGCACCATACGCTCGTCTGTCGATTCGTCTCCCATGTCCACGATACGTGTCACATAGAGCTCTAAGCCGTCTGGATTTGGCATGATTTGGAAACTCAATCCGTCTGAATCTTCGAATTGATTCAAGACACCCATCTCCTCTAAAATACTATGGAAAAAGCCTTCGATTTCGCCTGGATTTCCAAGTAATTCAGGTATTGATGTACCACGGTCGATTAGATCTTGGTTCTCGATACGCAACAAGAATGTATCGTCGTTAATGCGTTCCATTTCCATAATATTCACCCCTTTTTACCTTATCTAACTATTTTAGACCAAACCTGACAAAAATAAAAGAAATACGATTGGAATACGAATTGGTTGGTGCTTTGGATGGATGTGCAGAAACATTATTAAGTAAAAGAATACTTTTTTGTAAAGAAAGAAGATTCCCTGAATCCTTGCGGATTTGGTTTATAATCGCTGTTACGAGGCACCGGTGTAAGCCTTGGTCTTACACCTTCGAAGCTTCAAACGCGGAGTAAGGAACAAGTCCCTACTCCGCGTAATTCACATTCGATGCAATTCCCCGTTACTGCGATTATAAAATCCGCAGGCTTCTTTGGAATCTTCTTTTTAAAATAATTTTCTACTAAATTTCAGCCATCCATCCAAAACTAATTTATAAACACACCCATTCGTATTTCTTATTTTTGGAAGGTGGAAATGATGGGAAGTAGCCGCGAAACGACGATACTTCTTCTCTTTTTATAAATATAGGGCTTAGGCTTTTCTTAGGGTGAGGCCGAATTGTCTTGTTCGGATATGTTGGATGCTAAAGGCTAGTGCTGCATACAAGATTCCGAATAAGAGGACCATTCCTAGGTTCATGGCATAGCTTGAGAATTCTAGCGATGGGTTTTCAGTTGCAGTGATGACATAATACACTGGGAAGAATTTCGCAATGCTAATGGCTACTGGGTTGAGTAATTCGAGCGGTACGAAAATTCCAGAGATAAAGGATACACCCATCCCCACTACTGTACTAGCTGCAGAATACCCATACGTGTTATCCCCGATAATGACCGAGCAAAGGAATGCCAGTGCATAGGCGGTTAGTGCCGATGCAAAAGTGAGCATTAATGCCTTTGGAGCGCCTGCACTCACATAGAAGCTTGGAGCTACAATGGCCACGAATAGTAAGTTGATGCCAACGATAATTCCAACGACCGTTAAGCCACCGAGGAATTTTTCAATCGTCACTTGGTTTACACTCTTCATACCGATAATGATTCGTTTAGCGACTTCATCATTTTCAAGTAAGGCAAAGATTAATCCGAGTAAGAAAATAAATACTGAGATATAAACGAACGGTGTATACGCAAAGTAGATTTCACCAAATTTCGCATAGTAATCGTCATCCTTAACTGCGGCGTCTTTTGAAATGACACTTACTGATGCCTGCTCGCTTAAAATCTTATTCATATTTTCAACGCTGAAGTTGCCTTGAGCTTTCAATACAACCGCATAGCGAATATAGGAATTAACGTACTCTCGTAGGATATTCCCGTTCAGAGAATTTCCAATTTCCATTTTGACAGCAGATTCTCCATTATTAATTCTTGAATCTACATCTGATGGAATCCAGAGTGCACCATCCACATCATTCCCATAAACAGCTTCTTTCATGCTGTTATCGCTATTGGTTGTGAGTGTGACTTTATGATCTTTTTGAAGTGCGGCAATTAGTGCGTTGATAATTTCGCTACTGTCATCTGATTCGTCTTTAATCATGACTTGATACTGTGTATCTTTGAAACCTGTGACTTCGTTGTTTCCTAGCACTTGAGAAAGGCCCATTGCCATAAAGATGACTAGGAAAAGTATCGCATATGATTTTAATCGATAAGCCAGTTTTAGAAAATATTTATAGACTATCATAACGTGTTCTCCTTAATCTCCATAGTGCACATCCTAGAAGTGCTAGGGTGTAGACGCCAAGTAAAAGGTAAGTTCTGCCGAGATCTGCACTTCCTACAAGGCGATTTAATTGATAAAATCCTGTAACCATTAATGCGACCGGATTAAATTGGTTAAATCCTGGCATAAAGGTGTTGGCAAATCCTTTCATTGCCGTTCCCATCATTCCCGCAAGTGCTGAAAGGACGAGGTTTGAAATCAATGCGAAGATGATTCGGCCTTGCATTGTAAGTTTTTGATTGGTTCCAATAAGAAGCCCCGCTGCAATTCCAAATACATTTCCTAGCAATATGAGAAGGAGGCTTCCTGCCCAATCTGCAAATAGATTAATTTTCAATACTTGTGTCGTATAGACCAGCATGATTGCGTTTGAAGCGATATTGAGTAATAACCCAATCATAAAGCAGTTCGCAATTAACTTGCCTTTGCTAAATGGACTGCCCATAATACGGCGTCCTATCGGTGATAAGTTTCCGTTTAAGTACGCTGCACAAACGACACCGCTAAACAACGAGTACATCGTGAAGCTGGCAATCGCTGTGTAAAATAACATCGTCCCCTGACTGACACCCGTCGTCTCCTGCGTCACCCAGCTCTTGTTAAAGTCGATCAACGTTGCACCTTGTCCAAGACTTTGTACTTGTTTGATTTGTGTCGCTACATTTTTCAAGGCGCTTTGCGGAATTCCCATCGTTTTACCTACAACCACATCTAAGTTCTTCTCAAGAAATCCGTCTGCTTTATCCTCTGTGACGAGTGCTTTCCCTGCGTCTTCTGACTCTACATCAATAATTTCGAAGTAATCTCCGGCTTGTTCAAACACATGGTGATATGGGTTGTCGGCCGTCATGGCTACGCGAACCGTCCCCATGTCTTGTTCCATGATTCCTGAAAAGGATACGAAATAGAGTGAAATCAAGATAATTGGATAGAGTAACACCCAAAACGAGAATGAAAAGTCTTTTAAGGCGTCTTTTGATAAATACGTAAATAGCTTTAAAAATGTCTTCATGAATCTCGAAGTCCTTTCCCTGTGTATGCAAGGAACACATCATCTAAGCTTGGCTGTTCACTGTATAAACGAACATAGCTTAAGTTCAATTCTTCAAGGGTGTTTGCCACGTGAAGTAAGTGATTCGTTCCTTGTTCGAAGTTAAATTTCAAATGATCTTTATGATGTTCTAATACAAGAACGTGTGGTATTTGTTTTAAGCGAGCCACTTGTTCTTCAGTTGGAATTGTTGAAAGTTCCACTTGGATAATTTCAGAAGTCGCGATAGATTTCTTCAATTCTTGCGAAGTTCCTGAGACAATGCTCTTTCCTTTATCCATAATCACGATGCGGTCACTTAATCCGTCCACTTCGTCTAAGTAGTGCGTTGTATATATAATCGTGCTTCCTTGTTCGTTGAGTTTGCGAATTCCCTCTAAAATAAATGAACGACTTTGTGTGTCTACCGCAACAGTTGGTTCATCGAAGAAAATTAAGCTTGGCTTATGCACGATACCGCAGGCGATATTCAAGCGGCGTTTCAACCCTCCACTCAATTTCTTTGGAACAAACTTGCGGAACTCTTGTAGTTCTACAAATTCGATGGCCTCTTGTACATATTGTTTTCGTTGTTTTGAATCTGAAATATAAAGTCCACAGAAGAAATCAATATTTTCTTCGACTGTTAAATTTTCTAAATACGCTAAATCCTGTGGAACAATCCCGATTTCACGTCGTACTTTATTGGATAACGGGAACTTATTCTCTCCTAGAACGGTTACCTCACCGCTATCAAAGGTTAAGAACCCTAACATACTATTAATCGCTGTTGTCTTCCCACAGCCGTTTGGTCCAAGAAGTGCTAAAAGCTCTCCTTTACGAATTTCAATATCAAAATGATTTAATGCCATCAAGTCTTTGTAACGTTTTACAAGACTCTTTACTTGGATACTATTTTCCATGTCCTCACCTCATTAATTGTTTTTACACTCTTAGTATATCGACCACCCTTGTCACAAACTAGTGTCAAATGTCGTTAGTTGTATATGACATTTGTCATAAATAGCTAGATATTTCTCCCTTTTTCGGCTAAACTGAAAGAAAGAGTCTTGGAGGTGAGAGGCGTGCGCACGTTTTTAGAGAAGTTGATGTTTTTTAGTTTGATTAGTATGTATTTAATGGGACAACATACCGAAGTCTTTACGATATTTCTAGGACTATGTATTTTCATTTTGTCTCTATCCATAGAAGTATTTGAAAATAGTTGGATTCAACGCATTTCCCTAGTGATATCTGGTGCTTTATGCATCTTCTATCCTGAAACGGGATTGTATCTTTCCATTTTCATCATGCATGCTGCACAACTATTCGGACTCCCAGGAGCTTTTACTGGCATCATCCTTTTACTGCGACCAGATTTATTCACACTAATATTGTCGGTCATTGGAACGTATCTCATTTTACGTAGTCGCTATGATAAGGAATTTCGTACGAAGAGTCACCATATTCAAGACGACTTAGAGCATGAACGACTCCTCCTATTGCAACGACAACAATTTAGCCAAGAAGAAACGTTGAAGCAAATGGAGGTCGCAACCCTTAAGGAACGGAATCGCATCTCTCACGCCTTGCACGATCAAATCGGACACACGCTGAGCGCTTCAATTATGCAACTGGAGGCCTTGCAAATTATCACCAATGAACCCGTTGTCGAGAAGAAGTTAGAACAAGTCTCCGGAATCCTTCAAAACGGGATGGACGAGATTCGAACAACGATTCATCAGCTTTACGATGACTCCTTCCTACTCTCCCAAAAGATGGACGAGATTCTTCACCCACTTGAAGAGAAGGCGCAAGTCAATTATCAAAATACAATTTCGGATGAAATTCCAATCGGATTGAAGTACGACATTCTTACTATCTGTAAAGAGATGGCAACGAACTTTATGAAGTATTCAAACGGAAATCAAATCCAATTATTTTTACTAGAACAAAACAACTACTACACGATTCAATATAAAGATAATGGGAATGAGACGAGAAATGACACCCCGGGCATGGGCTTAACTATGATGAAAGAACTGGTGGAGAAACATAAAGGGGTTATGACATTACAAACAAATAACGGATATGACATCTTTATCCGTATCCCAAAACAGGAGGTCAACCATGATTAAAACGATTCTAGTCGATGACGACTTTCTAGTGCTTCAAGCGCTCGAGACGATTCTATCTGTTCAAGACCATATTGAAGTGGTCGGAACGGGTCAGGACGGCAAAGACGCGGTAGAACTGTACATCACTCATCAACCGGACTTAGTCTTGATGGACATTCGAATGGAGCCTACTACCGGAATCGAAGCAGCAGAAACGATTCTAAAAGACTTTCCTGACGCGAAGATTTTGTTCCTAACAACCTTCCAAGACGACGAGTATATTACAAAGGCACTCTCACTTGGCTGCAGAGGATATTTATTGAAGCAACATATTAAAGGAATTCTTCCAGCCATCGAAGCGGTGATGAATGGACAAATCGTCTACGACTCTACGATTGAAATGCCAGTGAAGAAAACCTTCGAGAAGAAATCGAGTGCTCATTTAAGCGAGCGTGAAAATGAACTGCTCTACCTTGTTGCAGAAGGTTTCAATAATAAAGAAATCGCCGAGAAGATGTATCTCAGTGAAGGAACGGTAAGAAACTACTTATCTGCCTTACTCGAAAAGTTAGAGTTACGAGATCGTACACAACTAGCCGTTTATTACTATAAAGAACTATAATAAAACAAGCACCTCAAGTTGAGGTGCTTGTTTTTCGCTTATGAATATTTATTTCCAAACTTTTCCAAAATTCAGTAAATTTTGGGTACAAAAAAAGCCCTGAATCATCAAGGCTTTTGATCTTTAAAAGTTAACTAAGCGTTGTGCCATATCTAATTCGTAAGCACGAACTTCACGTGGTAAGAAGCGACGAATTTCGTCTTCGTTGTACCCTACTTGGAATCTCTTTTCGTCCAACATAATTGGGCGTCGTAGTAATCCTGGGTTATTTTGAATTAATGAGAATAATTGATTTAATGGAACTTCATCTAAGTCAATTTTTAACTCTTGGAATGCTTTTGAACGAGTTGAAATAATCTCTTCCGTTCCGTCTTCAGTCATTCGCAGGATGTTTTTAATTTCGTCAATTGTTAATGGTTCTGAGAAAATGTTTCTTTCTGTGTACGCGATGTTATGTTCTTCTAACCATGCACGAGCTTTGCGGCAAGATGTGCAGCTAGGTGATGTATATAAAGTAACCATACGTCGATGTCCTCCTCCTCTAAAGTCTTCCGTCTTATCTACGTGTATTATTATATATGATATATAAAAAAAAATCTATATGATTTTTGGATATTTTTTAGATTTTCACAAACTTTTTTCACTTTTGATGAAAATTTAAATGTTTCATTATATTTTCACGCGCTTTCATTTCGTAATTATTTCCACGTCAGAATATTTCTGAATTCACAAACCTTGAAAACAGTTGTAACTATTTTTTCATGAAAATCCTTTTAAAATAAGGTATAATAAAACTAACAAGTTTAAGGAGCACTTATATGTCTAAAAAAAGAATTTTCTCAGGCGTTCAGCCTTCAGCCGTCCCAACTATCGGGAACTATATTGGAGCGATGAAAAACTTCGTGGCCTTACAAGATGAGTACGATTGTACTTACTGTATCGTAAACCAACACGCGATTACCGTTCCACAAGATCCAAAAAAATTAAAAGAACAAACACGTTCACTCGCAGCACTTTACCTTGCGATTGGTCTTGACCCTGAAAAGTCAACGATCTTCGTACAATCAGAAGTTCCTGCACATGCCCAAGCTGCATGGATTGTTCAATGTAATGTCGGCGTTGGTGAGTTAGAACGTATGACTCAATACAAAGATAAATCTCAAAAACAACAATCTGTTTCTGCTGGGTTATTAACATACCCTCCTCTAATGGTAGCCGATATCGTTTTATATAACGCTGAAGTGGTTCCTGTTGGAGAAGACCAAAAACAACATATGGAATTAACTCGTGACTTCGTTGAACGCTTCAACAGTCGCTACGGAAATGGCAACCAACTACTTGTAATGCCTGAACCATTTATTCCAAAAGCTGGTGCGCGTGTTATGAGCTTACAAACACCAACAAAGAAAATGAGTAAATCAGATGCCAACGTGAAAGAATACATCAGCATGCTTGACGAGCCTTCTGTGATTCGTAAGAAAATCAAGAGCGCTGTGACAGATTCTAGCGGTGTGATTGAATTCGATCCAGCTGAAAAACCTGGCGTATCGAACCTATTAACAATCTTCTCTGCTTTCTCTGGCGAAAGTATTGAGTCCCTCGTAGAACGCTTCAAAGGCGTTGGTTACGGCCAATTCAAAGAAGAATTAGCTGACGCAATTATCGCAGTGATGGAACCAATCCAAGAGCGTTATTATGAACTACTAAAATCAGACAAGTTAGATGAGATTCTTGATGAGGGTGCTAAGAAAGCGAACTATGTAGCGAATAAGACGCTGCGCAAGATGGAAAAAGCGGTAGGCTTAGTGAGATAAACTAAGAAAGGTTACCTGCTTACTTTCTAAAATAAAATCAAAAGAGTCCTCTCGGACGTTATTATAATGACTAAAAAGGCTACACCGGGTTGAGCCACGGTCTCAACCCTACCGAGCTTCAAACAGATTCTAGAAGAATCCTCTTCAAGAATCTGTAATTCACATCGGTTGCAACCGCCATTAATGTCATTATAAAGTCCGAGGGACTCTTTTTTCTTTATGTATAAGTAAACTTTTCTTAGTTTATCTCCCATCGCAAAGAGAAGTAGGCTAGTTAATGCTTGCGACAATCTTAACAGAATACTTTTTGATTATCTTTAAAACATCAGTTTTATTATTGAAAGAGTCATAGTGGGACACCGGTTCGAGCCTTTAGGTCTCTCACCTTTAAAGCCTCAAAGCGGGAGTAAGGACTATCTTCCTACTCCCGCTAATTCGCATTTAATGTATTCCCCCACTATTCTTTCAATAAACTGATGTTTTTTTCGATAATTGATAACCTTATTCCATAATGAATCAATCAAAAATAGTTTATCTCCCATCGCTGAAGGGAAAAGGTGCAAAAAATAAAAAACGCTAGGACAATCCTAGCATTTTCTATCTTTTGCTATTCTATAACGAGCAGGCCGGCACCAATGATTCCATTATCCCCCTTAATGGTTGATGCTTGGATATGCTCCAGAATATGTTTTTGTTCGTGATGAAGGAGTTCTGCTAACTCTTCTTTCACGAGTTCTATAAAGTCTGGGTTGTAGTTTGAAACACTACCTCCGAACACAATGGTTTTTGGATCTAGTAAGCAGACCATCCCATGAAGAACACTTGCTAATCCCATAGCTGTTTCTTCGATGATACGGCGAGCTGCCTCCTCACCATTGCGCCATTTATCAAAGATGTCCTTCGTTGTCAATGTCTCGTCTTCGTAAATTTCGCGCCCTGTACGCTCGATTCCGACACCCGAGCAAGCCACTTCTAACGCTTCGAGACATTCAAAGTAAGGTACTTTGACAAACCCAATTTCGCCTGAGAACCCTTCCCCGCGTAAGATTGTATTGTTGACGATGTTGGTGGCTGCGATTCCTGTTGATACCGTTACGTATCCAAACATGTCTGTAGGTTTTAGATTGAGCATTCGATATTCCGCATAAGCCGCTACTTTTACGTCATTATCGATTTTCACCGGTATGTCTCCGTACGTTTCCTTCAATCTTTCTACAATTGGAAAATTAGCCCAAGGTATATTATTTTGGAAAATCGCTACCCCGTTTTCCACGTCTACCTTCCCTGGTAATCCAACACCAATCCCATACGTATCTTGAATGCGTAAATCATTATCATTGAGCACTTTATCCACCAGTTGGACCACACCCTGATACAAACTTTCGGCACTCGCTGTTTGGCTTGGGCTTTGAGAACGACTAACGATCTCCCCATTCTCGTTAATCAACGCAACCGCTACCTTCGTTCCCCCAATATCAATACCAACCGCGACTTTCATCAAAATCCCTCCGTTCATTATGATTTCGCTTTCATAATTAGTTTACACCGAAAATCGCTTCCTGGCTTTCCCTATCTTGTTCTATACTATAACTATTTTGCTGTCTTTCATTCAGTTTGAAAAATGATAACTGTTTTGATAGCCGTTTTGTCGTCTTTTCCTAACCACCTCTCTTTCTCATCACTCTCTCCCCCTTCATTAGCAAAAATTTGGTTGTTCAATCATTAAGGATAAGAAACCGCGCTTGTTTTATAGAAATTAATGATGAATTCACATTGAAAAATGATAACCGAAGATAGCCGTTATAGTGGAATGAGTGATGGGGAATAGCATCGAATGTGAATTAGAGGGAGTTGCGAATTCTTTCGCTACTCCCTCTTTGAAGCTTCGAAGACCGAGAGACCTTAGGCTCGAGGCGGTGCCCCATCACAAAATCCACTATGTCCAAACGGCTATCAATCAGGTTATCATTTTTCAAACCACCTCATTAAATAGTTACTCTATATAAAACAAGCGCTGTTTCTTATCCCTTCAACCTACGGTTGAAAACCATCAATTTTTGCACAAAAAAAGAGGGAAAGCAATCTGCTTCCCCTCCCTAATTCCTAGGAATTATTTGTTTTTTAAGTTGTAGAACGCTGATAGACCTTGGTAAACAGCTAAGTCACCTAATTGATCTTCGATACGTAATAATTGGTTGTATTTAGCAATACGGTCTGTACGGCTTAATGAACCAGTCTTGATTTGTCCAGCGTTTGTTGCAACTGCGATGTCAGCAATTGTAGCATCTTCAGTTTCACCAGAACGGTGTGAAACAACTGCAGTGTAACCAGCTTTTTGAGCCATTTCGATTGCGTTGAATGTTTCAGTTAAAGTACCGATTTGGTTAACTTTGATTAAGATTGAGTTTGCAATACCTTGTTCGATACCACGAGATAAGATTTCTGTGTTAGTTACGAATAAGTCGTCACCAACTAATTGAACTTTACCGCCTAAGCGTTCAGTTAATAATTTCCATCCATCCCAGTCGTTTTCGTCACAGCCATCTTCGATTATGATGATTGGGTATTTTTCAACTAATTCTGCTAAGTATTCAACTTGTTCAGCTGGAGTACGTTTAGCACCTTTTTCACCTTCGAAGATTGTGTAGTCATATACGCCATCTTTGAAGAATTCAGATGAAGCACAGTCAAATCCTAAGTAAACATCTTTACCAGGTTCTAGACCTACTTTTCTGATTGCTGCTAAGATTGTTTCTACAGCATCTTCAGTTCCTTCGAATGTTGGAGCGAAACCACCTTCGTCACCTACTGCAGTTACTAAACCGCGGTCGTGTAAGATACCTTTCAATGCGTGGAATACTTCAGCACCCCAACGTAAAGCTTCTTTGAATGAAGGAGCACCAACAGGTAAGATCATGAACTCTTGGAATGCGATTGGAGCATCTGAGTGAGATCCACCGTTAACGATGTTCATCATTGGTGTTGGTAATACTTTAGTGTTGAATCCGCCTAAGTATCGGTATAAAGGTTGATCTAAGTAGTCAGCAGCTGCGCGTGCTACAGCGATAGATACGCCTAAGATTGCGTTAGCTCCTAATTTACCTTTGTTTGGAGTACCATCTAATTCGATCATTAATTTGTCGATCGCCATTTGCTCACGAACATCATAACCTAAGATAGCTTCAGCGATAATGTTGTTAACATTGTCAACTGCTTTTTGAACTCCTTTTCCTGAGTAACGAGATTTGTCGCCGTCACGTAATTCAACTGCTTCGTATTCACCAGTTGAAGCTCCTGAAGGAACCATACCGCGTCCGAACGCTCCGCTTTCTGTGTAAACTTCAACTTCGATAGTTGGGTTCCCACGTGAGTCTAGTACTTCTCTTGCTAATACATCTGTAATAAATGGCATGATTTATTAACTCCTTTAATATTTATTTTGTACGTTATTATTATAATCGAAAATCATCAGAGTTTCAACCTTTGGAAAGGGATTCTTTATTTTTCGATTAATGATTCACCAGTCATTTCTTCTGGTTTTTCCACATTTAGTAAATCAAGCATAGTTGGAGCAACGTCTGCTAAACGTCCACCCTCGCGTAATGTTACACCTTTCTTCGTAACAATCACTGGTACTGGCACTGTTGTATGTGCAGTATGTGGTGTTCCTTCTGGTGTAATCATTGTTTCTGAGTTACCGTGGTCAGCAAAGATAATTGCGCTACCGCCTTTTGCAAGGATGGCGTCAACAACTTTACCTAAGTTTTCATCCACTGCTTCAATCGCTTTGATTGTTGGTTCTAACATTCCTGAGTGTCCAACCATGTCTGGGTTCGCGAAGTTTAAGATGATGGCATCATTTTCATCATTGATGATTGAGTTGTATAATGCATCTCCTACTTCGTAAGCACTCATTTCTGGTTTCAAGTCGTAAGTTGCAACCTTTGGAGAAGGAATTAAAATACGGTTTTCACCAGGGAATTCTTCGTTACGTCCACCATTCATGAAGAATGTTACGTGTGGATATTTTTCAGTTTCGGCAATACGTAATTGTGCAAGGCCTGCTTTAGATAACACTTCACCAAGAACGTTTGTCATTGGAATTGGGGGGAATGCAACTTCTGCATCCACGCTTGGGTTATATAAAGTCATTGTCACAAATTTAACGTTTGTAGCACGTGCACCACGGTCAAAGTTAGTCCACTCTTTATCAGTGAACGCATTTGATAATTGGATTGCACGGTCAGGACGGAAGTTGAAGAAGATGATTGCATCGTTGTCTTCTACTTTTGCCACTGGTTTGCCATCTTTAACGATTACTGACGGAATAACGAATTCGTCTGTAACATCTTTAGCATAGCTATCTTCGATCACAGCTTGTGCGCTTTCGAATTGTGGTCCTTCGCTATGAGCGATTGCATCATAAGCTAATTTCACACGTTCCCAACGTTTGTCACGGTCCATTGCATAGTAACGACCTGAAACTGTTGCGATTTCTCCAACGCCTACTTCAGCTAATTTGTCTTCTAAAGTTTTGATGTAAGAAGGACCAGCTTTAGGGTCTACGTCACGTCCATCCATGAATGCATGAATGTACACTTTGTCGATTCCTTTTGCTTTAGCTGTTTCCACTAATGCTAATAAATGGTTGATATGGCTGTGTACCCCACCATCAGATAATAATCCGAATAAGTGTAATGCTGAGCCATTTTCTTTTACGTGGTTAAATGCACCGTTTAATGCTGGGTTTGATTCGAATTCGCCTTCTTCGATTGCTTTGTCAATACGAGTTAAGCTTTGGTAAACGATACGTCCAGCACCGATGTTTGTATGACCTACTTCTGAGTTCCCCATTTGGCCATCTGGTAGACCTACATCTAATCCAGAAGCTTTTAATGTTGTATGAGGGAATTCGTTATAATAACGATCAAAATTTGGTTTTTTTGCTTGTGCAACAGCATTACCTTCAACTTCTGGTCTCCATCCGAAACCATCTAAGATAATGATTGCAACTGGTGATTTTGCCATTATTTTACTGCCTCCAATAAAGCTAAGAATGAATCTGGTTGTAAACTTGCTCCACCTACAAGAGCTCCGTCAACGTCTGGACAAGCCATGTATTCAGCAATGTTTTCTGGTTTAACAGATCCACCGTATTGTACGCGAACTTTGTCAGCAACTTCTTGACCGAAGTCAGCTGCTACAACGTCACGAACAACTTTACACATTTTTTGAGCGTCATCTTGAGATGCTGATTTACCAGTTCCGATAGCCCAGATTGGTTCATAAGCAATCACTAATGATGATACTTGTTCGTTTGATAAACCTTTCAATGCTGCAGAAACTTGTCCGCCTACGAATTCAGAAGCTTTTCCTGCTTCGTAAGTTTCTAGAGTTTCACCACAACAAATGATTGGTGTTAATCCGTTTCTGAAAATAGCATGTGCTTTTTTGTTGATATCTTCGTCAGTTTCGTGGAAATACTCACGACGTTCTGAGTGACCGATTACTACGTAGTGCACGCCCATTTCAGCTAATACTTTAGGTGAAGTTTCACCAGTGAAAGCACCAGCATCTTCGAAGTAGCAGTTTTCAGCAGCTACTTTTAATTCTGATCCTTTCGCATATTCTAATAAAGTTACTAAGTTAACTGCAGGAGCAGCAATAGCACTTTCTACGCGTTCGCCTGAAGGTAATTTACCAACAACAGCTTCCACAAAAGCTTGAGTTTCTTTTGGGTTTTTGTTCATTTTCCAGTTTCCGGCAATAATTGGTTTACGCATATACACAACATCTCCTTTTAAATGTTTAAAATTATTTATCACTGATAGCAGCAACACCTGGTAGTTCTTTACCTTCTAGATATTCTAGAGAAGCTCCACCACCTGTTGAAATGTGAGTGAATTTGTCAGCGTAGCCTAGTGAGATTGCAGCAGCAGCTGAGTCCCCACCACCGATGATTGTAGTTGCGCCGTCAAGGTTAGCGATGGCTTCACATACACCGATAGTTCCTTTAGCAAAGTTTGGTAATTCGAATACACCCATTGGTCCATTCCATACAACAGTTTTTGCATCTTTTAAGTAGCTTGCAAATAATTCAACTGTCTTAGGTCCGATATCTAAACCTTCTTGGTCTGCTGGGATAGAATCTGAATCAACGATTGTAGCTACAGCATCGTTAGAGAATTCTTTAGCAACAACGTTATCGATTGGTAACACTAATTTGTCGCCAGCTTTTTCCATAATTTCTTTTGCTAATTCAACGCGGTCTAATTCTAATAATGAAAGACCTACTTCACGTCCCATTGCTTTGAAGAATGTGTAAGCCATTCCTCCACCGATAAGAACTTTATCAGCTTTGTCTAATAAGCTGTTGATAACACCGATCTTGTCTGAAACTTTCGCTCCACCTAAGATTGCCACGAATGGACGTTCTGGGTTATCTACTGCACCGCCGATGAACTTGATTTCTTTTTCCATCAAGAATCCAGCAGCTGATTCTAATTGGCTAGCAATACCAACGTTTGAAGCATGCGCACGGTGAGCTGTACCGAATGCATCGTTAACGAATAAGTCGCCTAAAGAAGCCCAATATTTACCTAATTCAGGGTCGTTTTTAGATTCTTTCTTGCCATCTAAATCTTCGAAACGAGTATTTTCGAATAATAAAACATCGCCATCTTTAAGAGCATTAATAGCAGCTTCTAACTTTTCTCCACGAGTTTCTGGAACGAAAGTCACTGGTTTTTCTAATAACTCAGATAAGCGTTCTGCAACTGGACGTAAGCTCAATTTAGCTTTGTCTTCTTCAGATTTCACTTTACCTAAGTGAGAAAATAAGATCACTTTAGCGTTGTGATCGATTAAGTATTTGATTGTTGGCAATGCTTGAACGATACGGTTATCGTCTGTAATCACGCCATCTTTCAAAGGAACGTTAAAGTCCACACGAACTAAAACTTTCTTTCCTTCAACTTGTAAGTCTGTAACGATTTTTTTAGCCATAAAATAGCCTCCTACATTTTTATTTGGAGCGAGTGCATTACTCACATTATGAAAACAGGGCGAGGAAGCGAATGCTTCCATCGCCCTGAGAAAATAGATACGATTAGCTAAATCTATAGTTTAAATTATAGTTTTGCGAAGTATTGTAAAGTACGAACTAATTGTGCAGTGTATGACATTTCGTTATCGTACCAAGCAACAGTTTTAACTAATTGTTTGTCGCCTACAGTCATTACTTTAGTTTGAGTTGCATCGAATAATGAACCATAAGTGATACCTACGATATCAGAAGATACGATTGGATCTTCAGTGTATCCGTAAGATTCGTTAGCTAATTCTTTCATAGCTGCGTTGATTTCTTCAGCAGTAACTGGTTTTTCTAAAACTGTTACTAATTCAGTTAATGAACCTGTTGGAACAGGAACACGTTGTGCAGCTCCGTCTAATTTTCCGTTTAATTCTGGGATTACTAATCCGATAGCTTTAGCAGCACCAGTTGTGTTAGGAACGATGTTAACTGCTGCAGCGCGAGCACGACGTAAGTCACCTTTAGCGTGAGGTGCGTCTAATGTGTTTTGGTCACCTGTGTAACCGTGGATTGTTGTCATTAAACCTTCAACGATACCGAATTTATCGTTTAATGCTTTAGCCATTGGAGCTAAGCAGTTTGTAGTACATGAAGCACCAGAGATAACAGTTTCTTTACCTGTTAAAATGTTGTGGTTTGTGTTGAATACAACTGTAGGAACGTCATTTCCGCCAGGAGCAGAGATAACAACGCGTTTAGCGCCAGCTTTTAAGTGTAATTCAGCTTTTTCTTTAGAAGTGAAGAAACCAGTACATTCTAATACGATATCAACGCCTAGTTCACCCCATGGTAATTCTTCAGGATTACGGTTAGCAAGTACTTTAACTTCTTTACCGTTAACGCGGAAAGCTCCATCTAACACTTCAACTTCACCGTTGAAACGTCCTTGAGTTGAATCATATTTTAACAAGTGAGCTAATTGCTTAGCGTCTGTTAAGTCATTGATTGCAACAACTTCTAATCCTTCCACATCTTGAATACGACGGAATGCTAAACGACCGATACGTCCGAAACCGTTAATACCAACTTTAACTGTCATATAGTTTTTCCTCCTAGGAATTTTTTATTTTTATTTTTTGCGGGTTGCCCCGTTCAAAACCAACTCTGATGTCTCCTTGTCAATCACAAACCAAGTGCGATCCACTGGAGCTAATTTGGCATATGCATTTAAAGCATGTGCCTTCTCTGCGCCTTCCACAACGGCAATTGAATGTGGAATCGTAGATAAATCACTAAGATGCAGCCCTACTCGTGGGATTTTTAATACCACATTTCCTTCTGCATCGAAGAAACAACCGAACGCTTCGCCAATTGCTTTCTTCTTTTTTAACGTAGCCATTTGTTCTTGCGTGAGGCCACGTCTCTCTCCCATTATAATAGCACTTCCAACGCTATATAACAAACACTCCGCCTTTTTCATGAGACCTATCGTCTTTGCGACTGAAGGTTCTTGCATTAGCGGTGCATATGTCGCTTGTTGGACATGTTCTGGAACGAATAACGCTTCATGATGAGCGCCAATTCCAGTCGCCATTTTCTCACTGACATTATTTGCCTGAATCAGCATTGACCCAAACATTCCTCCTCTTGCAGGAACAATCGTTAAGTCTCGGTTCACTGAAATGTCTTTTGTGAATCCTTCGCTGACACGGACCATCGTTTGGCCCCCAGTGATGGCGATAATGGAAGTTCCAAGCGGTAAAAGGACATCCATAATCTCTTGTACCAACTCAGATGTTTTCGCCGGATCATCCACAACTTTTACATATTGAACGCCTAAGGTTTTAGCCACCTTATGTTCCACCAGACTCATCTGAATAAAGTTGTTTTTCAAATCATCCGACCGTTCTAATATAAATTCGCCAACTTCCGTGAGTCGCATTCCTGACCCTTGTACTTCAATCAGGTCTAAAGCTTTCATATCCTCACATTCATTACGTAGTGTGCGTTCGGACATCTGAACCACTTTTGCAAGGGCTCTTCGTCCAATCGGTTGATACGTTGCGATGGCTTGTAAAATACGGAATCGCGTTTGAAGAGCGACTCTGCTTTCTGGAACTAATAAATGAGATAGATTAAGATAATTCATCGAAACCTTCCTCCAATCGTTTCCAGACAGGGTCGTATATCGTCCCGCTTATTTCCAGTATCTTTGAATCCATATTTCTGAACACATTTATATTTTAACACAAAATAGCAGAAATGCAACCGTGCTCGCATTACAATTTGGTTAAGATTTATGAATTTTCGGGACTGATTTAGTCCCTATCTACCTATTAACCTTTTCACGACAGGTTTCTCCGTCATCCATCACAAAAGAAATTTCTAAATGAGCTCCGACTTTTTGTGCCATCTCCTCTAAAAATAAAATTGAGGGATTATGATGTCCTGAAACTAACCGGGACAAATGAGCTGGTTCTATCCCAACCTTTTCTGCAAACTCGGTACGTGAGAGTCCCGACACAAGTCTCAACTCTGTAATCCTTGCTGCCATTTCTTTTAGAGTGAAATCTAAATCTAAGTCTTTTTCGAAGTTCTCCCAATCCAATGATAAGCGTGCTATTGAACGCTTCAGATTCTGATCCATTTTTTAAAGCCTCCTCTTTAGTATATACAACTGGAATTTTCAATTTAGTCCGTGATCTATTCCCCCACATCTCGAGTATCGCTGGAGTCAACCCTTCTTTATCAAGCAATTTAAGAGCCGCAAGCATTTTCACCTTTTCTTTATACGGTCTACTATCCACAAACTCTAACGTTCTTGGGTCAATCTGATGCTCTATTTTCATAAATTCCCCTCCCACTTAAACATTACCATATTTGGTAATTACCAAATATGGTAATGTTGCTCTCTTCTTATACTTTTTTGCTCTCTTTTACGCACAAAAAAAGGCCGGAATTTCTTCCGACCTTAGGATTTGTTAGATTTATGCGTTTTTACGTTTGATAACGAGCATTGCAGCTGCAATACCACTTAACGCTACAGCTACTACTGAAAGTAATCCATTTGAAGCCACTCCTGTATTAGGAAGTTCTTCCGTTGTTGAAGTTGTGACTGTTGGAGCTTCTGTTGTTTCAGAAGTTGATCCTTCTGTCGTTGTTTCTTCTGTTGTTACTGAAGTAGTCGTTTCTTCTGTAGTAGTAGTTGTTGTTGTAGTTGTTGTTGTAGTTGTTGTAGTTGTTGTCGTAGTTGTTGTTTCAGCTTTGTTTACAACATCCTTACGAATCACATGATCTGTTGCGTCTGCAGAGTTGATTGCAATTTCTTCTTCAGAAAGAACATATCCTGCTGGCGCTTTTGTTTCTTTGATTGTGTATTTTGGCTTGATTAAACCATCGAATGTTACGACACCGTTCGCATCTGAAGTTGCTGATTTTACTAACGTACCTTCGAAGTAAAGTCCGAATTCTGCACCTTGTAATTTTTCACCAGTTTCAGATTTCTTCGTTAATTCAACAGTGAAGATGTTACTTTGTGCGCTACCACCGTTTGCTTGATAAACGATTTCTGCATCCGCTACTGAATTATAACCATTTGCATCTTCAAATCTAGCGTTATTATTTAATGTTGTACCATTGTCAGGCGCACCAACTAAATCCACGTCGTATTTTACATAGTAACCACGGTTTGGATTAAATGGTTGTAAGTTCAATGTAAATGATTTACCGTCTGCTGAGAATTGTGGACTATAACTTGCTGTTACATCCTCTTGATATCCTAAACGGATTGAGTTATCAGACAGATCTGTATACCAAATACCAGACAATACTTTGAAGCTTTGTTTGTTGATCGTTGCATTCTCAAATTGAATCGTATCGCTAATCACTACATTTGAGAAGTTAAGGTAGTTTTGGTTGAAATAAATGATGTAGTGTAATTTGCTATCATCGTTTGGATCTTGCCAACCTGATTTTGCAAAGTCTTGCGGTTCCATTCCGGCAATCCCTGTATAGTTTACGACCCCTGCATTCATTGGAGTGCGGTTCACCGTTACAGTTAATGGAATTTGTTGTGCTGTACGAACGACGTTATGGTCAACACGAACTGTCATATTGAAGTTCCCTGTAAAGCTTGCGCGTTCTGTGACATAGTTTGTAAATGTCAATACCGCTTGTTTGCTTGTAGAGTCGATTGTTGCGTTGGCTACCACTTGCCCGTTTCCGTCGCGAATCTCAAATGTTTTCCCAACGAACATCAATTCTTGTGGTAATTGAACCGTCGCTGTATCTCCTGGTTGCACCTCTCCGTTATTGAACGCGAAATCTGCATTCATTTGGAAGTTTTCCCAAGAGCCCACACCGTTTGTTAATGGTCCGCCTTGGCTATTTTGCAGCGAAACATTCGTTAACACATTGTCAACAACTGCAGCCTCTGTTTTAGTTTGTCCAGCATTTAAAAATAATGAAATAACTGCTAGAAAGATTGCTGTGAAGTAAAAAAAGAAACGTTTAAAATTTTTCATTCTTATCCTCCTTATAATGATACTGTTGTATCTAATTTCACACAAACATAGGAATA
The DNA here is from genome assembly GCA_963551375.1 of uncultured Streptococcus sp. Lineage (GTDB taxonomy): Bacteria > Bacillota > Bacilli > Lactobacillales > Aerococcaceae > Granulicatella. Next base: position 6,614 of record CAUVGI010000013.1, on the reverse strand, counting down.
ACTGCCGTTTTCTCGGAAACTATCCATTAAAGTAATTTCTTCACATAAAGATTATACAATATTCGCATTCAAAATAAAATAAAAAATTGAATATTTCTTCCCAAACTTGCACCACTCCCGAAAATTAGATACACTTAGGAAAGAATGTCGCCTTAGTGTAGTGGATATCACATGAGATTCCGGTTCTCATAACAGGGGTTCGACTCCCCTAGGCGACGTTTTTTTACATTTCACAACGTTTCCTATCGTTGCAAAACGCTGTAAAATCAATATTTACATTTCCTGCTAAAGCATACGATAATATAAAATTGAGTACAAAAAGAGTACAAATAAAGCGAGCTATCACTAGCCCGCTTTTTTTAGTCTTCAATTGTCCTGCTTTTGAAGCTGATCAGCATACTCGGTTAACAAGCATCCTGTTTTTATAGTCAGATTTTCGATTTTACGCTCACCTCTGACTAATCTTCCTAAAATAGATAAATTCACTCCTGTATCTTTATTAATTCGATATTGAGTGACATTACTAAGGAGCCATTCAATTTTATCCGTATCTACTTTCATATAATCACCTACTTAAATATAAACCATACTATTAAGCCAATAAAGATAAGCCATGCGACAAAAGCTTTCCAGTCAAATGCGTGTTTAGTTATTTTGAAATTCACTTTCATTTTCTATTACTATATGATACAATTTTGGTAAAGGAGTGAGGCTATTCGCCCACTCAATTTCCCACTCGATTGTGAAGAATACTAAGTTGATTTTAAGCGTTACTTTTGTTTTCTTCTTTTTGAGTGGTTTTTTCTTTACCTTTTTTTGTCTCATATTTTTCTCCTTTCTTTATTGTTAAGGGTATCTCCCTTACAATTATAGTATAGCACTTTTGTGCTATACTATCAACACTTTTTTAAAAAAATAATTTGAAAAAATGCAAAAAAAATAAAACCTACCCCGAGAGGTAGGCTCAATCTTTATTCTTCGAAGTGAATCGCACCACTTTCATCAACACGAACAGATGCTTTCTCTAACATCTCTCCATTACCGTTGAAATAGTAGTACGCATCACCAATCTTGCGTACTTCCTTGGATACCATGTCCCCATTTTCGTTTGTACAATAGTACCATTTATCAAAGTAACGAATCAACCAGTCTTCATCTCTCCGACACCATTAAAGAAATACCATTTGCCATTGATGAATTGCCATCCAATAGCCATGTATCCTCCTGGTTTTAACCAGTACCAATACCCTTCATCATCCTTGAACCAAGTATTCTCAAGAATATATCCATTTGAATCAAATCTGAACCAGTTATCATCAATCTTCTTCCATTGTTTTTTAGGATAAGACCCATCCTGGTTTCGATACCACCAGCCTGCATCATCTTTTACCCAACCCTCTTTTACTTGCGGAGTTTCTTCTCCGTAAGGGAAACGGATATAACCGACCATTCCTGCGTATGATCGTGAATTGTAACGAGCTGGACCGCCAACTTCGAGGAAGTCCCAATTCCCGTCAATATTCTGTTCAATTGTCTTCAGAGTATAGCCGTCTGAATCTTCGATTACTAGCCCTGTGTGACCGTAAGGAGAACCTGGAACATTCATTACGAATATATCACCAGCTTTAGCAATTACGCCATCACCTTCATATATAACCCAATCCCAAATAAACATCTTTTACTCCTCTACTTTTTCGTATGTTTCTTTAAAGATGTCATGTTTGCATGGATAAAATTCACCTTGCACACCTTTGATAATGTAGTCACCTTCTGTTGCAATCATCAAGCCTCCAAGCGTTTCAATTTTTAAAAGCGGATTGCTTAAATCAGCATAGTCAATTCGTACTGGATCTAATCCTAATTCTGATAACTCCAAAATTGATTCTTCCGTATCTTTAAACTGTACAGCCTCAATCACTACTGGTTTTTTACGATATTTCATTTCTAACTCCTTTCTGAGCACGAAAAAAGCACTTAGATTTCTCTAGGTGCTACTTTTTCTATTTCATTGATTGTAATTGTTATGGTATCCCAATCTTTGGGTGAATCGCCTATATCAGCAATAAAAGTATCTTCGCTTAGCTTTTCTACAACTGCTGCAGATTGGCCATTTTTTAAAATGACTGTATCAAACTCTTCTATCTTCATCAGAAACCTCCTTGATATAAGTAGACGTAAGATGGGCACCTTCTTCAGTAACATTCCATGCAACAACAACATTTACAGGATTGTTCTTTATACCATACATTACCATTATCTTTAAACTGTACAGCCTCAATCACTACTGGTTTTTTACGATATTTCATTTCTCGCTCATTTCTGAGCACAAAAAAAGCACTTAGATTTCTCTAGGTGCTTAATGTTTTATACTATACTGCGTAATCAAAACCAATTTTAGATTTAATAGTATCGAACAAATCCAAAATAGACTTAGGAGTACCTTGTTTAAAAGATACAAGAGGCTTATCTTGATCTGGATAAACTCGGTCAACCCACTCGTCAATTTGATTATAAAAAATTAACAATTCTTTGTTTGGAACAGCCATTACTTCCATCTCAATACCTCCTTTACCTTTTCTAGTAATATCTTATCAATTACATCGTCTCCAATAACCCCAACTTCTGCAACAAGTTCATTGATATTGTTGTGATACATAAAGGCGTTGTACGCATTCAAGCTAATATTTTTCAAGTAACTGCGATCTATAGCTTGTTGTTGTTTTACGTAAGTAAATAAATTTGAGTTCAACTCAGCCATTGCTTGTTCGACACTATTATACCGCTTTTTGTTGGCTTTGCAAAATGCTTTAGCAGAATCCCAATGTTTTTTATGCGTTAGTTCATGAACCATGGTATCTTTAATGTTTTGAGCAGCAAAATAATTATCAGATAGAACTTTAGCAAATTCTATTTCCGAATGAAGAGCATCACTCACAAATAGAATATCCTGTTTGTAATCATACCCATCAAAACCAGGAAGCCTTGATTTTTTCAGAAAAACAACTGTTGGGATTGAAAAATCATTTAATTCCTTAAGGCTTGATTGGACATTGAAAACAGTATCTCTCATTTTCTTGGTGTTATCTTGCACCCAAAAATCAAGATCCGTTCCATTCAATTTCTTTGTTTTAACTCTGATATCATTTCCTACTACGAAAGCGCGTTGCTTAGCCATTAAGTCCATTATAAACATATCCTGATTACACATCTTTTCCCTGTCTTTAGCAATATACTTGCTAGATTGGTTTTTATTATTCATATCAGCATGTAAAAACTCTTCATCTCTACCTACACGCTTTAAATCTATCAAAAAATGCGGAACCGTCGTGCATCGACAGTTGGGATGAAATGGTGGTGCGTTCAATGCTGGAACCAACTCAGATACTTTAAATATCCTCCTGTTGAACGGCTGGCAAATCTGACACGCTTTTAATTCGGTCATGACTTCATACCATTCGACGCCATTAGCCTCATAGTTGGCACTCTGCGCCTCTGAGTATACCCTTGCTGATTCCGTTACTGCTAACCGTCTAGCGTATCCATACGAGACATCAAATTCTTTCCTAAGATTGTTAATCAGAACGTTTGTTCCTTTACCTCTCAAAACGGTATCGGCAACACCTTTCTTGACAATGTCTCTTAATTCGTTCTGTCTTTTCCAAATTCTAGACGACCACGACGCGGCTTACAACATAGACCGCGCTACAAACATTGTTTTGTAGCGTTTTTTATGCACAAAAAAGCCCCGAGATTGCTCTCGGGGCTTTTCGTCAAACTTTAGAAGTGATCACCTAGGTGAGATTATTCTTCTTCGTCCTCTTTTTTCTTGCCAGTCGCAAGTAATCCTAAACCTGCAAGGAGTGACACGCTTGCTGCATTGAAGACTGCTGATAAGTCTTCCACACCTGTCTTAGGTAATTCTGGTTTACCTGGAGTTGGAGGTGTTTGAGGAGGTGTATTTGGTGTGTTTGGAGGAGTTACTGTGTTATTAAACTCAGTATCTTCTGGTAATCCAGCCACAGCCGTTAATACTTTACCGTCTTTCGCTACAGTTACAGTGACAGTCGCAACCATTGTATCGTAAGTTACGCCTTCTTCTGTTCCTTTCACTTCTTCAACAGTGTAAGTGTAAACTCCTTCTTCGCCTCTCTTGAATGTTAAAGCAGAGAATTTAATCTTACCGTCAGCGTCGTTTGTAACTGTTTCGATGACATTTCCATCTTTGTCTTTAAGTACAAAGCTGAATTCGCCATCTTTCAGTGGACGACCTTCAAGTCTCTTAGTGAATTCGAATTCCACTTTTGTTGGGATGTTAACAACACGAGTTTCAGTTGGTTTTTCTGGTTTTTCAACTGATTTCTTAGTTGGATCGTATTGGTGAACTGTTTGACTCGCAGTATTTTCGATATCTACGCCATCTTTAGCAGTTTCTTTGATTGTCGCAACAATATCAAATTTATAGTAGCGACCGAATGCGAATTTAGTAGTATCTAATACTTTAGTATCTTCAGCATCGCCTAAAGATTTCGTTAAATCAGCTTTAGAAGTTGCTGTAATTACGCCATTTTCAACTTTGATGTCGAATTTAGCAGTTACATCTTCACCAGTTACGCTGTCGTAAGCTTTAATATTCGCCACATCAACCGTTAAGTTTTCTTCATCGTAGTTATCTGTGATTCCTACTGATTGGATGTAATCTTTGTTGTTTGCGTCAAATTTAGTTGTATCTAACCAAACTTGGTAAACCACTTTGTCACCCTTCTTAAGTGTTGAAGTATTGATATTTTCAGCTTCGTTGTTGTCAGCTTTATCCGCATAAGGATCTGCTTTCGTATCTGTTACAGCATCTGTCAACTCAGCATCGTCATCCACTAACTTGTCGCCAGTAGTGTCGAATTTCTCATCCTTCACAACGAATTTCTTAGGTTGGAATTCAGGTGTTTCTGGAGGAGTCACTGTGTTGTTGAACTCTTTATCTGCTGCATCTGTTACTTTCGTTACAAGGATCTTAGCAGTTCCATCGTAAGAAACTTCAACAGAGATTTCAGCTTTCATTGTATCGTAAGTTACTGTCGCATCTGTTCCAGCTACTTCTTCTACAGTGTATTTATGAGTTCCTTCGTCACCCTTCTTGAATTCAATCTTACTGAATTTAATCTTACCGTCTTTGTCATTCTTCACAGTTTCAATTTCAGTACCTTCTGCATCTTTCAATACGAAGCTGAATTCGCCAGCTGCTAATTCGCGACCTTCAAGTTTCTTCGTGAAGTCAAATTCAACTTCGATTGGAACTTGGTTGACACGTTTTTCAGTTGGTTTTTCAGGAGTCTTAACTGTCTTAGACGTTGGGTCATATTGGTGAACGATTTGTGTTGCTGTATTTTCGATTTGTGAACCGCCAGCCACATCTTCTTTCACTGTTGCTACGATATCAAATTTATAGTAGCGACCGAATGCGAATTTCTCAGTATCAAGTACTTGAGTATCTTCTGCATCTCCTAAAGATTTTTGTAATGAAGCTTTAGATGTTGCTTTAATGACGCCATCTTCAACTGTGATGTCGAATAAATCAGTTACATCTGCACCAGTCTTGCTGTCGTATGCTTTCACGTTCGCTGCTTCAACTGTTAATTTCGCTTCATCGTAATCGTCAGTAATACCAACAGATTGGATGTTTTGTTTTTCAGTGAAGTTATTCGTATCTAACCATACTTGGTAAACTAATTTATCTCCACGTTTAACAGTCTTCGTATTTAAGTTTTCAGCTTCGTTGTTGTCTGTACCGTCCGCATATGGATTAGCATTTGTTTCTGTAACAGCGTCTGTTAACTCTTTATCGTCATCTGCTAACTTGTCGCCAGTAATGTCGAATTTCTCATCTTTCACAACAAATTTCTTAGGTTGGAATTCTGGAGTTTCTGGAGGAGTTACTGTGTTGTTGAACTCTTTATCAGGAGCATCTGTCACTTTTGTGATTAACGCTTTAGCTGTTCCGTCATATTTCACTTCAACAGTTACTTCAGCTTTCATCTTATCGTAAGTCACTGTTCCGTCTGTTCCAGCTACTTCTTCGATAGTGTACTTGTAAGTACCCGCTTGATCTTTGTTGTACTCGATTGCTTTGAACTTAACGTTTCCGTCTACATCGTTCTTCACAGTCTCGATTTCAGTTCCTTTGGCATCTTTCAATACAAATGTAAACTCATTTTCTTTCAACTCACGGCCTTCAAGTTTCTTAGTGAAGTTAAATTCTACTTCGATTGGAACGTTGATAACACGTTTTTGAGTTGGTTTTTCAGGAGTTACAACTGATTTGCTTGTTGGATCGTATTGGTGAACGATTTGTGTTGCAGTATTTTCGATATCTGCCCCACCAGTTACGTCTTCTTTTACAGTCGCGACAATATCAAATTTATAGTAACGTCCGAATGCGAATTTAGTTGTGTCTAATACTTGAGTATCTTCTGCATCGCCTAAAGATTTTTGTAATGAAGCTTTAGATGTTGCAGTGATTACACCATTGTTTACAGTGATGTCGAATAAATCAGTTACATCTGCACCAGTCTTGCTGTCGTAAGCTTTAACATTTGCAGCATCCACTGTTAATTTCGCTT
>CAUVGI010000012.1:0-28481 GCA_963551375.1 uncultured Streptococcus sp. | reverse complement strand
TTCCCAAAGAGAATATTTATCCTCCCAAATAAATATTTCTAATCCTTTTTTCCACGAAGCTTGTTATATCAACGGTTTCGTGGTTTTTTTATTTTCCGTTTTTTGTGATTGACTATCCTTTTGACTTTCTAACGACATCAATCTATCAAATTTATCAATCGTATTATCTTTTTTGTTATTCGTAACGTGTGTATAGATGTTGGCAGTAGTCTGTATATCTCCATGACCTAATCTATCTTGGATGTCCTTTAAATCTGCTCCAGCTTCAGCTAGTAACGATGCATGAGTATGTCTAAATCCATGAGGTGTGATTCTAGGGAAGTTAGTGCCTTCTAGTATCTGATTCAACCAGTATACTGCTGTATTGGATGAATAGAACGAGTTATTGCGATTTTGAAACACATACGTTTCATTTCCGGATAAATCCTTCCACTCATTAAGCAATCGCTCTAGGCTTCCATTTATGCGTATTGTACGCATTCCGTTCTTAGTCTTGGTCTGTGATATATATTTATCTTCCATCGAGCGTGCTACCGTCTTATTTACGATTATCGAATGATTTCTAAAGTCTATATCATTCCAAGTGAGGGCAAATGCTTCTCCACATCGTAAACCAGTATAACTAAGAAGATAAAAGAATGTATATACTTCTTTAAACGGCTCTATGTAATCAAGAAATTGGATTAGAGTGTCACGATCATAATATTTCAACTTATCGTTTTTAAAATCATCCGATTTTGGCAAGTCAACTAGGCTCATAGGATTCTTATCAATTAGATTCAATTTCTGAGCATACTTAAATATCATTTGAGCGTATATCTTATAGGACTGAGTACTCTTAGGATAGTTCATATACCATCGATTCACTTGAGCCTGGCAATCTTGAATGGTAATTGTATCGATATAGTAATCGCCAAATGCTGGTAGTATGTGTTTCTTAAAATAAGTCACAGTCGCTTGAAACGTGCTAGGTCTTACGCGTTTCTGATACGTTACTACCCACTCATTATATAGCTCTCTATAAGTGAACTTTTGCTTAACCACTAATCCAGTAGTATCCATCAACTCAACTTCTAGCCGTTGAAGTGCAGTAGTTGCAGCTAAGACCGATTCAAATCCACGTCTAGTAGTGTACTGCTTTTTGCCTGTCTTAGGATTAGTGCCACAATATACTTGAAATTGATAATAGACTTGCCCGTCTTTCTTCTTATAAGGCTTGATTCTATCATCGATTCTTTTCCTAGCCATATCTTTACCGCCCTTTCTTAATATGGTAAAATAGGGCATAACAAATAGCCCTAAATTAGGGTAAATTTTGAACTCACCACACTGTATCCGCCAAGATTCGTAGTGTGGTGTTTTTTATTAGATTATCTCCCGCATTTCTTCTTTGATTCCATATACAGATTGAAATATATCAAACGTTTCTGGAACTGCCTCATATTGTTCCTGATACAATAGCAGCATTAGTTGTGTGGCAAAGATTTCCGCCTCACGCTCTAGCTTTCCCTTGCCATTGTATGCAGCAGTGTAGAATCCATCTAATCCGTAATGATCCAACGCATGTTTTAATTCATGAGCCATTACTAAATATTTAAGATTACTATCACGAATGCTATCGTTAATCCAAATCATAGGTTTGTCGTTTGGAGTTGATAACATTAACCCTTGTAAATTGCTAGGTAACGGCACGAATCTCACTTCGATATTTTCACACTCAGCGATGATAAACGGATTAGCCGTTTTGTGTCGTTTAACTAACTCAGTTACTTTCAATTATTTCCCACCTTTATTTTCTTGAATTTTATCCCAAAGCATTGCTTTTATCATGCCTTCTAATTTCAACTTATCTTCTTCAGATAATTCAATACCATCATAAGACATGATAACACTATTACGTTTTAATGCTTGGTCGAAGATAATAATATCATCATTACTTGCCCACTTAGGCACGTCAGAACGACCTAGCAAATAATCTGTAGATACATCAAAATATTCTGCAACTTTTTGAACTTTATCTACTCCAGGATATGTTTTATCCCAATGGCGTATGCTCCCTTGACTAAAATCAAGCTTTCTTTCCAATTCTGCAACTGTCATTTTACGTTGTGATACTAGCTCTTTAACGTTTTCCAACAGCGACATATCAATCACTCCTAAAATTTACAAAATAAAAATAGAAAATTTTACATTTATGTGTTGACAAATGGAAAATATTGCATTATTATTATCTTGTAAGCTAATTAAATGAACAAAACAAGAGAAAAGCAGAAAAATCAAAAAGTCCGGCAAGACTGATATTTATAGCTATTCGTTTGTGTTGTTTATTTTGTACGCTTACATAATAGAATATATTACATTAAAAGTCAACAGTAATGTAATAAATCAATAGAAAATTTTTCAGGAGGTGCAGGATGAACGAAGAACAGAAAACATTAAAAAAAGAAATTCTCAAAGCGCTAATCGATAGAGATTGGACCCCTACTGATTTAGCTGAAGCGATGGGAATTTCAAGAATGTATTTAAACGACTTGATTAACTTCCGTCGAAAATCTGACAAGCGAATCAATCAAATTAAAGAGATTTTAGAAATTGGATAGGAGGTGAGAGGAATGGAAACAGAAGAAAAAAAGACACCTAACCAAAATGTAGATGCCACAATTGATACTTCATTCAAATTTACAAATGAAGGAATCGTCATTGAAACCTATGGAATTTATCCACAATTTACGGCTAACCCAAAAGAGAGAGAATTAAGAATCAACAAGGTTAAAAAGATGAGAAAAGCACACTCGCAAATATCGAATGTGCTCAACAGAAGCGGATTAACTTATAGAGAAATCAACAAACTATTTGATGTCATCTTAAATGAAGCCGATTCTTTTTTACAAAGTAAGAAAGTTACTTTTAAAGTTCAAAAGTAGATTGAGGGTCATATTCATGATCTAGCTTGTAAATATGGCTGTAAGCTTTTGAATATTCAAAATACCAATCGTCATATTCAGTAACATCGTTCCATGATTCTTCGCTCATTTTTTTAGTAGTTATAGCGAGAGCAATGTCGTGGATTTGGTTATCAGTAAGTGTACGACGATATGGTTGAGTATATGTTTCGCACATATAAAACACCTCCTTTCCCCAACACAATTATAGGCTTGAAAGAAGGTTACAACAATATGAAAAAACGTGAAAGGAGCCAATATAGTGAATTTATTAAGCGCTGATTTCGAAACGACTCTAAATTCAAAAGTTGTTGAAATCGTAGCAAACGCGATGGAACGATTGCCAACAAACAATACTCAACAACGATACTTGAACAAGAAACAAGCAAAGGCTTATATCGGAGGAATCGACGATAGAGATTTTGATGAGTGTGTATCGATGGGATTGAAACAAATCGTAATTAAAAGACCAAGCGGAAGCGCAACGATTCGATACGATGCCAGGGATTTAGATGAGTTCATGGCAAAATACAAAATTTAAGGAGTGACAGAATGACACGAGTTGAAATTTCAAAAGCAAGAAAGCTAAAAAGAAAAGATTTTAACAGAAATTATTTCAAGAAATACTGCAAGTTCTTAGGATACACAACATTAATTGCGGTTGGAATGATTGTATTTTTTCATTTATGGGTAGGTGCAGCAAACCAAAATTACAACCGTCTAGAGTACATTAGAAAGAATGATCCATTTTATGTTAAGTCTAATTGAAAATATGTTTGATGATACTGAATTTGATGTTTTACAGAATAGCGAAGTTGTGGGTTCAGTTAAATTTATAAACGGAAGATATTTCTTATCCGTTCAAACGAAAGGAAGTAAGTATTCAAGCAGAAGTACACACAAAACATTAGAAGCTGCTTTCAATACTGCAGTGGAATTGTTAGAGAAATAAAAAATGGTGACTAAAAATAGCCACCAAACTCAAGATTTAAATAAATTATACCATAAAAATACACAAAATCAAACGTTGGGAATTTTATAGAAAGGGGTTGCTTGGATGAATCTATTGAAACAAATTTTAGCGTTCAATCAGCGTCAAATGTCAAATCCATTGTCTGCAGGGCAATTCATTTTATGGCATGCATTATTAAATGTCCATAATGATTGCGGAAAGCAAGAATGGTTTACAGTAGCTAATTTGCGCTTGGAATTGTTCACCGGATTATCACGACAAGGGATTGATAAAGCAAGAAACACATTAAAGCAATTGGGTTTTATTGAATACAAATCCAACGGAACAAAAGCAACTGCTTACAAAATTAATCTTTTATATAACGATAGTTTACAACCTAGTTTACAAGTTAGTTTACAAGATAGCAGTCAAGCAGTTTACAAAGAAGTTGCGGAACAGTTGCCAAAAGAGTTGCCAAACGGTTGGCAAAATAGTGGAACATTAAATAAAGAAAAGGAAAGTAAAGAAAAGGAAAGTAAATCTAATAATATATCCGCCAAATTGCTAGAAAATCAATTCAACGCTTTGTGGGATATTTATCCAAGGAAAGAAAGAAAGAACGATGCATTTAAGGCTTATTCAAAAGCTATTAAAAAAGGAGTTGAACACACTACAATTCAGAATGGCTTAAAATCATACATCGAATATGTGAAAGCTAATCAGACTGAAACTAAATATATCAAGCAAGGTGGAACATGGTTCAATCAAGAGTGTTGGAATGACGAATACACAATAGATTCTAATCCAAAAACTAATTATTCAAGTTATCCAACCAAAGCTAAAGGCTATGTTGAACCACTGCCAGATTGGTTATTTAGACAACAGAATGAAGAACGCGCGCAAAGGGGTGTTAATTGATGGAAACATCGATGGATAAAGAACTAAGGGTTTACAAGGAAAATCCGGAACGTTACACATCTATCATCAAAGCCATTTCTGAATTGAAAACAACTGGTGATAAAGAAGCTTATTTAAGCAATAAAAGAAAATTGATTACAGGAAAAATGACTGAAGAAGAATACAATAAAAACTTTGGTTAAGTTGAGTAAAAGGGGAAAATAAATGTTTGTAATTAAGCACAATGGGATGTACTTCCAAGGGTTTAAAGATTATTCATACATGGAAGGTTATTTAGACAAAACACATCCAAAGAAAACATTAAAATTTTGTAAGAATCAACATCAAGCGTTGGAATTTATATCGTATGAGAAAGCATTTGAGTTTAAACATAAAAACAACGTGTTAGGAACAATCACATTAATTCAAGCAGCATCCAAACCGTTCGAACCAATCAAACCGGATGAAAGTTTGAAGTTTGTGGAAGTAAACGATTATAGCGCTCAATTATTAACTGCACGCGATGAAATAGAAAAGATGATTGGAACATCATCTAACAACTTCTACCACATGCAAAAAGATATTTTAAAAGTAAAGGTTAGCACGTTGAATAAGTTTTTGAACAATCCATACAAATTATTTCCAAACACTAGAAAGAAGATTACAGACAATTTAAAAGCATATTATGAAGGAGTTAAGATGGCATGAATTTAAATGGTCCAATTCATCAAAAGAGAATTGAAGTTGGTATAAAGATGGATTTACAAGAAAATGCACGAATTAAAGAAGCGGTAAACAAACCAAGTCACTATGTTGGAAGCAAAGGATTAGAAGTTAAAGAAGTTCTTGAAAACTTTGTTAAAAACAAAAGCGGTATGGAAGCGCACCGGTGGTGTAGCGCGGTTGAATATTTATTACGATATGCAGAAAAAAACGGTGTGGAAGATTTAAAGAAAGCTAGGAAAAATATTGATTGGTTGATTGAAGAAGGGGATATTAAATGACACTAACTGTATTGTTTAAAGATGAAAGGAAATATATTTTCTACGGTATAAGGGAATACGGTATTGCATATGGAAAATACCTTAAATTTACTTATGTAGGAGAAAAGGACGTTTGGAGATTTAGAGATCAAAAAGAAGTACATGAAGGATGCTTTATGTTAGATGCAATTGCTGGTTACTACATTAATAGATAGGGAGGATGAGTAATGTTCATAGAACTAACAAGACGTAGTGACGGGAAGAAAATCAAAGTATCTAAACACGCTATTGGTTATATGGAAGATGTGGGAATTCTTGAATGGAAAAAAGAAGGCTTATTCAAGAAAGGTAAGTGGGTTGAAGATACAAATGATAAATTTACTAAATTGAACATTTTTGGAGAGACGGTTTATGTCGAAGAAACGATTCAAGAAATCGAAGAAATGATGAACGAAAAACCGAAAAGACGTCTGACTTCAAAACAAATTGATGATTTACTTGACGAAATAGAGAAGGATGATGTTTTCGGAAATCCAATCAATTATTTTATAAAAAAGGAGGAAAACTGAATGACAAATTTGGAAACACTAAAGAAACAAACAGCAGATTTAGAAGCAAAGTTAGAAGAAATGAAAGCAGAAATCGACCGATTGGAAAATGGATGGGAAATGAAATGCCCGTATGAGTATGGGGATACACATTATTGTCTCCAACCGAATGGACACGTTTTTGCAGATTGTTGGGAGAACATAGAATCCGACAATAGATATTTTAGCCAAGGCAACATATTCCCAACTGAACAAGCAGCCGAACTAGAAGCAGAACGCAGAAATTTATTAACACGATTCAGAGCGTTTCGGGATGAGTGTAATGGAGATTGGAATGTGGATTGGAGTAATCAAGATAAAAAATGGGAAATTAATTACAAAGAAAAAGAGTTTAAAACATTATGGTCTTATGAGTTAAATTCATTCCCGACTTTTGGGCACTTCAAAAATGAACAAGATGCCAAACGTGCTGTAGACCTATTTGGTGACGAAATCAAAGAACTGTTTGTGGAAGGTGAATAGATGACGGGAATTGATGTAGATAAAGCTATTGATTTGAAACTTGAAGGCTACTCATGGCCAGAAGTTGCGCAAAAGATGGGTTTTAACGATGTACAAGCAATTGAAAGAATCCGGATTAGATGTAGAAGGCATCCAAGATATCCGGAAATTCAACAAGCACATTCCGGCACTAAAGATAATGAAACGAGATATCAGAAAAAGGATATCAAAGCGGATGGTTCGATTGGTTCAGAAATCAAGATTGGAAGAAAGAATAAGAAAGTATTCACGGATGAAGAACTTCTAAGATTGCACGGGTTTGATCCAAAGATTTTTAAATTAAAATCTATCACATCCAATGAATGGACTACACCTATTTCCGGCTCAACTTACTACAACTACCAATCAAAGATTGTAGCGGTTAGAAAAGAACCGGAAATCACTGCAGAAGATATTGAAAGAGTACTAAGCAAATTAAAGCCACGAAAAATAGAGTTGTCGTGTGAAGAAATACCAGAAGAATATCTATTGATTCCATTATCAGATATGCATTTCGGGTTGAATTCTAAATATGACTATGCTGCATTGCAACGTGAAATAGCAGATAGAATATTGAACAGATATGAAGAAATACTGATTACATTGCACGGTGATTATTTTCATGTGGATAATCTGTTAAATACGACTGAAAAAGGAACGCGTATTGATGAAGTTGATTTTGATGCAAGCATTGAAGATGGATTTAATTTCATCATGCCACTACTAGATTTAGCATTAGAAAACAGTAGAAAGGTGACGTTGGTTTATTTAAAGGGAAACCACGCACCTTCCACAGATTTTGTATTCGTTAAAGCGTTGCAAAAGTTATATACACAAATCAAATTTGATTTGAAATTTAACGAATATAAACATGCTAGATTGGGGCCACATTCAATCTTTTTGCACCATGGAGACAAGATTAAAAATCCCGAAAAGTTGCATCAAGTGATTACTGCGAAATTTAGCAAAGAATGGGGAGAGAGCCAATCACGGTATTTAATTACAGGGCATTTCCATCATGAGAAATCACTATCATTTGCAGGATTGACATGGTATCAATTGCAGAGCCCAAGCAAGCCATCTAGCTATGATAGTACTTTTGGATATGACATTAGTGAATCCGGGCAAATGTTGTTTGAGTTCACGAAACACAAACGTAGTGCGATCTACTTTGTATAGATGAAAGGGGAATTTAAAATGGAGAAAAAACAATATAACGGTTGTGGATTAAGTTTTGTAGCAGTTCTAAGCTTAAGTTTAATTTTACTTATTTTGAAGTTGATGGGAGTTCCGTTGAAATGGATTGTGGTGGCAGCACCGTTAACAGGTTCAATTATGATTTTCTTAATCTTGCTATTCTTATCAGCAGTAGCACAATTATTTTTACAAGCAGTAGAAAAAATGCGGGGGTAACATGAAAGTAACAGTATATAGTAAACCGTCTTGCATTCAATGTGAGATGACTAAGATGTATTTAGATCAGCATAAAATTAAATTTGAAACAGTTGATATATTTGAAACCGAAGGGGCATTAGAGAAAATTAAATCATACGGATTTCAAGGTATGCCAGTAGTAGTCCTTGATGATAATTTTGAAAATGCATGGGTAGGCTACAATCCGGATAAATTGGAAGAATTAGAAAAGGGGAATAAATATGATTAACAATGTATGTTTAGTAGGAAGATTAACTCATAAAGCAGATTTAAAATTTACAACAAATGGTAAAAATTACACACAGTTCAGCTTAGCTGTACAAAGAAAGTTTAAAAATCAAAGTGACGAATATGAAACAGATTTTCTTAACTGTACGCTATGGGGAAAGGCTGCAGAAAACTTTACTAAGTTTACTCGAAAAGGTTCGCTCGTAGGAGTAGAAGGAAGATTACAAACACGCAACTACGAAAAAGATGGAAGGAAAATCTATATCACAGAAGTAATTGCAGAAAACTTCTCACTGCTTGAATCAAAAGCAACAACAGAAGCTAGAGACACTCAAGCGCAAGAAACAACAAATATTCCGGAAACAATTGAATTCAGCGAGGACGACTTACCGTTTTAAGGGGGAGTTAAATGAAGCGAGATGAAAAAGCAACGATTGAAGCTGCAACCATAATACTTGAGCAGTACAAGACATTAAAAGCCATAGCTGGAGAAAAATACGTTAGTAAGATTACACCAACGTATTCATTTGAGCCACGATGCTATACAGGAGTTATTCGAAATCCACTTGAAGATCATATGACTAGACAAGAGGAAGCACTAGAACTTATTGACAAGGTTGATAGTGCAATAAATAAAATTCTTGATCCATACCTTAGACAAGTTTTAATTGAGAGGTATATCAAAAACAACATTAGTAATATCGCGATATACATGGATTTAGGATATTCATCTACAGAGTTCTATAGATTGCTCGATAGAGCTAAACTTCATTTTGCCGAGTATTATAATAATGGCTCTACTTTAAGATATAGAAAAGGAAAAGAAATTGTTGGTATAAATGATTTGATTGATTATTTGGGACAATTATGAGAGTAAGTTGTGATTTTAAAAGAATTGCAATGAGTTATAATGTTATTGTAGAAAAAGTGGATAGAGACACAAAACAGCTTGATTGCGGAAACAACAAGCAAAGCCAGTCCTGAAAAAGGTGTATACAAGTTAATAGAGTGGACGACTATTAACAAGTGTGTCGTGTAGGACGTAAGGAAGGTTCGATTCCTTCCACGACAATTCCCTTAAAATACCCAACCTAACTGTCAGAGCGTACAATATGTACGCTCTTTCTTTATGGAGAAAGGAGAGAAACATGAACTATGTAGAACCAATCAGAGACAAAGACGATATACAAGCAATGAAAGACTACTTAAGAGAATGGAGCGAAAGAAACTACATGCTGTTTCTCTTAGGTATTAACTCAGGATTACGAATTAGCGACATCATTAATTTAAGAGTTAAAGATGTTCAAGGTTGGTATATTAAAACTAAAGAATTAAAAACTGGAAAGCCTTTAAAAAGAAAGATGACTCCAATACTAAAAAAAGAACTTAGAGAGTATGTAAAAGGTAAACCATTGCATCACTACCTATTCCAAAGTAGAAACGGAAAGAACCAACACATTAGTAGATGTACTGCTTATCTGATCATTAAGATTGCAGCAGACGAATGCGGAATTGATAACGTAGGAACTCACACAATGAGAAAGACATTTGGTTATCACCAGTACAAACGTAATAAAGATGTAGCTACATTGATGGAATTATTTAATCATTCAAGTCCAGCTATCACGTTAAAATATATTGGTATTCGTCAAGACCAACAAGATAAAGTAATGACTAATTTCGGTTTATAACATACAACTAAACATAATGAGAAAAGTGTTAGTTCATTTTTAGAAACAAGAAAAAAGATTATTGTATCAAGTAAAAAAACAGAATTGCGAATTAAACAGAATATAAGATATGTTTAATTCAAAGGGAATAATTCCTAAGAGAGGAGCATGAGATGGCTAGAAAAACATTGAATACATCTCGATGGAAAAGGTTGAGAAATTTTGTCATGGCTCGTGACGGATATAGATGTCAAGAGTCTTTGCGATTTGGAAAATCAGTTCCGGCAGAAATGGTTCATCACATATATCCTGTCAGGGAATATCCAGAGTTAGAGTTCGTAGCTTGGAATCTTGTGGCTCTGTCGAACATTCAACACAACAAGATGCATAATCGTACTACGGACGAAATTACGAAAAAAGGAAAAGAATGGCAAAAACGAAAAAAACGCGAATTTGAAAAATTCTATTCATCCCCGCCACCTTTTCATTAAAAATTTTTTGAGCTTCGGAAACCGGGAAAAGGAACTTTTTCCAACCGCGCGGTAAATTTGAAAAAAGGGGATAAAATCTAGGCTGTATCGGGAAGGAGGACGAGTTTTGGCAAGGCCAATTACAAAAAATACAATGAAAAAAGCAACTGTCAAGCAAATGAAAAGCCTTGGCACATACAGAAAAGAATACGAGTCGCTGATAGACATCTACGCTGGCTTGTTATTTCAGTACACGAAGTACGAACAGGAACATGCTGAACGAGATTACGAGGTTGCTGAAATTTATGTTAACAAAGCTGGAGCTGAAAACTATAGAAAAATTCCGCTCGTTAATGTTATGGAAACTCTTAGACGCGACATTCTAACGTACTCAGACAGATTAATGCTTAATCCAAAATCGTTAGGAGAGATTATTGCTCAAGACACTGATTCGTCCATTATTGATATCATGAACAAGCTCGGTGGTAAGCGATGAATCCATACGTTCATAGAGCTATCAACTATGCGAATGATGTTATTGATGGAAAAATAGATTCGTGTGAAGAAAAGATACTTGAAGCTAAACGCTTTTTAAGAGACTTAGAAAATCCTAAGTTTTATCTGAATGAGGATTCCATTAACATAGCTGTTAACTTCATCGAAAATGTGATAGTTCACTATCAAGGTGAAGACGTTAGTGCGGTAAGTCTTCGTAACACTCCGATGAAACTTCAAGAATGGCAAATGTTCATTGTGGTTAATCTTCTCGGTTTTTATAAAACAGGAACTGTAGAGACTAGATTTAAGGAGTCTTTAGTTTTTATTCCACGTAAACAAGGAAAAACAGCGTTCACTGCTTCGCTTGCTCTATGTAGATCACTAATGGAACGTAAGAGTTCGTCTAAATGCTACATCGTAGCAGCAGGAATTAGACAATCGCTAGAAGCGTTTGGATTTATGCGATTTAATGTAGACCGTTGGCACGATAAACATATCAGTATTAAAGATAATAATTCAGAGCATTCCATTACTGGCGAGTTTGGTAAGGAAGGCTCTTTCTTTGTACAAGCACTTGCAAACGATGAATCTAGATTAGATGCATTGAATGGGAATTTCATCATATTAGACGAGGCACATACAATGCGTAGTTCTAAGAAGTACGGGAAGATGAAGAAGACATTAAACGCTTATCGAAATAAGCTGTTATTCATCATTAGCACCGCAGGAGATATTCCGAACGGGTTCTTAGCTAACCGTTTGAAATACTGTAAGAAAGTATTGGAGCAAAGCATTGAGAATGATGAGTTATTTATTTTTATTTGTAAAGCTAATGAAGATAAAGACGGAATGCCAATTGATTATATGTCAGACAAAACATTAAGAATGGCTAATCCATCATGTGACGTGACAGTGACTATAGAAGAATTAAGAGCTGAAGCTGAGATGGCGCTCAATGATCCACAAACGCGGATGGAATTCTTCAACACAACATTAAACGTGTTTACTAATTCCATGAACACTTACTTTAATGTAGATGAATTTATCGCAAGTGACGAGCAGTTCAATTGGACAGTTGAAGAACTGGCTAAATTGCCTATCAAGTGGTATGGCGGTGCTGACTTATCGAAAATGTATGACTTAACTGCATCCGCTTTGGTTGGTGAATATGAGTTTGAAGGAAAGAAAATTGATATTGCCATAACACACGCATTCTTTCCAATTGCCTCCGCAAAAGAAAAGGCGGAAGACGATGGAATTCCATTGTTTGGATGGAAGGATGACGGATGGTTAACGATGAGTAATACGAAGACTGTCTTGTATGACGATGTCGTTAAATGGTTCATTCAAATGAGACAGCTTGGATTTAATATTCGAAGTGTAGGCTTTGATAGAAAGTTTGGTAGAGAATTCGTTAGCAAGATGAAGAAGAACAAATTTAGAATGGTTGACCAACCACAGTATTTTTGGAAAAAATCAGAAGGCTTTAGACGAATTGAAATGAAAGTAAAAAACAAGGAATTCTATTATGTGCATAGTGAGGCGTTTGAATATTGCGTTGGAAATGTTCGTGCGATTGAAAAAACGGACGACATGATTCAATACGAAAAGGCTGATGGTGACGGTGGGACACAGCGTATTGATATTTTCGATGCGACTGTTTTCGCAACTGTACAAATGCTAGAAGAAAGTGATAGTAAAGCAAGTCGCGCAAAAGATTTCTTTGGATTGAAGGGAGATTAAAATGGGATTATTCGATTTTTGGAATAAAAGAAATAAAACAGCTTCACCACCAGTCGGATTTGTAAATCCGTATGAGTGGAGGGAGTTAATATCAAGAGATGATGGATACATTCCACTAAATAAACATCCAGATGTGCTAATTGCTGTTGATAAAATTGCAGATTTAGTATCTAACATGACAATTCAATTAATGGAAAATACGGATAAAGGAGATATTCGAATTCGTGATGAATTGGCTAGAAAAATCGATATAAATCCGT
This sequence comes from uncultured Streptococcus sp., assembly GCA_963551375.1. Lineage (GTDB taxonomy): Bacteria > Bacillota > Bacilli > Lactobacillales > Aerococcaceae > Granulicatella. Next base: position 15,316 of record CAUVGI010000012.1, on the reverse strand, counting down.
ATAAGTATATGACTCGGAAAACGTGGATATATAGAATCGTTAAAGACTTATTACTTGATGGTGACGGAAACGCAGTAGTCCATGTGGGGCTAATTAAAGGCAAAGATTTGATTGGAGAATTAATGCCATTGAATATGCGAAGCGTTGATTTTATCGATGAGGAAAACGGTGAATACTATATCCGATATGGGCAAGTAAGATTAAATCCAGATGAAGTTGTACACTTTGCAATAAATCCGGATTCACAAAGAGCGCATATTGGAACTGGCTATAGAATAGCTTTAAAAGATATTGTAGAAAATCTTTCGCAGGCAACTAAAACCAAAAATAGTTTTATGAGAAATAAAAATGTTCCTAGCGTTGTAGTTAGTGTCAATGGTGATTCTGACGAGCTAGCAAACGAAAAAGGACGAAACGCTATCATAAAAAGCTATTTAAAAACAACAAACGCTGGAGAGCCTTGGATTATTCCAGCGGATATGATGAAGGTCGACCAAGTTAAACCACTAACGTTAAAAGATATTGCAATCAACGAATCTGTTGAAATTGATAAAAAAACAATTGCTGGACTCATAGGAGTACCAGCTTTCTTCTTAGGTGTAGGTACATTTAACAAAGAGGAATATAACACGTTCATTAATACGAGAATTTTATCAATTGCTCAAATTATAGCGCAGGCATTAACAAGAGATTTATTAATTAGTCCAAAAAGATATTTCAGATTGAATCCACGTTCGCTATATTCATACAACATTACAGAACTAGTTTCGGCAGGAAGTCAAATGGTTCAGTTAGCTGCCATGCGCAGAAACGAACTTCGAGATTGGGTTGGATTAGCTCCAGATCCAGAAATGGAAAATATTATTGTGCTGGAAAACTATTTGAATCAAGATGATTTAGATAAACAAAAAAAGTTGAAAGGTGGTGAGAATGATGCTTAAACGAGAAAGCTACCTTTCTACTAATTTTAAAACTCGAAGCGATGAAGGAGGGAAACGATTCATTGAAGGTTACTTCATTAAGTATGGTGTAGAAACTGAATTGTGGGAAGGGTTTTACGAATTAATTGAAAAAGAAGCAGTTGAGAAAGCTTTAGACAGAAATCCGGATGTACGTGCTTTATTTAACCATGACTCAAATATCTGTTTAGGAAGAACAGGAAATGAAACTTTAAAACTGAAATCTGACGACATTGGATTGTTTGGAGTTTGTGAAATCAACAATGCTGACCCTGACGCGATAGGAGCGCACGCTAGAATCGAAAGACAGGATGTGAATGGATGTAGCTTTGGATTCTTCGAATTAGGATTTGAAATGGTTGAGAAAAAAGATGGAACAATTCTAAAAAAAGTTACGGATTTAGAATTGCTAGAAGTAAGTCCATGTACATTCCCAGCGTATCCACAAACAGAGATTTCTGCTAGAAAGAAAAGCTTTGCAGACTACAAAAAGGATGCGTTAAATGCTAGAAAAGAATTATTGAAGGAGAAATTAAAGAATGAAAAATAAAGGATTACTAATTAAACAAAAACTTGCTATGCGTAATAAGTCATTAGCAAATATTAATTCTGAATTAGAAGAATTAATGAAACGTTCAGAAGAAGTAGAATCTGCTATTGAAGCAGTCGAAACTGAAGAAGATCTAAACGATGTAGAAACTCAAATCGAAGAAATCCAATCAGAGTTAACTTCAAAGAAACAAGAAAAAGAAAACTTAGAAAAAGAAATTGCTGAGTTGGAAACAGAATTAAAGGAATTAGAAGAAAAGGAACCAGAAAAGGAGAATAAAAGAAATATGGGAAAAAATAACACACTAGAAACACGTAATGCATTAAATGAGTACATCCGTACTAAAGGACAAAAACGCGATGGACTTAAAATTGTTGATGGAGGAGCATTAATTCCTGTTGAAGTGTTGAAACCACAACTTCAAAAAACACGTAATGTAGATTTATCGAAATTAGTCCGAGTGGTTAAAGTAAATTCAGCTTCAGGTAAATATGCAGTAATCAGCAAATCTAAAAATAAAATGAACACTGTAGAAGAGTTGGAAAAAAATCCTGAATTAGGAAAACCAAAAGTAACTCCAATTGACTGGTCTGTAAAAACATATCGTGGACAATTATCAGTTTCGCAAGAAATGATTGACGATGCTACTTATGACATTATGGGATTAGTTGAAGAAGATGCTGCAAACCAAGATGTAAACACTAAAAACTATGCAATTGCAGAAATCTTTAAAACTGCAAAACCAGAAAGTGCGAGTGGATTCGATGGATTAAAAGATATTATTAACAAGAAAGTTTCATCAGTATATGATGTCATCTTAGTTGTGACGGATTCAATGTTTGCTGCCTTGGACAAAGTGAAAGACAAACAAGGGCGTTATATGTTACAACCTGACCCAACATCTCCAACAGGTTATAAATTTAAAAATAAAATTATTTTCCCTGTTCCAGACGAATTGTTAGGTAGCGAAGGCGAAATGAAAGGATTTATTGGTGATGCTTTTGAATTTGTAACATTATTCGACAGAACACAAACAACTGTACGTTGGACTCCACATGAATTATACGGAGAAACCCTAGGACTATTCTCACGTTTTGATACAAAAGCAACTGACAAAGATTCAGGTGTATTCGTAACATACACTGACGCTGTGTAGGAGTAGACTATGACGTACGAAGTAATTCGTGCATTTGCTGATGTAAACGACTGTTCGGAAGAATTTCCGAATGGTCGTTTATATGCTGTTGGAGATGTTTTCCCTTTCCAAGGCAAAGTCAGTAAAACACGACTAGCAGAATTATCAACTAGAGACAATAGTGCTGGAGTTATTTTCATCAAACCGTTAGGAGGAGATGATAATGGAGCAAGCAGAGATACTAGCTCTATTGAAGGCTAAACTCGGAATTAGTGGAAGATTTAGAGATGAGTATTTAAATCATTTAATTTTATCAGTACAAGATGAAATGAAAAAACAAAAGAAGATTAAACTTGATACTAATCGATATGATCATATGGATTTCTTAATCGATTACGCAGCGTTTAGATACGACAATCGTGATAATAATATTCTTATGCCTAAACATTTACAGTATCGACTTCATAATCTACTACTAGAAAATTTAAGGAGTGATGTGGATGTGGAATAAGGAGATTGTCTTAATCAAAAAGAAAATTAATGGAACGGATGATATTGGAAATCCAATCACTGAACTTGTTAAACGCAAAATATTAGCGACTGAAAAAAGCGTAACAAATGCAATGCTGTTCTATGGCGCTCAATTTGGATATAAGCCAATATTCGTGGTTCAAGTAAGATGGTTCGAGTACGAACACGAATCTTTCTTAGAATGTGATGGCATCAAGTATGTTATCCGAAGAGCATTCAAGCCGGAAAACGGAGAATTCACTGAGCTGCAATGTGAAGAATTGGTTGGAGAAAAGTATGAGCTTTAATCTCGAATCAGAAATTGCAAAAGCTTTATCAAATTTCAATCAAGAAGTCGCTCAAGAAATAGGAGATATCGTTGATGATTTAGCAGACGATACTGTTTCTAAATTAAGAGGAGCATCTCCAAGACGTACTGGAGGCTATGCCAATGACTGGGATAGTAAATTGAATAAGCGTGGAGAGCGTATAATCTATCAACCAAAAGAATATCGAAAAGCACACTTACTTGAGTTTGGACACGCCCGAAGGAATGGAGGACGAAATGTCGGAGCTCAACCACATATCAAAGAAATTGAAAACGAAGTTATTAAAAAATTTGAATCTGAAATAAGAAGGAGGTTAGGAAGCTAAATGATGACACTGCAGAAACTATATACACAGCTAAAAACTCTACAACTACCTGTTCAGTATTATATGTTCCAGGAAGGGCAAGCTCCTGACCTTCCTTATATTATCTATTATAATCCATCAGAACAACATGCTAACGCAGACAATTTCACTTGGCACGTAAGTAAAGATGTGATTGTAGAAGTCTATTCAGAATTTAAAGATTTATCATTAGAAGATAAATTGAAACAATTATTCGACACAAACAAGTTAACGTATACATTCCAAGAAACTTATTTAAAAGATGAAAGAATGTATATGCTAGCATATCAAATAACACTATAAGGAGAGATTTATAAATGGGTGCAGAACAAACACAAACACCAACAAAAATTGAAAATACAATTACCTTTGGTTTAGAAAATGTTCACTGGGGGAAAGTTACTAAAAGCCCTACTGGAACAATTACTTATACTAAACCTGAAAAAATGGCTGGAGCTGTGGATATGGAATTAAATCCAGTCGGTACAGAAATTAAATTAAAAGCTGATAACATCGACTATTATGTATCTGAGTCTAACGAAGGATACACAGGAAAAATGACGTTCTATAACGTTACAGAATCGTTCGCAGAATATGTTAATGGATTAGAAAATAAAGGGGATTTAACTGTCGAAAAGAGCACATCTCAAAGTAATCCAATTTCACTGCTATTCCAAATGGAAGGGGATAAACACGCGACACGCTTCTGCTTACCTCAAGTTGTTGTTAAACGTCCTAAATTTAGCACTAAGACCAAGAATGGTGCTGATGTTAATACAGTAGAACTAGAATTCACAGCAAGCCCTCGTTCTACGGATAAAGCTATTCGTTATAAGACAAACTTGAATACTTCTGATGAAGTTTACAACAAGTTCTTTGATGAAGTTAAACAAGCATTAAACTAAGGAGATCATAATGAAGAAAACTATTGAAGTTGGAGAAAAGCAAATTACGCTAGAGAGTAATGCATTTACTCCTCTGGCGTATAAGAAACAATTTAACAAAGATTTCTTTCAAGAATTATTTGCACTAGCACGAATTTTCAAAGGCAAAAAAGAATTTTCTATGGAAAATCTATCAGAAGATTCTGTTCAAGCGTTCGATACAGAATTGTTTTATCGCTTCTTTTGGATTTTTGCTTTCACTGCAAATTCACAGATTCCAAACTTTTTAGAATTCTACAACGAATATTCAGATTTAACATTTGAAAGTATCGTTACAAGCATCGTTGCTTTAATTGAAGCATCGTTTGTGACTAAAAAAAAGTAGATTCGAGCGAGGACGCTAGTGAAGAGACATTCACAGTTGAATCGTTCATTCTGTGTTGCAAGGAAAGTGGACTATCGATTGATGAACTAAAGTATTTAACAGTCGGAGGAGCATTAGACTTCCAAACTGATTATGTTGATCTTCATTCTCAATCGAAGAATAAAAAGAAAACGCGAAAAGCGACACAGGAAGATATTGATAATTTCTAGGCTACTGGTTTCAGTAGCCTTTTTAATTTAGAGAGGGGTGAAAAAATGGCTGGAAACATCAAAGGTATTACAATCGAATTGCAAGGAAATATTCAACCACTTGAGCAAGCTTTAAAAAAAGCGAACACGGTAGCTAAGAGTACAGCTAGCGAGATGAGGCAAGTAGATAAGGCTTTGAAATTTAATCCTGCCAGTATCGAATTAATCACTCAGAAACAAACGCTTTTAACTAAGCAAATCGAAAATACAAAAGAAAAATTAACGACTTTAAAGAATGCTCAAGCCGAAGTTGAAGAACAGTTTAAGGCTGGCAAAATCGGTGAAGAAAACTATCGAGCATTTAAACGTGAGATTGAGACTACTGAGAGCACGTTAACGCATTACAAGACGCAGTTAACTAATCTGAACAAGGAACAAGAGAATCTCGGGAAATCCACAGAAAGATTATCTCGATTCTTCACAGCTACTGGAAAAGATGTTGAAGCGTATAGACACGTTCTAGGCGATAAGCTGACGGATTCTATCAAAAATGGTAAAGCCTCGAGTAAGGACATGGAACGCGCATTAGAGTTAATGGCTAAAGAAGCATCGAATGGCAAGGCTAATATTAACGAGTTGAGAGATGCTCTCGATAAGCTTGATGATGGTGGAAGCATTCAGAACGTTAAGAAAGAACTTGCATCAGTAGGAGATGCTTCTAAGGACGCTAGCGAGAAAACAAATAAATTACTTACTCAGAGCAACCTTCAACAAGCTTCTCAAGTAGCTTCTCAAGCTGGACAATCAATGATTGAGTTTGGGAAGAGCACTCAAGAAGCGTTCAAGAATGTAGATGCCGGATTCGACATCATAATCACTAAGACTGGAGCGACAACAGACGAGGCATTAGACGGATTTAAAAAAATCTATGATCAATTATCTGTTGATTTGCCTGTAGACTCGTTTGAAAAAGTCGGTTCTGCGATTGGTGAAGTTAACACACAATTTGAGTTAACTGGTGACGCGTTAAAAGACGCCTCGAAAAGTATTATCCAATTCTCAGAGATTAACGGAACGGATATTACTAATAGCACGATTAATGCTAAGAAGACTATTGAAGCTTACGGATTATCAGTTACAGATTTAACTTCAGTATTAGATACGATGTCATACGTTAGCCAAACAACTGGTGTTTCTACTGATGAATTATTCTCTAAGATTGTCGCTGGAGCTCCTCAAATTAAGGAGCTTGGATTGTCATTTGATGAAGCAACGACATTAATTGGAGGAATGGAAAAAGCCGGTGTAGATTCAAGCGCTGCTCTTTCTTCAATGAGTAAAGCTGCCGTTGGATATGCTAAAGAAGGTAAAACTTTATCTGATGGATTACAAGAAACGATTGATAAAATCAAAAATGCATCCAGCTCAACTGAAGCGTTAACGGAAGCGTCCAAGGTGTTTGGGACTAAGGGAGCAACTAGAATGGTGGACGCTATTAAGCGTGGAACGTTCTCGTTAAAGAACTTAGCAGGTACTGCTGAAGACGCTAGTGGGACAGTCGCTCAAACATTTGAAGCTACTCTAGATCCAATTGATAAGCAACAACAGAAATTTAATGCAGTTCAGCTAGCATTAGCAGAAGTTGGAGCGGCTATTGCAGAAGCGATGGAACCCATATTGAACGTAGCTATTCCAGCAATTAAACAATTAGCTGATTGGTTCAAGAATCTTCCTGAACCTGTTAAACAATTCATCGTGGTTCTAGGTGGAGTATTAGCAGTACTTGCTATACTATCACCCGTTATTGTAGCTGTAGGAATAGCAGTAAGCACATTAGGCGCTAGTTTACTTCCAATTATTGCTATTATCGTAGCGGTTGCTGGAGGAATCGCAGTTGCAACGGCAATAGTTACTAATTTTGGTTCGATTGTCGAATGGCTCGAAGGAGTTTTTCCAGGCTTCGGATCAACAGTTGAATCTGTATGGAACGGGGTTCAATCAGTTATTGAGACTGTAGTTGGAGCCGTATCAGAGTTCATCCAAAACATATTTGGAACATTAGTATCTTGGTGGGAAGCTAACCACGAACGTATTCAACAAGTAGTTGAGACGGTTTGGAATTTTATCTCAACGATTATTCAAACAGTTCTATCGTTCTTAGCTCCATTCATCCAAGGAATATTTGATGGGATATTAATCTATATTCAAACAGTTTGGACTGTAATCACTACTGTGATTCAAGGTGCTCTTGATGTGATTCTAGGAATCGTCCAAGCGGTCTTACAAGTATTAACTGGTGACTGGTCAGGAGCATGGGATACATTATCAAATGTTGTATCAACTGTTCTTGAAACTATCTCATCAACGATTAGTTCAATACTGGGCGGAATTGCTTCTATCATCTCCGGAATATGGGATGGAATTCTGTCAACGACTTCTAGTATTTGGGAAGGCATCAAGGGTGCTATCTCTGGAGCTATTGATGGAGCAGCTAGTGCTGTAGGTTCAGCTATTGAAGCAATCAAAGGATTCTTCAACTTCCAAATTAGCTGGCCACACATTCCACTTCCTCACTTCAGTATCAGCGGTTCAGCAAATCCACTAGACTGGCTCAGCGGGGGATTACCTAGCATTGGCATTGAATGGTATGCAAAAGGCGGTATCATGACTAAACCAACTGTTTTCGGTCAAAACGGAAATAATGTAATGATTGGTGGAGAGGCAGGAGACGAAGCAATCCTTCCATTAAACGACCGAACATTATCTGGAATTGGTCGAGGAATAGCGGCTCATTTAGACGGATTCGGAGGAGTGAACGTTAATATCTATCCTCATGAGTTAATAGTAAGAAATGATGAAGATATACTTCAATTAGCTACTAAACTAGCAGAAGAGATTATTAGAAAGATGAAAATGAAAGAAAGACATGCTGAAAGAGCGAGAGGAGTGGTTCTGTGATTGGATTTGAAATGAGTATTAATCATATTAAGAATACGGATTTGCCGATTCAAGTTGTAGTCGCAGAATATGAGCGTCTCTTCTTCTCCGAAAGCAATAATTCGATTCAAAGACGTGAAAACGGAAGTTCGTATTTTAAGAAAAGTTATGAACGAAAAGAACAAGTGAAGACATTTGAAATTCATATTCATACGACTAAGCAGACAGATTTAGATAATTTTAATCGATGGATTATGCAAGAAAATGTGGAGTTTGAGCCGGACACATCATTGAATCGTGTCTATACAGCTTATAAATTCAACGTTACTTCGATTACTAAACACAAAAATATATACATCGCCCATTTACAAGTAACATTCTCATTCGAAGGATTATCCAAAACAGAGAAGAGTGCTACTAGAGGGACAAATACAGGAAAAATTGTATATACGTTCGATAATAGAGGGGTGCTTTCAACAGCGCCTCTTTTTAGTTTCACATCAGGAGAAAATTATAAAATGATTAGCTTCATCCATCCAAGTGGACAGTACGTGCAGTACGGCCACGAAACTGGAGATGTAGTCATTAAGCCAAATGATGTAGTAGAGTTTGATTTCAGAAAAAAACAATTAACAATTAACGGAAATGTTCAATATGTAAATTTGAGCAGTTCTTGGTTTGATTTGAAAGTAGGTCAGACAGAGATTGGCATTTTAACAGAGCCAAATACAGATATTCGACTAAACGCGACATTTAAGGAGGCATGGCAATGATTACTGTTACGGATAGAAAATACAATAAGATTTGCCAGCTCCATTTTGGCTCGATTGGAGAGTTAATCGCATACGATGACTTATTTGAACAAGACTTAGACACTGGAATTGGAATTTATGAATTCAAAGTAGATAAAACTCACGAATCTATTAAGAATGTTTCTATTGGTTGTTATTTATTTGTTGTAGATGGAGATTTAACTCGATGCTTCGAGATTACTCGAATTGAGGAAGATCATAATACTAAGACAATTACTGCCGAAGATGCAGGATTAGACTTATTAGGTGAAACAGTCCTTCCATTTAAATCCGATGAAAGTCAAAGCTTATCTTACTATGTTTCGAAATTTATTTTCGATTCAGGATGGGAATTGGGAATAAATGAAGTATCAGATTTAAAAAGAAAATTAGAATTCGAACAGTATGATACAACGACTAAAAGATTAAGAGATTTAGCTAAACGATTCGATGCAGAAATCATATATAGTGTTGAGATGTTGCATGACAAGCCATATCGAAAATTAATTAATTTTTATAAGAAATATAATTCGAACAAGATTATTCGATTAGAGTATGGGAAAAATATTAAAAATATTAAAAAGACATCCAATATTGAAAATTTAGCTACAGCTCTAAGAGTAGTTGGAGCAGAAGGACTAACATTAGAGGGTTATGAGTATCACAACGATAGATTTAAGTTAGACTCAGACGGAACGATATATGACACAGTTGAAAATGAACGGTGGAAAAGAAATAATGCATCGTCAGGAGGTTATATCGTTGCTAATTATGAGAGCACTGCAAAAACTAAAGAACGATTATTAGAAGAAGGTATTAAGCAATTAAAGAAAAGAGCTTATCCGGAAGTTAATTACGATATCGATTTAGATTTACTTGATTCCAACATATTCATTGGTCAGTTAGCAGAAATGATTGATAGCGAATTTATGCCACCTATAGCATTTTCAGCTCGAATCGTATCTATCAAGCGCTCGTTTTCAGATAAAAAAATTGGAAGTGTGAGAATCTCAAATGTAGAAAGTTCAGAAGTATTAATGAACGAGAAGTTACAACGTCTTAGTCAATTAGTTAAAGAACGTGTATTTGATTCTACAGCAGTTCCATTCGAATTAGACATTAAATCAACTTCTGGAACAGTATTTCAAAACAGTAATATTAAAACTAAATTAATTTCAACAGTTTCTAAACTTGGTACTGATATGACTAATCGTTTCAACTTTAGATGGATTAGAGAAAGTAAATATGGAACTAACGATACAGAATGGAACAAGTTGCACGAAATTGCCACAAGAGAACTAACAATCACATCAAACGATGTTGATAGAGAGGCCACATTTATCTGTGAAGCGCTAGAGAATAATAATGTTATTGCTAGAAATTCAATCGTGATTAAAGACTTCATCGTTAATAAGTCGATAGGCCCAACTCCTCCAACCAATCCAAGCGCTGGAGATTTATGGACTGACACGAGCGCTCCTGGTAAGGATGTTCCTAAGATTTACACGAATGGTAAATGGGAACCTGTATTAAAGAAAGACGACAAAGAACTAGAACGTCTTCAAAAAGAATTCGAAGAGCGTAACCGAGAACATGCTAATCAGTTTGCGAATGTAATGGAAATCATCAATAAATCTCAGGTTACAGAAGACACACTCAGAGATTTGACGGGTAAATTTAGTAACCTCGAAGAATCTTACAAACGAATTCAAGAAACTGCAGAAGAGATTCGAGGATTAGGCCAGCGAACTAGAGCAGTAGAGCTTAATATGGAGCAGTCCAGCGTTCTTCTTAATGCAATCTCAACATATTTCAACGTTGACGAAGACGGCTTACTTATTGGTAAAAATGGTGAGAAGTTGCAAACACGTTACACAAATGAACGCATGGAATTTATCGATTCTGGGCGTGTAGTAGCTTATATCTCAGGACAACAATTAAATATTGTGAGTGCAACATTTTGGAATTCCGTTACTATCGCTAATCATATCTTTGAACGATATAACAATGAATTCACTGTTATATCTTATGTAGGAGGTGCTGTCAATGGTTAAGATATCAAAAACAACATCTAGTGGATATGTCCGTCTAGTTCTGGAAGTTAACGAGACTGGCAGAGATATCACAACTAACACCTCTACAATATCATGGCAATTATGGTTAGAGAAAAACACAACGTGGGTTTACGATTTAAATAACGATTCACTCGCAGAAGTTGAAATTAACGGACAGTATGTTTTAAGTAAATACGTTAGCTTTGACTTAAGAAATCGCGATTGGGTTACGTTTGGGCAGGGAACAATGACGATTCCACACAATGAAGATGGAACCAAGAGTATAACCATTTGGGCTAGATTAACTAATGTTGCAGACCAGGGGAATATTAACTGGTTTAGCGGAACTGTTAATCTAGAAAACATTCCTAGATCGAGTGGAATTCAATCTGTCACTGAAACGGAATTAGGACAGCCAATTACAATTACTATCGATAAGAAAGTAGAAGAGTTTAGGCATCAAGTTTCGTGGAGCGTTAACGGTAGCGATTTGGTTGATTTAGGAAGTGGACACGACACAAGCTTGCAATTCACAGTCCCAATCGATTACGCAAACCGAATTACTAACAGTGATACTGGAGCGTTAGATGTTCGTGTACGGACGTTTAGAGGTAATGAGCAAATTGGAAATGATGTCTATAAACGAGGCATTCCTATTAAAGTTCCTACTTCTATTGTTCCAACGCTTGAAGACGTTGCAATTACTGAGAGAACAGCGCAATTAGCAGAATTCATTCCTGCAGAAAACTTTATTAAAGACAAATCAGTCATGCGTGTTGAAACAACTGGCGCAAACGGTGCTTACGGGTCAACTATCATATCTACTGAATTAACTGTGGATAATTTAGTTGTACGAGCATCCACTGGTGACTTCCCTGCAAACAAGGCTGGTAATTTAGAAGTTACTGCCAAGATTACTGATTCGAGGGGCAGAACAGCCACTAAATCGAAGACGATAAAAGTATGGGATTATTACGCGCCTAAAATTATTGCTTTTCTGGCTAACAGGACAGGAAACGGTACTAATAAGACTATCATTGCCACGGTTGCTGCTAATGTTAGTCCATTAGTAATTGATGGAGTGAATAGGAATCCGTATACTCTTAAAATTCAGTATTCAGCTAAGAAGACAAACAGATGGATTGATTCCGTAAATCTCACGAATGAGAGTACAGAGAAAATCAATCGTCAAATCGACTGCGGTGCATTTTACGAACTTTCAAAAGCGTACAATGTTCGGTTAGTGATTCAAGATAGACTGAGTGATTTAGTAGACTCTGTGTTGCTTGTTCGCTCATCCAGAGTTCTTTGGGCTTGGGGTGACAATAGAGCAGCTATTGGAGGATTCCCAGAGTTAGATGGACATTTTGAATCATTCTTGCCAGTGGCATTCCATAGCAGCTTAAATGTCGAAGATGGCATTATGTCGCGAGGAAAACCAGTACAGGAGTTCACTCTGACATCTAGAGATGGAAAGTCATTAAAGTATAATGGCGACTTAAACAATTTAAAAACTGCTGGGACTTATCATGCATTTGGTGTTCAGCACAACCCTCCAGGGACTAATAATTATGGATACGTATCTGTAATAACTCATAGTTCGGATACTAATTATTGCATACAGCAATATACACCGTTCAATTCAACAATTGTACATCTCAGAAGATTAGATAACGGAAGATGGACTGAATGGACGAATGTATGGATTAACGTGTCATACTTAAACGGATGGACTGACTTCAGCAATGATTATAATTCTATACAGTACAAGATTAATAATAACGGTGCTATAGAATTACGCGGAAGTTGCAAAAACGGTGATGTAACAGCTTGGAAACATATTTTCAAATTGCCAAAAATAAAGATTGAAAAGCAAATGTTTATTAAAGCTATTACACAAGGATACAATCCATGCACTTTGGCAATTTATGATGACGGAGCAGGGAATGGGACTGTTGTAGTAGTAAAAAACGTGGATAGCAACTGGCTGTGTTTTGATGGCATTGTTATTACAAATTAGGAGGTAAAAATTATGGAATTGGAACAAATTAAAAATAGAATTACTGCATTAGAAACGAAAGTGACTACTAAGCAGGCAGATATTAATCGAATGAACGAAGAAAAAGCACAATATGAACAAAAAATTCAAAATCTTTCAGAAGACATTCAACGTTTAGAACAAGATAACTCAAACAAACGTGAAGAAATCAAAAAATACAAAACAGTAGTAGAAATTATGGAGTTGTAGTAGATGGTAGATGTAGAATTTAACGTATTGACTATGCATTTGCAAGGGTTAATGCGCAGTCCGTATATTCAAATTTTGTTTTGGTTAATTTGCTTTGATGTGGTGTCCGGCTATATCAAAGCTTTTAAATTGAAAAAATTTGACAGTAAAACGAGCACGAATGGACTACTCAGACATTTTCTTGTCATATCAGTAGTCATGATAGTTGCCCTATATGCTAGAGCTCTCAATCATAGAGAGATAGGAATAACCACATGTCTATTTTTCGTTATGAGCTATTTGGGGTCGTTGATGGAGAATTGGGAAGCGTTGGGCTTACCATTTCCAGAAGCGTTGAGGCCGTACATCAACCAAATACGAAAAAATCAAGACAAGAAATTCCAAAAAATAATCGAAATTGAAATCGAAAAGAAAGAGGATGAACAATAATGGAACAATTACAAACAACTATCGTAAATGGAGTTATTAGCATTTTAGTCGTATTGATTGGATTAGCTTTCACAGGGGTGAAGGGCTTTATCGAAACTAAAGCTGCTGAATTAAAAGCTAAAACGGATACTAAGAACTATGAATTGGCTAAGTCTATTGCGAACACAGTCGTTGGCGCTGTGGAACAAATCTTCAAAGATGTGCATGGTGCAAGTCAAGACAAATTCCAAGCAGCATTCGACAACTTGACGAAAGAGCTTGAAAAAGCTGGAATCAACTTGGATGACGAATCCAAGAAGGTATTGATTGAATCTGTCGTGAATGGATTCAACGAATTGAAGAAGATTGAAGGATAAGAACACGGATCCATAGAGGGCTCATTGCGAGTCCTCTTTTTATTTATAGAAGGGAGGAACGTATGGAAAAAACAATCGAAAAACATTTAACTATTACGTCTGTTTATCGAGACGTTGAAAAATTAGAGCATGAAATTTACAGTCAAGACAAAGGTACTGCAACATTCAAATTTACTGTTGATAAATTAACTGCTTCAAAAGTTCTTTGCTTGTTTTATTTCAAATATACAAAACGATATATAACTGTTGAAGCTACAATCTCAGAAAATACAATTACAGTTCCATTCGATAGTACTTTAATCACTACAGATGAGCCTGTGGTTGGTTATGTGTATTTCGAGAAGGTAGAACAATCAACAGACGTTTACTCATTTGCATTTAATGTATGGGTTAGTGCTATGGATAAAGCAAAAAAAGCACCGTTAGTCGAACGCACGACAGGCCGCATTGTAGACGTTGCAAATATTGTAACGAAACAAGAATTAGACGAACTCTTTACAAAAATCAAAGAGCAAGGTGGCACGTATGATGATAGCAATATCCGTGCTGAAATCAGCCATATTTCAGCAGAAATTGAAGTTTTAAAGACAAAGACTGATAAAGATACTGTCTACGACGATAGCGCCTTAAAACAACGTGTAACAGCGTTAGAAAATAAGACAGATAATGATACTGTATATAACGATGCAGAAATCAAGCAACGTTTGGAAGTTTTGGAACATAAACCAAGCGTGAATACTAGCGAATTAGTTACCAAGCAAGAATTGGAATCTAAAGGCTATTTAACCGAGCATCAATCATTGTCTAACTATGCAATGAAGCAAGAAATACCGCAACCATACAATGATGCAGAATTAAAAGAGAGGGTAAGCCGGTTAGAAAATAAGCCGGCTATTGATACTTCAAATTTTGTAACAAATGATGTTTTAGCGGGCAAAGGGTATCTTACCGAACATCAAAGCCTAGAGGGTTATGCTAAGAAGTCAGAAATCCCTCAAGCTTATAACGATACTGAAGTTAAGCAAAGACTTTCTATTATTGAGCAAAAAGGGGAAAGCTACGCAACTAAAGAACAACTTGCATCTATTCCTAAAAATCCTCAAAAATTGAGCTTATCTGGCAACACGCTCATTCTTTCAGAGGGCGGTGGAAGTGTTGTACTTCCAACTTCTAGTCAAAATGCTTCAACTTCGTCTAGTGAACTTACTGGTACTGGTA
>CAUVGI010000011.1:0-28610 GCA_963551375.1 uncultured Streptococcus sp. | reverse complement strand
AATCAATTATTTGATACGACCCGGGCGTTCTTTATATCCAAAGTATGCGTCAGCAAGAATTTCTTCCATATCAGCTACCATTGGTAAACGAGGGTTAGCAGGTGAACATTGATCTTCATAAGCAAGCATTGCAATCTCATGGATTGTAGCTAACCATTCTTTGTGGTTAACTCCTTGTGCTTTGAAGTTCATTTCGATACCTACAGCTTCCCCTAATTCGTAAACAGCTTTAGCTAAAGCGTCTACTGCTTCCTCAGGAGTTGAAGATGGTAATCCTAACATACGAGCGATGTCTTGGAATTTTTCATCCGCACGGTAGTAGTTATATTTTGGCCATGTAGCTGCTTTTGAAGGACGAGTACCATTGTAACGGATTACGTATGGTAATAGGATTGCATTTGTACGTCCGTGAACTGTGTGGAAGAATCCGCCAATCTTATGTGCCATTGAGTGGCTCATACCAAGGAACGCATTCGCAAATGCCATACCAGCCATTGTAGAAGCGTTATGCATTTTTTCGCGTGAAACGAAATCAGCATTTTTCACACTGCTTACTAAGTTTTCAAATACTAATTTGATTGCTTGCAATGCTAAACCATCTGTATAGTCGTTTGCAAGTGTTGAAGTGTACGCTTCGATTGCGTGAGTTAATACGTCCATACCAGTATCAGCAGTTACAAAGTCTGGAACTGTCATAACTAATGCAGGGTCAACAATCGCAATTGTTGGTGTTAGTGAGTAGTCAGCTAACGGATATTTACGGTTATTAGCTTTATCTGAAATTACCGCGAATGGTGTTACTTCAGAACCTGTACCAGAAGTTGTTGGGATACCAACGTATTTAGCACGTTCCCCTAATTCTGGGAATTTGAATGCACGTTTACGGATATCCATGAATTTTTGAACTAAGTCACGGAAGTCCACTTGTGGTTGTTCGTAGAACATCCACATAACTTTCGCAGCATCCATTACAGATCCACCACCAAGTGCAACGATTGTATCTGGCTCGAAGCTCTTCATGATTTCAGCACCACGGTTTACTGTTGTGATGTCTGGATCTGGTTCTACGTCTGAGAATACTTCATAAATTACTTTATTTGGACGTAATTCTAATTGTTCAATAACACGTTGTAAGAATCCTAATTTAACCATTGCTTGGTCAGTTACGATCATTACACGGCTTACATTTTTCATTTTTTGTAAGTATTGAATTGAATCGCGTTCGAAATAGATTTTTGATGGAACTTTAAACCATTGCATGTTATTTCTACGTCTCCCTACTTTTTTGATATTTAATAGATTTACAACACTTACGTTATCCCCAACTGAGTTACGTCCGTAAGAACCGCAACCTAATGTTAATGATGGGATAAATGCGTTATAAACGTCCCCGATACCACCGAAAGTAGAAGGAGCATTCCAGATAACACGAATTGCACGAACAACGCGTCCGAATTCTTTCGCTAATTCAGCATCTTCTGTATGAATCGCTGCTGAGTGTCCTAAACCGTGGAATTCAACCATTTGACGAGCTTTTTCAATACCGTCTTCACGAGATTCTGATTTAAGTACTGCAATTACTGGAGAAAGTTTTTCGCGAGTTAAAGGTTCTTTTTCGCCAACTTCTTTACATTCTGCAGCAAGAATGTTTGTTCCTTCTGGAACTGAGAATCCAGCTTGTTCAGCAATCCATGCGGCTGATTTACCAACGATGTTTGCATTTAATTTAGCACCTGCACAGTTTTTGCTGTTTGCTTTTACGCCGAAGCAGAATTCTTCTAATAATGCTTTTTCTTTTTTATTTACAAAGTAAGTATGGTAGCTCTTTAATTCATTAACGAATTCATCGTAAATTTCTTTATCAATAATCGCTGCTTGTTCAGAAGCACACACCATACCATTATCAAATGATTTACTCATTACGATATCGTGAGCTGCTTGACGAATGTTAGCAGATTTTTCAACATAAGCTGGTACGTTACCTGCACCAACCCCAAGAGCTGGTTTACCACAAGAGTATGCAGCTTTAACCATCGCGTTACCACCTGTTGCTAAGATAGTAGCAATTCCGTCGTGGTTCATTAAAGCATTTGTTGCTTCAATAGATGGGTGTTCAATCCATTGAATACAGTTTTCAGGAGCTCCTGCTGCAATTGCTGCGTCACGAACGATTTGAGCTGCATGTGCAGAACTTTGTTGAGCTGATGGATGGAACGCAAATACGATTGGATTACGTGTTTTTAATGCGATTAACGATTTGAAAATTGCAGTTGAAGTTGGGTTTGTTGTAGGTGTGATACCACAGATAACCCCTACTGGTTCTGCGATTAATGTTAATCCAGTTACTTCATCGTCTGAAATAACGCCAACTGTTTTAGTGTGACGCATGTTGTGCACCACGTGTTCGCAGGCAAATAAG
This sequence comes from uncultured Streptococcus sp., assembly GCA_963551375.1. GTDB lineage: Bacteria > Bacillota > Bacilli > Lactobacillales > Aerococcaceae > Granulicatella. The sequence goes on along the minus strand of CAUVGI010000011.1, from coordinate 26,191 downwards.
TTTTTCGTAGCTTTGTCTTCGAAAACCCCACGTCCTGTTTCTTCGATTGCATGTTGTGCTAATACACCGTGTTGGTCTAACGCAGCAACTGATGCTTTTGCCACAATGTAGTCAACTTGTTCTTGATTTAACAAGCGGAATTCATCTAAGGCTTTCAACCCATTCTCCACGAGACGGTTGATTTCTTGTTGTACTTGGTTGTTGTTTTTTTCTTCACTCACTTGTGATTTCCCCCCCAGTGTTTGTTATTTTTATCACATTCTTATCTTACACTATTTTTGTAAAAATGTAAACTATTTTCAACGAAAAAATTTCCTTTGAAAACAGATTCATTTGTTTTCATTTCCCTTTTCATAATTTATTCCTAACCTATATCTCCATTCTAACCATTATTCCCAAAATATCAATACTTTTCGCGATATTTTTGTAATCCTTTACATTCTTTTTAAAATAAAAAAGAAGCTAGACAATTGCTAGCTTCTTAACTTTAAAATAATTCACTTAAATTAATATCTTCAAGTGTGATTTCTTTATTGGTTTGCGCTTCTAAAGATTCAAAATCAAAGTACTCATTAATATTTAATTGATTGATCTGAAAGATTTGTTCAAACAGATTTTCAGGAAGGTTCTTCTTCCAACGGTAATCCGCAAAATAATGTGCGAGATCTTCCGTTTCAATTGTTGTATAGCCTAAGTCATTAAACTCGCTGACTTTATAATACAACCAAGTTTTAAATTGATTTTTTAAACTCTCTTTATCCATCGACTACTCTTCTTCAGTTGCTACTTCATCAGTATAAACTTCATTATTTGTTGCAGCAGATTCAGTAACAATGTGATGAATCGCAGCGCGTTCAAATGTAAGGATAACTCCTTCGCAATCAAGGTCAACTGTATGATTTACAGTATCAATATTGTAGATTTCACCGTGTAATCCGCCGATAGTCACTACTTTATCTCCAATTTTCATCGCATCTCTTTGCGCTTGAATTTCTTTAGCACGTTGACGTTGTTTACGTCCGAAGAACCAGAACGCTCCCCCTGCTACAACAACGTATGCAATTAATAATGTCATTTGATCCATAATCTTACCTCATTTCCAATTTCTATGTACTTACTTTATCAAAAAAGTCGCTTTATTTCTACATTCTTTAGAAATTTCTAGCATTTTCTTTGTTGAAGCCATATTCTTCAAAGAACGCTTCTCTAAACTCTAATAAGTTATCATCCATAATCGCTTGGCGTACTTGTTTCATTAAGTTTAATAAGAAGTACAAGTTATGATAACTTGTTAAGCGCAATCCGAACGTTTCGTCTGTCTTAAATAAATGACGAATATAAGCACGTGTATAGTTACGGCATGTATAGCAATTACATTTCTCATCTAAAGGTCGGAAATCACGTTCGTATTTCGCATTCTTCACTACAAGACGTCCGCTACTTGTCATACATGTACCATTACGTGCAATACGTGTTGGTAATACGCAGTCAAACATGTCAACTCCACGAATAACGCCATCAATTAATGAGTCAGGTGAACCCACTCCCATTAAATAACGAGGTTTATTTGAAGGAATGAGTGGTGTTAAGTAATCCAACACTTCATTCATCTCTTGCTTTGTTTCACCTACGGATAATCCGCCAATAGAATATCCAGGGAAATCTAGAGAAATCATGTCTTTTGCATGTGCGATACGTAAGTCTTTATAACCAGCACCTTGCAAGATACCAAATAACGCTTGTGTATCTGGTGATTTATGGGCTTTTAATCCACGCTCTGCCCAACGAGTCGTACGAGCAATTGAATCTTTCACATAATCATGCGTATGGTGGAAATCCGGACACTCATCAAAACTCATAATGATATCCGCACCCAGTTTGTTTTGTACATCAATTGAGATTTCAGGAGATAGGAATAATTTAGATCCATTTAAATGGTTTCTAAAATGAACCCCTTCTTCTTCGATTCTACGCATATCACTTAGTGAGAATACTTGGAAGCCACCTGAATCCGTTAGAATCCCCTTTTTCCAGTTCATAAAGTTATGTAGTTTACCAGCTTCATCAACAATATCCGCACCAGGACGTAACCATAAATGATAGGTGTTACTTAAAATGATATTGGCACCCATTTCGTCTAACTCTTCCGGAGACATTGATTTTACCGTAGCAAGTGTCCCAACCGGCATAAACATTGGTGTTGGGAAAGTACCATGTGGGGTAATAATTTCTCCAAGACGAGCGCCTGTATGTTTTTCAGTTTTAATCAGTCTATATTTTACTGCAGGTTCTGTCATTTTATAAATCCTTTCTTCGTTTCATAACTACCTAACTGTACTCTACAAAGGCAAAAATGTCCAATAAAAACGGGAGTAAGTAAAAGCCTCACTCCCTGTTTCTTCTATATAATATTAGTCTACAATTTTTGTATAACTGTAACTTGGTTCTTTTAATTTTTCATCAAAGCCTACTTCTAAATTATGACCATGGAAGAACCATTCGTCACCAGTTTCCACAAAATAAGTAATCCCATTTTCAACAACGCTCACATAAGGATTGCTTGGAGCATCTACTTCAACTGCTAGAGAGAACCCTTCATGAATCGGACTGCATCCGTATACCTTTCCTAGGAAACGAACACCACGTTCTTTAGATACACCCATCTCTTCTTCAAACCATGCTTGCGCTCTTTTATCTATTGTTAATTGCATTGTATCCACTCTTTCCTCTAATTTACTCTCTCATTCTATCATAGAATCGTAGAAAATCGGTAAAGTTTGCTCACCGCTTTCCAGTATATATGAATGAAACGCAATTTAGAGAAGTTAAACTTGTGAATCCATTAGACTCATAAAAAGAAACTGTTTTCGTTGAATCATCTGTTGCTAGTTGAATTTGATATACATTCTTGTACTTTTCTAGAATCATTTGTAACAATTTTGTGCCAATTCCCTGATGTTGGTATTCAGGGTACACTAAAATATCTTGAATAAATAGAATAGACGCCCCGTCTCCAACCGCTCGCAATACACCAACGAGTTTTTCTTCATCATTAAACGCTCCTATTATATGAAGAGAATTTTTATAAGCGACTTCAAGCATTTCTGGTTTAGTTGTGTAATTGGTCCATCCTACCGCTTCATATAAAGGAAGGACATCTTCTAAAGTGACGATTGGATTTTCAACAGTACGGATCATATTCTTCCACCTCTTTATCCCCTAATCATTTAATGTGCTTTCACAAAAATTATAAATAAAAAAACTGGAATCCACAATAGTGAATTCCAGCTCTGAAATTGTCTAATAAGATTAGCCAAGTTTGTTATAGTATTCAACGACTAGTGATTCGTCAACTTCAGAAGTTAACTCGTCACGTAATGGTAGACGGTTTAATGAACCTTCTAATTTTTCTTCGTCGAAAGTAACGAACTCTGGACGACCATATAAAGCTTCTAAAGCTTCTTTAATGATTGTTAAGTTACGTGATTTTTCACGAACACCCACAACATCGCCAACTTGTACTTGGAATGAAGGGATATCTACGCGTTTACCGTTCACAGTGATGTGACCGTGGTTAACTAATTGACGTGCTTGACGACGAGTAGTTGCTAAACCTAAACGGTATACTACGTTATCTAAACGTTGTTCAAGAAGTACCATGAAGTTTTCACCATGTTTACCTTCTTTAATTTTGCCAGCTTTTTTGAATAAAGTAGCAAATTGACGTTCGTTCATACCGTACATATGACGTAGTTTTTGTTTTTCTTGTAATTGTTGACCATACTCAGATAATTTTTTACGGCTGTTTGGTCCGTGTTGACCTGGTGCGTATGGACGACGAGCGATTTCTTTTCCTGTTCCTGAAAGTGAAATGCCTAAACGACGAGATAACTTCCAGCTTGGTCCAGTGTAACGTGACATTGAACATTCCTCCAATAATTGTTTATTTTTTTGGAGTAAAATAATCGCGAAATCTTCGATTCGTGCAGTCACTACAAGGGTTCACCTTTGCAGCCGCGGTTACTACCTTACCCTAAAGGCTAGGACTGTTGACGAGCTTCTATATTTCTGCTGCATATTTTACACAAAAAGTATTGTACACTATTTCCTATGAAAATACAAGGATTTTACTTAACTTTCCACTCAAGAGATAAGTGGCAACATTTTTGATCATCTGATTCCAGTTGGTGTAATGTTTGAACTCCGTTTACAGTTTCACGAATTTCATAAAAACTCTTAACGGTAGCTTCAGGTAAAATTTCCTTATCATATTTTACAAGAACTGATTTTAATGAATGAGTCTTAATAAAGTCCATCCCAAGGCTATCCATTACCCAATCAAAATACTTCGCGTTATTCACATGATGATTATAATCGATATCATTTAAACGAACACGATACGTTTGAACACTCGCATTCTCTAAATCGATTTTAGGAACTCGTGGATTACGACGAGTATCTTTTTTATTCTCAATTGGATATTCACTTAATACTTCTTCGTCTAGTGAAATGAGTTTTCTCTCTTCAATATTAATCATTGAGAAAGTTGTCAATGCGTCTACTAGTACTTCTTCATCTAGAGACAAAATCGTATAACGACGGAACGTAAAGAACTTGTTATATCCAACTGGTTCTGTCTCGATAATAATTTCTTCTTCTAATTTTGGAAGGCGGTTCACCGTTAATTGGTTTTGAATCACAATCCACGATAAACCTTTTTGATAGATCAAATCAGGATGCGCTAGACCTCGTTCTTGTTTACGCGAAGCTAGCATCATAATCCCGACTACATGGCTAAGAGATAATTCTCCTTTCCAATTACATTCATACGCCTTCACAACATGATTCATACGACAAATTGATTCTACCATAGTACATCCTTTCGTAATTGACTAGTTCCACACATCTACACTATCCGTATTCAACACCGAAACAATCTCATGTCCTTTGAATAAGATAATATAGTCTGTTGGTAAATGCATCACTTCATATAATTCTGGATAATCTGGAAAGATTTCATACGCTTGATTTCCTTCTAGCGGTTGCGGATCAATCGTTTGATCGATTGGAGCAATATACCAAGTTTCATCATCAAAACGATGTGCATACCACTCATCCACTTCAAAAGTATGGTTAGCAATCACTAACGGTCCGTCAAAGCGGAATGAAATGAGACGTCCTAATGTTTTCGTACGCTTACCAGTTTGAATTGTTTTACGAATAATATCTAAGAAATAAGAGAAATCTTCTACCCATTCATCTAGTAGTTTATGTTCGTAATTTTGAACGACTACTTGAAAATCTTCCCCTTTAGGAATGACTTTCACTTGTCCATAATGGATTGGAATTAAAGTGTCGACCTCGTCCCAATTCTCCTCAAAATATTCTTCTACGAAAGTAAGCATATCTTCTGCTTCTTTTTGATACTCTTCATCAGCCACTAAGATTAGACGGTGACCATTCACTTCACGAATAAATTCCATAAAATCTCTCCTTTCACGTTTACTAGTGTACCTCATTTTTGAAAAATTTACCTGTATCATACCCGCAAACTGTAAAAATTTGTTATACTGAATGAAAGCAAGAAAGGAGCACATCGATGCAAAATAACCCTTTTTACAAGTTTTATCAAAAGTCTCTTGAAGAAAGAAAAGAAACTTTATTAAATCATCCAAACTTATCGAACGAAGCCAAAGTATTACTCGAAAAAGGTCTTGTACTACCAGAGTCCATTGCTAACCAAATGGTAGAAAATCAAATTGAAGTATACGGTCTTCCGTATGGAATCGTTCCAGAATTAATTGTGAATGGAAAAAGCTATATTGTTCCAATGGTGACGGAAGAACCTTCTGTTATCGCTGCGGCGAGCTATGCTTCAAAATTAATCAACATGGCTGATGGTACGACAACTGTTCAAGAAAAACGTGAAATGATTGGAGAAATTGCCATTGTAAAATCTCCTCTAACACTCGAAGAAGTAAAAACTAAACTTGACGAACAGAAAGAATCATTATTTACAATTGCTAATAATGCTCACCCTTCTATCGTGAAACGTGGCGGAGGAATTCGAGAAATATGGGTCGAAGAAAAATCTACTGACAAAGAAAGATTTTACATTTTCTACGTATCTGTGGATACAAAGGAAGCCATGGGAGCAAATATGCTGAACACCATCCTAGAAGCGCTCGTTTCACCTATTGAGGCATTGACTGGTGGCGAAAGTACTATGGCTATTCTCTCAAATCTTGCTACAAACTCAATTGTGACAGCTAGATGTGTCCTCTCACCAAGAATCTTAGATACTAGAACGACTAAAGGCGAAGATGTAATAGATCGAATCGTTTTAGCAAGTGAATTTTCAAAAGCAGATCCATACCGTGCAACAACGCATAATAAAGGTATTATGAATGGTATTGATTCTGTCGTTATCGCTACCGGAAATGACTGGCGTGCAATTGAAGCTGGAGTTCATGCCTATGCAAGTTTAAGCGGGAAATATCAACCACTGACAAGCTGGACAAAGGATGAAGCTGGAAACTTAGTGGGTACTATCACTCTTCCACTTCCTGTTGGAACGGTTGGAGGTTCTATTTCCATCCATCCAGGCGCACAATTTGGTCATGAATTACTTGGTCATCCAAGTGCTATTGAACTAGCAGGAATTATCGCCTCGATTGGTTTAGCGCAAAACCTTGCTGCTGTAAGAGCTCTTGTGACGGACGGAATTCAAAAAGGTCATATGCGACTCCAAGCCAAATCATTGGGACTTGCTGTTGGAGCAACAGAAGAAGAACTTCCGCTACTAATGAATTTACTCGCTAAAGCCCCACATTTAAATCAAGAAACTGCCAAATCTTTATTAGAAGAATTAAGAAAATAAAAAATAGACTTCCCTAGCTTAGTGCTAAGGAAGTCTTCTTTGTTTAGATTATCTTTCGTCTTCAGTGTATTCCATTAATGTGAAGATGTCATATTCGCTAATTTTTTCGCGACCTTTTAAGTCTGTTAACTCTACTAAGAACGCTAAACCAACTACTTCACCGCCAAGTTTTTCAACTAATTTTGCAGCGGCAGCCATTGTTCCACCAGTTGCTAATAAGTCGTCACAGATAAGAACTTTTTGGCCAGGTTTTACAGCATCTTTGTGTAAATGTAATTCTGCTGAACCATATTCTAAATCATATTCAACAGCGACTGTTTCACGAGGTAATTTCCCTTTTTTACGAGCTGGTGCAAATCCAATTCCTAATTCATACGCTACTGGACATCCAACGATAAATCCACGTGCTTCAGGTCCAACAATCATTTCAGCACCGACTTTACGTGCATAGTCAACGATTTGTTGTGTTGCGTATTGGTATGTTTTACCGTTAGCCATTAATGGTGAAATATCACGGAAAATAATACCCTCTTTAGGATAGTTTGGAACACTAGCAATATATTCTTTCAAGTTCATTGAGAACTCCTCCTTTTATTTACCTTGTTGTGAGTCCATCCAACTCTTTAGTTCTTGGAACTGGCTATAGTTGAATTTCTTTTCAAGCAACATTTGTTCATTTAACTTTTTCAATAAGGTTGACTCTTCTAAGTCATTTGTTTTTGGACTTTCGTTAATCATCAAATGTCCATCTACTATTTTAACAAATTCCAACTCAAAAAACACTTTTAATATCACTCGGAATTGTTCGACTGGAATTTTTAGGAATCCAGCCACCGAAACTAATTTTTCATTATAAGGAATTTGTCCATGTGATTGGATATATTTATACACACTACCAAATTTAGGCTTGTCCGGAATCCCAGTTGTCACAACGGAATTCTTCGTATACGCGATGACATAAAGAGGTTGTGTCCATTTCATTTTAAAGAAAGATTCCACCTCTTCCACTTTCTCTGGTAAATCGAATAACACAATTGCTTTAGCAGTTGGTTTTTCGTTTGCAGCTACAAAAGATGAAAACTCCATCACACTTGAAGTGCTTGGAATTCTTGTTTCTAGTTCCTTCAAGTACACTTCGTTTGTTGCTAGATAAAGTGCATTTTCAACAGCAAGATGATCTTTTGTAATCTTAGAAGTGCGCCAATCGATAACGACTCTACCTTTAACGGCGATATCTTTTACTAATAATTGAGGAAGGCGATTATTTTGCCATTCATTAATCTCTAATGTTCCGGCAATACTAATCTTCGTATCTGGTTGAAGAGATGCTGCCCATTCCCCTTTACTAAAGGCCATCGCCTGAAGTGTGTATGAAGAATTGGACTCTTTCAAATTAAGTTTCAAGTGCTGTTTATCCGCTCCGAGTAATTGAGTCGAAGCTACTTGAATCCCTTCTACAGAAACGACTGGTTCTGGGTTATCCGTGCCAAAAGGTTTTAAGCTGGCTAGTGATTCAATCCAATCAACTGTAATCTCTTTTAACGGAAGAACTTCATCAATCGTTAACGTCGCCTTCGCATCTAATAAATCTTGATGGTCTTTTGCATATTGTTCTAATCCCTCGATAATCGTTGGAAGCAATATCGTTTCAACTGTTAATCCAGCAGCCATATGATGTCCACCGAATTTTAGAAGATGATCTTTCACACTAGTTAACGCATCAAAGAGATTAAATTCTCCAAATGAACGACCGCTACCTTTTGCTGTTAAGCCGTCTTCACTTATTCCTAAAACGATGGTTGGTTTTCCCGTCTGTTCAACGATTCGACTCGCTACAATTCCAAGTACCCCTTCATGCCAACCTGGTTGAGCTAACACAAGGATTGGTTGATTCATTTGTTCTTGAATGATCGGAGTGGCTTCTTCGACGATTTGATTTACGATTGATTGACGTCTTTCATTTTCTGATTGCATGAAATCAACAATACTCTGCGCTTCTTCATCGTCAAATGTCGTCAACAATTGAACGCCTGGTGTAGCATCTCCAAGGCGACCTAGCGCATTTAAACGCGGTCCAATTTGGAATCCTATCGTCTTCTCATCTAATTTATCCACTTTAACGGATAACTTCTCAAGGAGTGTCACAAGACCAATACGCTGCGTTTGTTTCATTTGAGCAATTCCAAGTTTAGCAATCGTTCTATTTTCGTCTGTAAGGCTCACTAAGTCTGCAATCGTTCCAATAGCAGCTAGTTCTACCATTTCTTCTGGAAACTCTCCTAGAAGCGCATGAGCAAGCTTAAATGCTACTCCAGCACCAGATAAGTCTCCACATGGGTAGTTTGCCTCTGGATGACGAGGATGGACAACCGCATAAGCTTCTGGAATTTCACTTGGAATTTCATGGTGGTCCGTTAAAATCACATCACAGCCATTCTCCATCGCATAACGAATTGGTTCATGCGCTGAAATCCCACAGTCTACAGTAATAATAAGCGTATGGCCTTCTTCTATCGCACGTTGGAATACCGGAATATTTGGACCATAGCCATCTGTAAAGCGATTCGGTAAATAGTACGATACTTGAGCTCCTAGCATTTCAAGCGTTTCATAGAGGATCGTTGTACTCGTAATTCCGTCTGCATCATAGTCTCCATATATATGAATCAATTCACCATTTTCAATGGCTTCTTGAATTCGCCCTACCGCTTTATCCATATCATGTAATAGAAATGGGTCGTGGATGAGATGTGGTGTTGGCGAAAGAAATTCTTGCAAGTCTTCTGCTGTTTGAATCCCACGTTCCACACATAAGCGAACGAGATTCTCAGACACTCCACTTTCACTTGCAAGAGACGTTACGAGTCCTTCATCCACATTCTCTTTTAACTTCCATGCATAATTTGCAAAACTCATCGTACACCTCCTCTACTTTTTATTGAAGATACTCCCTAATAGTTTGTCTCCTATTTTCGGGAATAACACATTTAATTTACTCGCAAAGTTCATTGTTTTTGGCAAATTCACTTCACGTTTTTCTCTTTCAATTCCTTTAACAACTTCTCCTGCAACCTTCACTGGATCTAATACTACAGCACCTAATTGCTCTAAGTATTTTCCAGTTGGCTCGGCTTTATCAAAGAAGTCTGTCGCAATCGGACCTGGATTTACAGTCATCACATGGATCCCATAAGGTTTTAATTCCAAACGTAGTGCATTCGAATACCCTAATACTCCAAATTTAGTTGCTGAATAAACGGATGATTTTACCGTTGCCGATTTTCCAGCTTGAGAAGCAATATTCACAATTACTCCGCCCTTATCTTCAATAAACCTAGGTACAAAATGCTGAGTGATTTTAATTAATGTATTCAAGTTTAAATGAAGCATTTGATTAATCTCAGATTCACTTAAGTCTTTAGCTAATTTAAGGTAGCCAAGGCCAGCATTGTTGATGACCATCGTAATTTTGTATGCTTCATCAAGAGTTGCAAGTAAGTTATTAACGGATGCATCATCAGTTAAATCACATGAATACACGTTGACTGGTTTAGAAGTAAACGATTGGCACTCCAAGGCTACTTGTTCTAGTTTAGCAGTGTTTCGAGCTACAAGAATCAGTTGCACATCTCTTTTAGCTAATTCCAATGCGATTTGTGCGCCAAGCCCACCGCTAGCTCCGGTTACAAGAGCCACTTGTTTTGTAAACCATTTAGCGTCCTTCATGATGTTTAATCCTTTCAACAGTCACAATGTCAAAGTCTTTGACAACTTGAACATTTTCAAAAATCTTTTTGGCCTCGTCTTCTAACTCTTGAGATTGTTTGCCAAGATAGCGAGCACTGATATGCGTTAATAAAAGTCGCTTCACTTCGGCATTTTTAGCCACTTCAGCCGCTTGAAGACTAGTTGAATGGAAATGACGATAAGCTTGTTGCCCTTTATCTCCTTCGTATGTCGCCTCGTGAACGAGAACGTCCGAACGATAGGCCAAGATTTCACTAGCTTCACATTTACGAGTATCTCCGCAAATAGTCACCACGCGTCCTTTAATATCAGGAGAAATATAATCTTGTCCATTCACGACCGTTCCATCTTCTAGAGTAATGGTTTCCCCTTTTTTCAACTTACCAAAGAGTGGGCCAAAAGGAATTCCTAACTCTTTTAGACGGTCTGCTTGCAGTTCGCCTGATTGATCCTTTTCTGTCACACGGAATCCATATGAAGGAATCCCATGTTCGAGTCGCTTCATTTCTACTTTAAAATGTTTATCTTCGAAAAGAAGACCTTCTTTTTCAAATTCAACTACTTTTAAAGGATATCCTAATTTAGAACAAGAAGCTTGAATCGTCGTGTCGATAAAGTTCTTAATCCCTTTAGGACCATAGAGGGTTAAATCATCTTCTCCTCCTTGGAAAGAGCGACTAGTGAGTAGTCCAGGTAACCCAAAGATATGATCTCCGTGCATATGTGTAATGAAAATCTTCTTGATTTTTCCTGGACGAATATTTGTATTTAAAATTTGTTGCTGTGTAGCTTCTCCGCAATCGAATAACCACACTTCATTAATCTCATCGAGAAGCTTTAATGCAATTGAAGTGACGTTTCTCATTTTAGAAGGCACGCCAGCACCTGTTCCTAGAAATTGCAATTCCATTTTAGTTTCCTCTCAATGTTTCATAAATTTTCTTCGCAAAGAAGAGCGCTTCTTCATGAGCTCCAACTTCTGTTACATATGATTTATGTGAATAGAACCAATCTTGGTCTTTAGAATATTCATTCCAGTCAAGAACATGGACATTCGAATACTTCTCGCTGACTGCTTCGTATACATTATTCACATCATCTCTCCATGTTTTAGACGTCGTTGTCGTCACAAGGAAGATTTGTTTTTCCATACCGATTCGTTTCAATTCACGTTCCAATTGTCCTTTGGTAAAAGCACTATTGGCACCAAACATTAATACAACAATGTCATTTAATTGATTCTTCGATTTCAATTCATTAATCGTCGAAGATAAGTCCGTTACTTGTGCAATCGGTGTTGCATGCATCACGGCATTAGGATAAATCGTAGTTAGTTCATTCGCAATAGCAAGTAGCGATTGATCCCCGATAAAGGTAATCGAACTATTACTGCTAAAGACTGTTTCTTCACGCGTTAATCCAACCACATTATTAATGGTCTTCAATAGCTTCTTATCTGTTTGTTGGGTATTATCAACAATTGTTTGGTTCGTATGGATTAATTCTGTAAGAGTGGCCTCTTGTTCAGACAATTTACTTGTAGACTGTACGAGCCCTACCGCTAAAATAATGAGCGGCACTGCACAGATTCCAAATAAAATTTGTTTTCCATAAGCTGTTTTCTCATTCAACAGCCCCATCAATTTACGGACTATTTGTAGATAACATCTCTTCTCAAACACTTGATACCAAACTTCACCAAAGAAAAGAATGAGTACCAATTGAATGATGCCGTGAATTAAATTACTTGAACCAGCAATCCCCATTTTTGCTTGGTATAACACAATAATAGGTAAGAACCATAAATAATAAGATAAACTTCTACGACCAATCACTGTTAATGGTTTGAAACGGAATAAAATTCCTGTTCCTACTTTAGGATGCAAGCTCATCAAAATAACAGCAGCTACTGTTAAGTCAAAAAGCAACATTCCCCCACGATACGTAATATCTTCGTTACGCCCAAGTGTAAATAACAAGATGAACATTAACACAATCGGGATTAATCTTAAATATTGCTCATATGGCACTCTAGATTTATGTTCCTTCTGGAAACGATCTAAAGGATATAGCAATGCCGTACATGAACCGATCAGCATTGAGAACAATCGAGTCCCTGTGCTCATTGTGACATACGTTAATGAGTCTGCCCCTTTATAACTAAAGAGCATTAATCCAAACGAAGCCGTAGCTAACACCACGATAGCCACAAATAATGAATTATGCTTCTTAAGGAATAAACTTAAGAAGGCAAACACAATCGGCCACAATAAGTAAAACTGAAAGGCCAATGAAATATACCATAAGTGTTCAAAAGGATTTTCCGTTAATAAGTTTGGAATAAACGTTTGAGCTTGGAAAATCTGCCACCAGTTATTTAAAAATACAAGACTGGAAGTAAATGACCCTCTTAAGTTCACCAACATCTCATTTTGAAACAGTGTAATATAAATGAACACTAGAACGAGCATTGCAATTAAAGGAAGTGCAATACGTGCTAGTCGTTTTAATAAAAACTGCTTCAAAGGAATCTTTCCATCGTTCATCAAACTTGTCATTAAGCGGTTTGTCATAAAATAACCCGCTAAAATGAGGAAGATGTCCAATCCAAGAAATCCACCCGGCAAGCGATAAGAATACAAGTGATAAATAATGATACTAAGGATTCCTATCGCTCTTAGGCCGTCAAATGAAGATACGTAAAAACGTTTTTCCATCTCACTTCTATCAATCATATTCAAAACTCCTTAATCAACGAACTCAAATGAGAAGTTTAGAATACGTACTAAATCGCCATTTTCAGCGCCTTTTTCACGTAAAGTGCTATCTACACCCATTCCACGTAATTGACGTGAGAATCGCATAACAGACTCATCATGTTCCATATTTGTCATCTTGAATAGTTTTTCAATCTTGTCACCATACAGTACCCATGTTCCATCTGGATCTCTTGTCACTTTGAATGGTGCTTCCTCTTCTTCTAATCCATAAACGATATGTGTTTCCACTACTTCTTCGTTTAATGGGAAGAATTCTGTTTCATCTAACACTTCAGCAGTTCTAGCCAGCAATGCTTGAAGGCCTTCGCGACGGTATGCAGAAATTGGGAAAATCTCTGGCATTTCTTCGCCTTCAGCTAAGCTATCTGCTAAATCTTTCTTAAACTTCTCTAAGTTTTCTTCTGCTTGAGGTTGGTCCATTTTGTTCGCCACAATCAGCATTGGACGTTCTAGTAAGCGTAAGTGATAACTTACGAGTTCTTCTTGAATAATCTTGTAATCTTCAAAAGGATCGCGACCTTCCATTGCGGCCATATCAATTACATGAAGTAATACTTTTGTTCGCTCGATGTGTTTTAGGAAATGAATACCAAGCCCCACACCTGTATGGGCTCCTTCAATTAATCCTGGTAAGTCTGCAACGACGAATTGCTCGCCATTTGGAGACTGTGCCATTCCTAATTGAGGATTCAATGTTGTAAAGTGATAGTCTGCAATTTTTGGTTTTGCACTTGAAATCACAGATAGTAAAGTGGATTTCCCTACCGATGGGAATCCAACTAACCCAACGTCAGCTAAAACTTTTAATTCTAAATCGAGTTCAAACTCTTCCCCTGGTTCACCGTTCTCAGCAATGTCTGGTGCAGGGTTTTTATGCGTTGCAAAACGGATATTTCCTCGACCACCACGGCCACCTTTAGCAACTACTACTTCTTGCCCATCTTCTACTAAGTCAGCAATCAGTGCTTTCGTCTCAGCATTTCTAACGATTGTTCCTGGTGGGACTTTAACGATTAAGTCTTCTGCTCCACGGCCATACATACTCTTACTCATGCCGTTTTCACCAGGTTTTGCTTTGAAATGACGTTTGTGACGGAAATCTAATAAGGTTCTAAGTCCTGAATCGACTTTAAAAATGACACTTCCGCCTTTACCGCCGTCTCCACCAGCCGGGCCTCCGTCTGGTACATATTTTTCACGACGAAACGCAACCATTCCGTCTCCACCTTTTCCGGCTTTGACTTGAATCGTGGCACGATCATAAAATACTGCCATTTCATTCACTCTCCTTTCTCTTTGAGGGGTCTTATTTAACGATTAATGATGTGAAATCTGCGAAATCTAAAATGATTTGAGATAGTAATTCTAAGAATCTTAGACGGTTACGACGAACTGCCTCATCATCTACCATTACCATGTTTTCATTGAAGAAATCATTGATTTTTGGTGCTAATGCTTCTAAATGACTATAAAGTTCTTCAGGAGTTAATGTTTGTACTTTTGAATGAAGTTCTTTAATCGCTTTTACTAAAGTACGTTCACTTGCTGTTTCAAGACGATCTTCTAAAATTTCGCCACTCGCATCATCTTGAGCTTTCGCACTAATATTGATAACACGGTTTAATGCCTCTGTAATTCCTTTAAATTCTTCTGATTCAGAAACAGCTGAAAGAACTTTTGCAGCTTTCAATTGTTCAGGAATTGATGAAGTATGACTGTTTACAACCGCATCGATAATATCATGACGTTTTGTAATCGTAGCAATACGTTGTGCCACACGTTCACGAATAAAGCTTAAGATAAACTCTTCAATTTCATCTTCTTTACCTGTTAGGAACTCAGCGTAATCAAGACCTAACAATAGTTTTGTAAAGTCTTCAATTTCGATGTTCCAATCAAAGGCCGCAAGAATTTGTACAAGTCCCATAACTTGACGACGAAGCGCATATGGGTCGTTTGATCCTGTTGGAAGCATTCCAGCAGCTGTAAAGCTTAAGAAAGTATCTAACTTATCTGCAACTGCAAGTAAAGCACCTGGTACAGAAGAAGGCAATTCACCATCTGCACTTGTTGGCATATAGTGTTCACGGATTGCTTGAGCTACTTCAGGAGTTTCACCTTGTTTCAAGGCATAGATTTCACCCATGATCCCTTGTAATTCAGGGAATTCACCAACCATATTTGTTACTAAGTCAAATTTGTAGATTGAAGCTGCACGTTGCGCTGTGACAACGACATCACTTGGTAAGTTCAATTCTTTTGCAATACGTCCCACAAGTAATTGCACGCGGTCCATCTTCTCTGTCATTGAACCAATTTTTGCATGGAAGTTTAATGTTTCTAGTTTCTTCAAGAAAGTTGTCATTGGAATCTTTAAGTCTTCTTCATAGAAGAATAAAGCATCTTCTAGACGAGCAGTTAATACTTTTTGATTTCCTTTAGCAACATTTTCAATCATGTAGTCATTACCGTTACGAACTGAAACGAAGAATGGTAATAATTGTTTTTCTTGGTTATACACAACGAAATAGCGTTGGTGTTCTTTCATTGATGTGACTAATACTGGTTCTGGAACAACTAAATATTTTTCATCAAAAGTACCCGCAAATGCTGTTGGGTATTCTAAGATTGAGCTTACTTCTTCTAATAAGTCTTCATCAATTGGAATAATCCAGTTGTTCTTAGCAGCTAATTCTTCAATTTGCTTGCGAACTAATGCTTTACGTTCATCTTGGTTCACGATGACAAATTGTTCAGCCAAAGCTTTTTCATAGCTTTCTGGGCTTTCAATGGTTGCTTCTTTTCCTAAGAAACGATGTCCTCTTGAAATGCGTCCAGCTTTTACGTCTAATACGCCGATTTCTTCGATCACTTCATTGCCGTATAAAGCAACAATCCAGTGAATTGGACGTAAGTATTCAAATGTATGAGCTGCCCAACGCATTGTCACTGGGAATTTCATATCTGTAATCACAGAAGATAAGTTTTTAACCACTTCTTTTGTTGATTTACCAGCGATATGTTGTTTCACATGAATGTATTTAACACCATTCACTTCTTCCACGTAAATATCATCTGTTGTTAACCCTTTACCACGAACAAATCCTTCAGCTGCTTTTGTCCAAGCACCATCTTTTTTAGCGATTGCTAGTGATGGTCCTTTGAAGATTTCTTCACGGTCAGCTTGTTCTTCGACTAAGCCATTTACACGAACCGCTAATCTTCTTGGAGTTGCAAATGCTTCTACGGATTCAAATTCTAAGTTTTCATCTTTGAAGAAGTCTTCTACACGTTTTGCTAATTGCTCTGAACTTGAACGAACATATTGAGCAGGTAATTCTTCTAAACCGATTTCTAATAATAATGATTGTGTCATTCTTTCTCCTCCAAACTCTCTTATTTCTCTTTCAATAATGGGAATCCTAATGCTTCACGTTCAGCCACGAATGTTTTCGCGATTGTACGAGCCATTTTACGAATACGGCCTAGGAATCCAGCACGGTCTGTTGCAGAAATAATTCCGCGAGCATCCATTAAGTTAAATGCATGAGAGCATTTCAATACATAGTCATAAGCTGGGTGAACTAAGCCTTTTTCCATTAAGACAGTAGCTTCTTTTTCAAAGTCCGTAAATAATTGCATTAATAATTCTGCATTGCTTTCTTCAAAAGCGTATTTAGAATGTTCATATTCAGGTTGTGTGAAGATATCTCCGTATTTAACATCTCCAGTCCAAACTAAATCATAAACACTCTCCACTTCTTGAATGTATGAAGCAAGACGTTCTAAACCATAAGTGATTTCACTTGTTACAGGGTGACACTCTAGTCCACCTACTTGTTGGAAGTACGTAAATTGAGTCACTTCCATTCCGTCAAGCCATACTTCCCATCCTAAACCAGCACAGCCAAGAGATGGGTTTTCCCAGTTATCTTCCACGAAACGAATATCGTGTTCTAATGGGTTAATTCCAAGAGCTTCTAGGCTTCCTAAATATAATTCTTGAATGTTTTCAGGAGATGGTTTCATCACTACTTGGAATTGGTGGTGTTGGAATAAACGGTTTGGGTTTTCCCCGTAACGACCATCTGCTGGGCGACGTGAAGGTTCCACGTATGCTGCATTCCATGGTTCAGGCCCAATGGCACGAAGGAATGTATAAGGGCTCATTGTCCCTGCCCCTTTTTCAGTATCGTATGCTTGAAGAAGCAAGCATCCTTGGTTAGACCAATAATTTTGTAATGTTAAAATAATTTCTTGAACACTTAATTTTTTTACCATAATTGTTCCCCTTTCTATTGTGCATTCACTACTGGATAAAATTCATAAATCACTCCAGGAATCACTTCACATTTCACTTCTTTAATCGCTTCATTTTTCGTTTTAAAACCGTACATTGAATGGTTAACACTTGTTTGGAATTGCTCCAACACTTCATCTTCATGACCAATCACACTGACTTTAATCGGCGCTAATGACACCACCTTCAATTGAAAATCTTTGAATTCTGAAGATGGGATGACCATTGTAAAATCCATACTATTTCCTCCTTTGACTAAATAAAAAAGTCCCTATGTACACAAAAAGCATACATAGGGACGACTAATCGCGGTTCCACCCTAATTTCTTGGTTTAAAACCAAGCTTCATTGTTGATAGACTCAAGTGCGCCACTTTTAATGACCATGATATGGATTCCACCAGCCCATACTCTCTTTGACATTTTATCATTAAAAATCTCACCGTCAACGTCCTATTAATCTTTCACTATAGTACCGATAATTGCTTAAAAAGTCAAGTAAAGACAGCGTTTTGCGCTACTCTTAATCTTGTCCTCTTTTCTGCATTAACGTTTCCCATTCGACCATCTGATCTAAGAATTTTTTGCTCTTCAAACGAATGCCCACATACTCTTCCATAATGGTATCAAACAGGCGTCTTAACTCACTTGTTGTCTCACTCGATAACTGAATAGAGCCGATTTGTTTTGGAGAATTCACAAGAGCTAATTGCCTTGCTACATATAATGCTTTTCTAGATAGTTGCATGCGGTACTCATCTTCGTCTAAATGGTTACTGCACAGGCATCCGTGTTTCTGTATAGAAAAATCAACTAAGTCCCTATCTTTATGACACACAACACAATGTTGCCACTCCAGTTCTACACCGTAATAACGTAAAATTTTGATTTCAAAGAAGTGTAAAATCACTTCTGCATTAACACCATTATTAATCGCTTCAATACAATCCCAAAGCAATTGGAAGACCGTCTTATTCACGATATGGTCATCCATCACCGCATCTGTTAATTGTGTTAAATACGCTAATACTGCTTGTGCCTTTACATCTTGTAAAACAATCGTCGCAGGCTTTATATCGTGACTATCCTTAAGAAAACTAAACCCATTTTGATGAATATGCCCAAGGAAGGTTGCTCTTGTAAACACCTGTGTCGCAGCTGTTAATGGATGATTGCTTTGCTGTGCATTTCGTAAAAAGAACATCAACTTTCCATGGTCTCTCGTCAAAATTTTAACAAGCATATCTTTCTCGCGATACGCCTGTCTCATTAAGACAATTCCATCAAAATAGTGATAATAATCCATTTGTATTCATCCTAATCTCTATAGTCTGTATCTCGATATCCGTATTCTTGTAAGTTACTCTTACGTTTACGCCAATCTTTTTCAACTTTTACCCAAAGTTCTAAGTAAACTTTATTCCCAAGTAATTGTTGAATATCGCGTCTCGCTCGCGTCCCGATTTCTTTTAAGAGACGTCCACCTTTACCAATAATAATGCCTTTTTGCGATTTTCGCTCAACGATGATATTCGCATACACATGAACTTTATCGAATTCATCTTTTTGCATTTTATCCACTGTTACAGCCACTGAGTGAGGAATTTCTTCCTGTGTTAACTGTAAAATTTTCTCACGAATCAATTCTGAAACGACAAAGTACTCAGGGTGATCTGTGATTTGGTCTGCTGGATAATATTGTGGTCCTTCAGGAAGTGCATTAATCAAACCTTCCATTAGTTCGTTCACATTATTCCCTTGTAGTACTGAAATTGGGAACACTCCTGCAAAATCAAGTGCATCTTTATAACTTTCCACTCGTTCTAATAGCACTTCTGGAGTTACAAGGTCAATCTTATTTAATACTAAGAAAATCGGTGTCTTAATTCCTTTTAGCTTTTCAATAATGAAGTCGTCTCCTGGTCCACGTTTTTCACTAACGTTCACCATAAATAAGACCGCATCTACTTCTTTTAGTGCAGAATAAGCACTCTTTACCATGAATTCTCCAAGTTCATGTTTTGGTTTATGAATCCCTGGAGTATCTAAGAAAACGATTTGAGCATCGTCTTTCGTATAAACTCCTTGAATTTTATTTCTTGTTGTTTGCGCTTTGTCAGACATGATGGCAATCTTTTGACCAAGCACATAATTCATAAATGTTGATTTGCCGACATTAGGACGACCTACAATCGCCACAAATCCTGATTTGAATGGTTTTGTCATACTCTCTCCTTAAAAATGAATCCATTTTGGCAAAATAATGATGATTGCAATGACTACTGTAAAACTAGCGCTGAGTAACACTCCACCAGCTGCAATATCTTTTGCCTTCTTTGCTTCAATATGATATTCCTTTTTCACTAGTAAATCGACTAAATTTTCAACGACGGTGTTTAAGATTTCCATGAGAAACACAATGAAAATACACAGTAAAATAAAACACCATTCGACTGCTGATAAACCAGAGAAAAAACTAATTATAATCGCTAGCCCTGCAATGCAGAGATGCGCCTTCATGTTTCTTTCTTCTCGAATCACTGTTTTAATACCATCTATGGCATGCTTTAGTGACGTCAAAAAGTTAGAATTCTTTTCTGTTTGTTTATGCGTCATCACGTTTCAACCCATATGCTTCTAGGATTTCTTTTTGCAATCCTGTCATTTCAGCTTCCTCTTCTTCTGTTTGGTGATCATAACCGTTTAAGTGTAAGAAGCCATGCAGTGCTAAGAATCCAAGTTCACGTTCAAGCGAATGTCCATAGTCTTCTGCTTGTTCCTTTGCACGGTCTAAAGAAATAACGATATCTCCAATAGAAGTTACAAAGCTATCGTCCTCTTCCATAATGGACTTCATACTTTCAAAGTCATCATCTGAATCATCTAACGCAAAACTAATCACATCTGTCACTTTATCAATATTTCTAAACTCACGGTTGATTTCACGAATACGTTCGCTAGAAATAAATGAGATACTACATTCTTTGTTTTCTGGGATTTTTAAATAATCCGCAGCAAAACTAACCACACTATGCACAAGTTCTTGATGGCTTTCTGGTACTACTTCTGTTTCATCGATAATTTCAATAATCATATTAAAAACTCCTTTTTTAGCGTCACTAATATTGTAACAAACTCCCTACATTATTGGAACTTTGACGGTCTTCAAAGTCTATCTTTTACAAAAAAGAACTCCCCTCAACTATACCTTGTTGAAGGGAGAAATTTCTTAAGCTTGTTTTTTAGGAAGTTTTGGATATTCGATTCTTGAATGGAATGTTCCGTTTAATGAAGCCACAATATTCTTTTCGATAATCGCTAACTCTTTCAACGTAATATCACATTCAACAAATTGTTCATCCTCCAAGCGATTCATAATAATTGAATGCACTAAGTTTTGAACTTTCTCAAGCGTTGGTTCTTTCATCGCACGAGTCGCAGCCTCAGCACTATCCACGATATTGATGACTGCAGATTCTTTTGTTTGTGGTTTAGGGCCTGGATATCTGAAATCTGCCTCATCCGCATCTGGATTGTCTTTTAAGGCTTCAGCATAGAAATACTTCATCAATGTCGTTCCATGGTGTTCCGCACAAATATCAATCACTGATTGTGGCAATTGATGTTGTTTAAGAATTTCTACCCCTTTACGAACGTGATCAAAAATAATCTCTTTCGATTCATATGGTCCAATCATCTTATGAGGGCTTTCCATATGCGCTGGTAAGTTCTCGATAAAGAAGAACGGATGCTCTGTCTTACCAATATCGTGATAATAACAAGCTACCCTCGCCAATTGTGAATCTCCACCAATGGCTTCCACACAGTTGGCTGAAATGTTTGCCACCATCAAACTATGATGATAAGTTCCTGGAGCTTTTGTAATCAAATCTTTTAACAATGGTTGATTTGGATTTGATAATTCTGCCCATAATAGTACGGAACTATCCTCGAATAAATACGTAAAGTACGGCATCAAAATGACAGGAATAAGGAATGATAAGAACCCACTCACTGCCGCAAAAGCGAATAACCACGCTGATTGCGTTGATACCAAATCATAGTTACTAAAGAATACAAACGGAACCATTAATGCTAAAGGAATAATGATTTGTAATAGTAATTGTTTAAACCACGATAAATCTTTCCAGTAAACCTCTTGAATTACTCCAAGCCATGCTGCGAGTGAGAAGTAAACAGTCGTCAACGCGATTTCGGTGTTAATACTGTCGCTACCAAACATATACCATACTAAAATTGGATAAACTAACATCGCAATAATTGTAAAGTAAAACTTCGAAGTTAATTTATAAATGATGTAGATAAATCCGGCAATCGGGAAAGCTACACCAATATAATCGATTCCACGATTTTGCAGGAATGATAGAATTTTTAGTAAGATTGCTCCAATTGTGAACACTACTGAGAACACAGTCAGTTCATTAACACGTGTATCCCACTCTTTGCTGGATGCTCCCATTTTGAAACGGAATGAGAATGCTAGTAGCGATACAAATAAAATCGTCAAGAAAATTAAGTAACTATACAATTGATGATAATTACTTGAGTTTCCATCAATACCTAATAATTTTAGAAGACGCAAATCTTCTTGAGTAATGATGTGCCCTTCTTGAATCAACACTTGTCCTTGTAAAATACGGACCGGTGAAACACTTTGTTTGGCATTTTCTTTTGCACTATTCGTTGCGTCTTTGTCCACAACATTATTGACAACGATACTATTCGTTAACAGTTGTCCAAGCATTTCACGTTCATTATCTGTAAATCCTCCGTTAAAGAGCGATTTTTTAGCTGCTTCTTGTGCTTGTAGCAAATTAGATTCCGTAATAGATTTATCCATTTGCTCTTTAATTGCATTCTCAATAGCTGATTCGTAGTCATCCAATTTATCTGAGCTAACAGAAAGTAATTGAATGATGACACTATCTGGAATATACAAAGCAAAATCACGAATGGCTTTATTTTCCAATTCTAAACTCTTCTTGAAATAAGTAAGTCGATCTTGAAGCGTTGCGACTTTTGTTGATACTTCACCAGAAGTCGTGGTTGTAGAATCTGTCGCAAAGATTTCACTTGAAGCTTTGGCCGCGACTGTCTTTATCGCTTGGAAAAACTGTTTCACTTTATCAATTTGTTGTTGCTGGCGACTTTGGTCAAAGACATAAATATCTCCAACGCCATCCATCGCCATCTGCTGATTTTTCTCAGTTTGCTCTTTATCCTCAATTGTTTTAGGTGCACGAATCGTTTCTTTTGCAACTTGATTTAATTCAAAAGAATAAGAAGTTGGCTGAACATTACTCCATCCTAATACTAATAAGAAAAGGAATGTCACACCTAACAGCGCAGGTACATATAAAATTCCTAATGTTTCTTGAAACTTACGGAGCTTTTGTCTCACTTTCTTCACCTCGTTCCTTCTCAATACTATTAGAAGCTGAGTAGGCATTAATAATTTCTGATACGATTGGATGACGAACGACGTCTCCTGCATCAAATTCAACGAAGGCAATTCCATTGATTCCTTTTAGTTTGCGTTCTGCATCTAAAAGTCCACTCGCCTGGTGCCCTTTTGGTAAGTCAATTTGAGATTTATCTCCATTGACAATCATCTTCGACCCAAATCCAAGACGTGTTAAGAACATCTTCATTTGCGCTCTTGTTGTATTTTGAGCTTCATCTAGAATGATAAATGAATCTTCTAATGTACGCCCACGCATATACGCTAGTGGTGCCACTTCGATGACGCCTCGTTCTAGAAGACGATTTGTGTGCTCCATACCGTATACGGTATATAAAGCATCGTATAACGGACGTAAATATGGATCCACTTTTTCTTTTAAGTCCCCTGGTAAGAACCCTAAATTTTCACCGGCTTCAACGGCTGGACGTGTCAAAATGATTTTCTTCACTTCGCCTTTTTTTAACGCTTGAACAGCCATCACTACGGCTACGAATGTTTTACCAGTTCCGGCAGGCCCAATACCAAATACCACATCCGTTTTCTTAATCGCATGAATGTATTGTTGTTGACCATACGTTTTGGCACGAATCGCTTTTCCCGCAAATGTGCGTCCGATTTCTTCGTTATATAAATTAACAAAGTAATCCAAAGTCCCACGTTTGGCCATCTTTACAGCTGTAATGATATCAGTTTTTGAAATACTGATTCCACGTGCAATTAAGTCTTGAAGCTGATTCAGCAGTTCTTTTACTTGCGAAACAGTCTCTTCTTCTCCAGTAATAAAGAGTTGCTCCCCACGATGGGTAATTTGTACTTGGAATGAATCTTCAATAAAACGAATATTCTGATCTTGAGAACCAAATAATTGAATTAATTGAGGATTATCGCTTAATTCAACACTTGCTTTAAAGGTTTCTTTTTCCAATCAGTTATCCTCCAATCCACACTTATTTATTTAAGTGTGCTTTTACTTGTTCTTTAATGACATTACCGTCTGCTTGCCCTTTAAGAGCTTGCATTACGGCACCCATTAATTTACCGAATTCTTTTTGTGTTGTTGCTCCTACTTGTTCAGCAATTTCGGCAATTTTCGCTTGAACTTCTTCTAGTGAAAGTTGTGCTGGTAAGTATTTCTCAACGATTGCTAATTCGCCTTGTGTTTTTTCAACTAATTCTTGGCGGCCTGCTTTTTCAAATTCAACAATAGAATCACGACGTTGTTTTGCTTCGCGAGATAAAATTGTCAATTCTTCCTCAGGTGTTAAATCTGATTTTTTGTCAATTTCAGCAGCTTGAATCGCTGTTTTAATCATACGTAATACAGCTAATGTTTCTTTGTCTTTTGCTTTCATCGCTGTTTTGATATCGTTATTAATTGTTTCTTTTAATGACATTATAATCGCTCCATTCTTTTAATTTCGTTTGATTGATAAAAAAAGACTGGGACTAATAGCCCCAGCCTGACATAGTCTATGATACACAGAGTTGACTAGAACTTGCGTTTACGAGCTGCCTCTGATTTTTTCTTACGTCTTACACTTGGTTTTTCATAAAACTCACGTTTGCGAGCCTCTTGTAAAGTTCCGGTTTTAGAAACAGTACGTTTGAAGCGACGAAGAGCATCATCAAGTGATTCGTTTTTACGAACAACTGTTTTTGACATATCCTATTCCCTCCCTCCGAGCAATAAAAAGTAACTGTTTTCTTTTGAATAGAATAACCAAACAAACGAAATGTCCTTTTTTTATTATAGGAAAGGTTCCATAAAATGTCAATCAACTTTACTAAGGTTCTTGTAACTTTTTTAGGAAAACCTTAAACTACGCTTTTGCCGCACACTTTTCACATAGGCCAAAAATTTCAAAACGATGTGAATGAATTTCACACCCTTCTAATTGATCTTTAAAGAAATCCATTGGGCACATATCAATCTCTCTTGTGCTACCACATTTTTCGCAAATGAAATGATGATGATGGCCATGATTTTGACAACGGAATCTAAATAATTTTTCTCCGTTCAGTTCTGTCTCTTCTAAAATATTTAATTGTACAAAAGTATATAAATTACGATAAATCGTATCATAACTTAATTGCGGGAATTCAGGTGCAATTAATTCTTGCACTTGTTTTGCTGATAAGTAACGGTTGGCATCATTTAAAATTTCAACAAGACGTTGACGTTTATTCGTATGTTTATAACCCGCTTCTTTTAAAATTTCTAATGCCTCTTCCACATGATTATGGGAATGGTTATGATGATGATGTTCTTTATGATCACAATGTTCGTGACCACAGCAATGATCGTGCGTATGCATATTATTTCCCTCTTTCTTCGTTTAATAACTCTTCAATCCATTGCGAATCGAATTTTCCAGAACGAATCATTTCGATTTCCTTTTTGTATGGGGCAATTTGAACTTTATCTTCTACTTTAATCCATGGTGTTTCAAGAATTTTTGGAAGTTCTTTAAACTCCGGGACATTGATAACGTTCATGAGCGCTTCAAATCCGATTTCTCCAAAACCGAAATTTTCATGTCTATCTTTATGCGCTCCGACTGGATTTTTTGAATCATTTACATGGAGTACTTTAATGCGATCAAGACCGACTGTTTTATCAAAGTGAGTTAATACGCCTGATAAATCATGTTTAATATCGTACCCTGCATCGTGAACGTGACATGTATCAAACGTTACGGATAAATGTTCATTATACGTCACACCGTCGATAATACGCGCTAATTCTTCGAATGTACGAGCTAGCTCTGTCCCTTTACCTGCCATTGTTTCTAATGCGATTTGAACTTTTTGGTCTTTCGTTAAAACTTGGTTTAATCCGTAGATGATTTGATTTAAACCAACATCAACACCAGCTCCTACGTGAGAACCTGGATGAAGAACGACCTGAGTAGCGCCTACCGCTTCTGCACGTTTCAACTCTTCTTTTAAAAATTCGATTGCAAAATCAATATAGCCTTCTTTTGTAGTGTTGGCTAAGTT
>CAUVGI010000010.1:0-29613 GCA_963551375.1 uncultured Streptococcus sp. | reverse complement strand
GACATGGTAGAACGTGGAAGAACACTGGATTCTATCATTAACCAATACATGTCCGTTGTAAAACCAATGCATCACCAATTTATTGAACCAACGAAAAAATTTGCGGATATTATTATCCCAGAAGGTGGTTCAAACAGAGTGGCGATTGACTTAATGACTACAAAAATTGCTTCAATCTTATCTCATTTAAATTAAATTGTTAACCCCTAGGAAAGCTTATCCTAGGGGCTTTTTATGGGATGAACATTTAAAATCGAATTAAAATTTGAAATAAGACTTGCAATCTCGGTTATAAAATGTTAAAGTTTTAGCATTGTAGATTGAGATAATCTAAAAAAAACGATATAGGGGAGAATCGTATGACTGAAAAAGTATTTCCAATGACGCTTGAAGGGAAAGCAAAACTTGAAGCTGAATTAGAAGAATTAAAAGTCGTTAAACGTAAAGAAATCGTAGAGCGTATCAAAATTGCGCGTAGCTATGGTGACTTATCTGAAAACTCTGAATATGAATCAGCTAAGGATGAACAAGCTTTCGTAGAAGGACGTATTTCAACGTTAGAAAAAATGATTCGTTTTGCGGAAATCATCGATGATAACAATGTAGAAAAAGATGTTGTTTCACTTGGAAGAAAAATTACGTTTATCGAATTACCAGATGGAGACGAAGAAACTTACACAATCGTGGGTAGTGCAGAAGCAAACCCAGTTGAAGGTAAAATTTCAAATGACTCTCCAATTGCCAAAGGAATTATTGGTAAAAAATTAAATGAAGAAGTGGTGATTCCAACACCAGGCGGAGAAATGAAGATCAGAATTATTGATATTCAATCTGCGTAATCGATTCATTTGAATGAAGAGAAGAGCTAGGAAATGTCCTAGCTCTTTTTTGTTGGATTTCATCCTTAAGTCTGATGGATTCATTTTTAATTCATGATAGGATTGAACGTGAGAAGATGGTATACTAATACCTGTAACGGAGGTGAGAAGATGAATAAACTGAAACGAATACTAATTGTACTATTAATGGGAGTGATTGTCTCCGCTATTGAAATGACTTCAAAATTGGGCCTCTTCATCTTCTTTTCAATTGGGGTCGCTATTACAATGTTCAGTTTTATTGTTTTTCGACGTGTTAAATTTTTAAGAAATAGTGGAATGTGCTTTGGGGCACTCTTTATCATTTTACCGCTTCTATCTACTGCGGGTATTTGGCTTGGAATGATTGGGGCATTGCTTCTGTTATTCTTTACTAAAGATACGTTCTCGATTGCTTCTTTATCAGGTATGTTTTCGAAAAAGGGCCGACAAGAATATATTTTCGTTGACTCTCACGAGGATACTCCAACGCCTGGAGAAATCCATCGCTATGATTGGTTTGGAAATCAAGAAGTGGGGAACGAACCGTATGAGTGGAATGATATCAATGCAGGGCAGCTTGTAGGGGATACCATTATCGACTTAGGAAATACAATTCTTCCTGCCAAGGAAAATGTGATCGTCATTCGAAAAGGATTTGGCCGTGTTCGAATTCTAGTACCGTACGGGGTAGGAGTGATGATTCACCATCATGCATTTGGCGGTCAAGTGGAATTTGAGGGACAAACATACGCCTTAAGTAATGAATCTATTCAGTTATATAGTTCAGGATACAATCGCAGCACGAAGAAGATTAAGATTTATACAACGATTGTCGCTGGGAAAATTGAGGTGATTGAAGCATGAAGCAACGCCTCGTTAAAAGCTGGATGCTTTATTCAGCGGTTTACAGTTTTGTTAGTACTGTTTTCCTATTCCTATTCCGCAGATGGATTCGCTATGAAATAGTAGAGACATTGAGAATTCAAGAGATTCTTGGGACGATTACACTGTTTCTATTATTGATTTTATTCTTTGGTTTTGTGACAGCTGCGGCGATGTTGATTTTAAATCGTCAAGCTGAGCGTAAAATCGGTGAGCAGTTACTCATGATTCAAAAGGCCAAGCATAGACTTGTAAAAGAAGAAGATAGCCCAAATTGGATTATGGAAGCAACGGTTGTAGACTTAAATGATTTCTACGAACAAACAGCTGCACTTTCAGAGCGATTAGAAAAATTATCATTAGAAGTACAGCAATTAGGTAGCAAACCACAATTCTTAGGGACTGAAACAAAAGAACAAGTGATTCAAGAAGAGAGACGCCGTATCGCTCGCGAATTACATGATTCTGTAAGCCAGCAGCTCTTTGCGGCGATGATGATGATTTCTGCATTGAACGAACGTGCCGACAAGTTTGATGAGAAGGAACAAAAACAATTAAAGATGATTGAACATGTTCTCTCTCAAGCACAATCGGAGATGCGCGCATTGCTTCTTCACTTACGCCCGATTTCACTAGAAAGTAAATCATTGAAAGCGGGTATCGAAGGATTACTCGTCGAATTACAAACTAAAGTACAAATGAAGATTCATTGGGATATCGAAGACGTGAAACTTCCTGAAGGCGTCGAAGACCATCTCTTCAGAATCGCTCAAGAACTTTTATCGAATACATTGCGTCATTCACACGCAACAACTTTAGAAGTGTATTTACGACAACTTGACTCCACGGTTCTCTTTAAGATAGAGGATAATGGGGTTGGATTTAATAGCGAGGAAATTCTTCCAGGAAGCTATGGAATTAATAATATGAAAGAAAGAGTGCAAGGGCTCGGTGGACAGGTGAGAATTGTTAGCTTCCCAAATCAAGGAACGACAATTGAAATCAAGATTCCGCTCAGTCGTCACATGGAGGATGAACAATGATTAATGTATTACTAGTAGACGATCACGAAATGGTACGACTAGGCGTTTCTTCGTATCTATCGATGCAAGATGACATTGAAGTAATGGATGAAGCCAAAAATGGCCGTGAAGGTGTAGAAAAAGCCCTGTCCTTAAAACCAGATATTATCTTGATGGACCTTGTGATGCCAGAGATGGATGGCATTGAGGCGACAAAGGAAATTCTGGAAAAGTGGCCAGAAGCGAAAATTATCATCTTAACGAGCTTTATTGATGATGAGAAAGTCTTTCCAGCAATCAACGCCGGAGCAAAGAGCTATATCTTAAAAACAGCTTCCGCCTCTCAAATCGCTAAAGCTATCCGAGATACGTATAATGGTGATGGCGTGTTTGAGCCACAAGTCACAGATAAACTTGTGAATCGTATTCAAATGAAACAGCAACATTTCTTACACGAAGATTTAACGCAGCGTGAATTAGAAGTCTTACTCTTAATCGCACAAGGAAAATCCAACCAAGAAATTGCTGATGAGTTGTTTATCACATTGAAGACAGTGAAGACGCACGTATCGAATATTCTTTCAAAATTAGGAGTAGAGGACAGAACGCAAGCAACGATTTATGCGTTCAAGCATCAACTGATTAAAATGTAACGAAAAGCCAATCTTGTTCTTACAAGATTGGCTTTTTTGATGAAAGTAATTTCTATAAAAGTGTGATAGTTCAGTGATTTGTACCTGATTCTGAAAGTAGTTACTAAAAATAAACGTAATATTGAAAATGTTTTCTAAGGTGAGTATACTAAAAATGTAAGGGTTTTACTAAAAATAGAAGGAGGCTGTTTATGAGATTACAAGGTCAATTAATTGTATCATGCCAAGCATTGCCGCATGAACCATTACATAGTGATTATATTATGGCTCGTATGGCAGTTGCTGCACAGGAAGGAGGAGCGAAAGGAATTCGTGCCAATTCAGTGATTGACATCAAAGCGATTAAAGAGGCTGTCGATTTACCAGTTATTGGAATTATTAAACGTGATTATGATGATGCCGACGTCTTTATTACCGCTACGATGAAAGAAATTGACGAATTGATGACAGTGAAACCAGAGATTATTGCTCTGGATGCCACTACATCGACTCGACCAAATGGACAAACGCTTGATGATTTCTATCATGAAATTAGAGCAAAATATCCAGATCAATTATTGATGGCAGACTGTTCTACAGTAGACGAAATGATTCATGCTGATGAACTCGGTTTTGATTTTATCGGAAGTACTTTAGTCGGATATACAAAACAAAGTAAAGGCGACAAAATTGAAGAAAACGACTTTGAGATCTTGAGAACAGTGTTAGCACGAATCAAACATCCACTTATTGCAGAAGGCAATATCGATACACCTGAAAAGGTGAAACGTGTGCTTGAGTTAGGTGCGTATAGTGTCGTTGTAGGTTCAGCGATTACTCGTCCACAACTCATCACGAAAAAATTTGTTGATGCGATTCAACAAGTAGGAAAAGATTAAACATCACTGATTTATAGTTAAGGGGGAAAACCATATGTTTAAATTTTTACAAAAAATTGGGAAGGCCTTTATGTTGCCGATTGCCATTTTACCGGCAGCAGGTTTGTTATTAGGGATTGGTGGAGCTTTATCCAACCCGGTAACGGTGGCAACATATCCTGTATTAAATAACGATGTATTACAAGCAATTTTTAAAGTAATGAGCCAAGCAGGGGAAGTTATCTTTGCAAACCTTTCACTTCTTCTCTGTGTGGGCTTATGTATCGGTTTAGCAAAACGTGACAAAGGAACTGCAGCACTTGCTGGGGTAACTGGTTACTTAGTAATGACTGCGACAATTAAAGCTCTTGTAGGATTATACATGGGTAAAGATGCTTCTATTGATACTGGGGTTATCGGAGCTATCGTAGTAGGGGCAATCACTGTTTGGTTACATAACCGCTACAACAATATCCAATTACCACAAGTGCTTGGATTCTTCGGTGGTAGCCGTTTTGTTCCAATCGTAACTTCATTTGCTTCTATCTTTGTTGGGGCTATCTTCTTCTTAGTATGGCCACCATTCCAACAATTATTAGTTTCAACTGGTGGATATATCTCACAAGCAGGTCCTATTGGTACATTCTTATATGGATTCTTAATGCGTCTATGTGGTGCAGTCGGATTACACCATATGATTTATCCAATGTTCTGGTATACAGAATTAGGTGGAGTGGAAGTCGTAGCTGGTCAAACAATTGCTGGGGCTCAAAAAATCTTCTTTGCTCAATTAGCAGATCCAAATCACGTAGGTTTATTTACTGAAGGAACTCGTTTCTTCGCTGGTCGTTTCTCAACAATGATGTTCGGTCTTCCAGCAGCCTGCTTAGCAATGTATCACTGTGTACCAAAAGATCGTCGTAAAAAATATGCGGGTTTATTCTTAGGGGTTGCATTAACTTCATTCATTACTGGTATTACAGAACCAATCGAATTCATGTTCTTATTCGTAAGCCCAGTATTATATGTGGTTCACGCATTCCTTGATGGGGTAAGTTTCTTCATCGCAGATATTCTTAATATCTCTATTGGTAATACATTCTCTGGTGGGGTTATCGACTTCACATTATTCGGGGTATTACAAGGTAACGATAAGACAAACTGGTTATTACAAATTCCATTTGGTTTAATCTGGAGTGGTCTATACTATGTAGTATTCAGATGGTTCATCACTCAATTTAACGTAGCAACTCCAGGTCGTTTAGAAGATTCTTTAGAATCAGATGACAAACCAGTTGTTGAAACACGCGACAGCTTGAAACAAGATAGCGTTCGTATTATCGAAGCTCTAGGTGGAGCAGAAAATATCGAAGACGTAGATGCTTGTATCACTCGTTTACGTGTATCTGTTAAAGACGTTGAAAAAGTAAATAAAGCAACGTTGAAAGATATCGGAGCAGTAGATGTTTTAGATGTTAAAGGTGGTATTCAAGCCATTTACGGTGCAAAAGCAATTCTTTACAAGAACAATATTAACGAAATTTTAGGTGTAGACGACTAGTCAGTAAAACACCTTTTGAGATGGACTGGTCCCTAAGATCGGTCCATCTTTTATTTTTTGAAAAAAGGCAAAATCTTTCCCGGAACCTGTGCTATAATGAAGCTAGCAATGCAAAGGGGAAAAGGTTATGTTGTCATTTGAGAAAAAAGTAGCACCGATGATCGAATCGATTTATGATACTTTGACACCGATTGAAAAAACGATTGCCAAATATTTTCTAGGAGTGATTCCGGAAAATGAATCGTTATCCGCGCAAGAAGTGTCAAAGAGACTCTTCGTATCGATTCCATCCTTAACACGATTTGCTCAAAAGTGTGGCTATAAAGGATACAGGCAGTTTATTTATGATTATCAAAAAGGGAAACAAGAAGAGTCGAACTTGCATAATGATTTAACGAAGATTGTGTTAGACGATTATGCAGACCTCTTAACCAAATCCTTCTCGCTCATCAATGAAGCACAGCTGATTCATGTGTGCGACATGCTCAGTAAGGCCAAGCGCGTGTATATCTACGGTCAGGGTAGTTCAGGCCTAGCAGCGCTAGAGATGAAATTTAGATTTATGCGCCTCGGGATGATTTGCGAGGCGATTACGGATTTACATACGATGCTGATGAACCGCGTATTAGTCGATGAGGATTGCCTTGTAATTGGAATTACGGTGTCGGCTAACGAGAGTGTTGTGAATGCCGTGAATATCGCCAAACAACAAGGAGCAAAAACTGTTCTGATTACATCCAAGAAGAGCGAAGAGTTGCAACAGGATTGTGACGAATTAGTGCTCATTGCGATGAAGAACGCTTTAGAGCAAGGAACGGCAATTACACCGCAATTTCCAGTATTAGTCATTGTCGATATTTTATATAGTTACTACAAGGAAATCGATAAGGAACGCAAACGCTCGATTTTCTCAAATACATTACATGCCATTCAACCAGAATAAGGAGACGATAAAATGTTTGGATTTTTTAAAAAGAATCAAGTAGAAAAAGAAGTTCCAGTATTTGCTCTTGCAGGCGGCGAAATTGTTCCCATTACACAAGTGAATGATCCAGTGTTCGCAGGGAAGATGATGGGGGACGGATTTGCGGTCATTCCAGCAAATGGTGTGATTACTTCTCCAGTAAAAGGGGAAGTCGTAAATGTCTTTCCAACACTTCACGCTGTAGGGATTCAAACTGCTGGTGGATTAGAAGTGCTCGTGCATATGGGAATCGATACGGTTGAATTAAAAGGCGGACCTTTTGAAACAACAGTAACGGTCGGCCAAAAGGTGGATGAAAATACTGTGTTATCGACTGTGGACCTAGAAGCGATAAAAGAAGCTGGTAAAGATACTGCGATGATGGTGCTCTTTACGAATATGGATAAAGTGGAATCTATTGTGGTAGCAACAGAAGGCTTAGTAGAAGGTAAAGCAGAAGTAGGAAAAGTAACGTTAAAAGCTTAATGCAATAAAATAACCTCCGTCCATGATTGGACGGAGGTTTTCGTTTGGTTTAGAAA
Organism: uncultured Streptococcus sp.; assembly: GCA_963551375.1. Classification (GTDB taxonomy): domain Bacteria; phylum Bacillota; class Bacilli; order Lactobacillales; family Aerococcaceae; genus Granulicatella. The sequence continues at coordinate 22,272 of CAUVGI010000010.1, read as the reverse complement.
ATACGACTGCGGTATAAGCTAACTACTTTTCCTAAAATCGTACAGTTCGGTAAGATGATAGGGTCCATCGTGTCGTTTTCTGGTTCTAGGCGCACATGGTCGCTTTCAAGATAGAATCTCTTACAAGTTGCAGTGTCTTCTTCAGTCATCGCAATGACGATTTCACCATTTGAGGCAGTTGATTGTTTACGGACAATGACAGAATCGCCATCGAAGATACCTGCATTAATCATACTGTCCCCTTTAATACGAAGCATGAATAAATCATCTGCATCATTTTGTAAATCTGGTGGAATAGGGAAGAAGTCACTTGCTTCTTCTACAGCGAGAATTGGTTCACCGGCTGTTACCACACCAAGCATTGGAATCGCCGTTGATTTAGCGCCAATTGCTTTGAGTCCAGCCATTGTTAATTCAATGGCACGTGGTTTACTTGGGTCACGTTGAATTAAGCCGTTTTTCTCAAGTCTTGATAAGTGACCATGAACGGTTGAAGTCGAAGAAAGCTGAACGGCGTTACAAATTTCACGCACTGTTGGCGGATAACCGTGCTCTTGAACTTCTTTATAAATAAACTGTAATACATCTAATTGTCTAGAATCTTTTAAATTTGTCATCGGAACATCTCCTTCTTTGAGACTAGTGTAACACACTTTGTAAACAGAAATCAAACAAATGTTCGTATGTAATTCAGATTTTTAGGAAAAAATGTCGTCTCGTGCTACACTAGGAGACGAAGCCAAGGAAAGGAATGACAAAAATGTTATCAGAAGAAAAATTAAACCGTATTAATGAATTAGCGAAAAAGAAAAAAGAAGGAAAATTAACTCCAACGGAAGAAAAAGAACAACAACTCTTACGTCAAGAGTATTTAGAAGCATTTCGTGGAGGCATGCGTAATCACATCGAAGGATTAAAAATCGTCGATGAAGAAGGAAATGACGTGACTCCAGATAAACTAAAAGCGATTCAAAAAGAAAAAGGATTGCATAACCGCGACGCTGAATAGATGAGAGAAGGCTGAAATTTTCAGCCTTTTTTTGTTATAAAAAATATGTGGAACCCGTGAAGGAAATATGTATTTTGCAAGGGTTTACTATGTTTTATTTATCATAAAAATAACGGTTGCAAAAGCAGTCTTGGATTAGTAAAATAGAAGAGTAAGTTCCGAAAGGAATCAATATATTTAAGGAGTGATTGTATGTTTGATAAAACCGATCAACTAGCAGTGAATACAATTCGTACACTAAGTATGGATGCGATTCAAGCTGCGAATTCAGGACACCCTGGACTACCAATGGGTGCTGCACCAATGGCTTATGTACTTTGGTCTAAATATTTGAAAGTAAACCCAAAACGTTCTACTTGGGTCGATCGCGATCGCTTTGTATTATCAGCAGGTCATGGATCTGCAATGTTATATGCTTTATTACATTTATCAGGCTATGACTTATCGATTGAAGATGTGAAAAACTTCCGTCAACTTGGAAGTAAAACACCAGGACACCCAGAAGTACATGATACAGATGGTGTAGATGCAACAACGGGTCCTCTTGGACAAGGGTTTGCTAATGCTGTTGGTATGGCTATGGCCGAAGCGCACCTAGCTGCAAAATTCAACCGTGAAGGCTACCCAGTAGTTGACCACCATACGTATGTATTATGTGGTGACGGAGACTTAATGGAAGGTATTTCGTATGAAGCTGCGTCTCTAGCTGGAACATTGAAATTAAACAAATTAATCGTATTATACGATTCAAATGACATCTGCTTAGATGGTCCATTAAATAAAGTGTTCACTGAAGACGTGAAGAAACGCTTCAAAGGATTAGGCTGGAATTATATCCGTGTTGAAGATGGAAATGATTTAGACGAAATCGCTGAAGCTATCGAAGAAGCACAATGCCAAAAAGACAAACCAACGATTATCGAAGTGAAAACCATCATTGGTTACGGTGCTCCAAATCAAGGAACAAATAAAGTTCACGGGGCTCCTTTAGGACCTGACGGCATTGCTTCTACAAAAGCAAACTACGGATGGGAATATGGCCCATTTGAAGTGCCAGAAGAAGTGCAACACCGTTTCGACAAATTATTAGTGCAAACAGGTGAAAATGACTACAACGAATGGAAAACTTTATTCGACGACTATAAACAAGCTTATCCAGAACTTGCAAAAGAATTCGAAGATAGCTTTGCAGAAAACATCGAAGTCGACTTAGAAAAAGTATTACCTTCATATGAATTTGGTAGCCCAGCAATGGCTTCTCGTGTAACAAGCCAAGCTGCAATTCAAGAATTAGGAAAACACATTCCATTCTTCTGGGGTGGATCTGCGGACCTTTCTTCATCAAACAACACAATGAACAAAGCAGACAGCGACTTCTCATACGAAAATTACGGTGGAAGAAACATCTGGTTTGGGGTTCGTGAATTTGCAATGGGAGCTGCGATGAACGGTATGCTTCTTCATGGAGGTAACCGTGTATACGGAGGTACATTCTTCGTATTCGCCGATTACTTAAAAGCAGCAATGCGTGTTGCGGCAATTTCTCACTTACCAGCCATTTACGTGTATACACATGACTCTATTGCAGTTGGGGAAGATGGACCAACGCATGAACCAATCGAACAATTGGCAGCGTTCCGTGCAACTCCAAACTTAAACGTGATTCGTCCTGCTGATGGTAATGAAGTATCTGCTGCTTGGAAAGTGGCTGTAGAAACGAAAGACCGTCCATCAGTACTCGTATTCTCACGTCAAAACTTACCAGTTCTAGAGCACTCACAAGAATTAGCATACGAAGGTGTGAAACGTGGTGCATATGTGGTTAGCCCACAAAAATGCGATACTCCTGAAGGTATCTTGATTGCGACAGGTTCTGAAGTAGCTCTTGCCATTGAAGCGCAAAAAGTTCTTGCAGAAGAAGGAATTGATGTATCTGTTGTTTCAATGCCATCCATGAACTTATTCGAAGAACAACCTAAAGAATACCGCGAATCAGTATTACCAAGCGATGTTCGTAAACGTGTTGCCGTTGAAATGGGAGCAAGTTTCGGATGGGGACAATACGTCGGTTTAGATGGTGCAACTGTTACAATCGACCGCTTCGGTTTATCAGGTAACGGAAATAAAGTCATGGAAACATTAGGATTCACTGTAGAAAATGTAGTGAATACATTTAAATCTTTATAAAAATAGGGTAAAATAAGAGATTGAAAGTCTGGTACATCAGACTTTCAATCTTTTTTTGCTTTTAGGAGAATGTATGAACGAATTGAAACAAGCATTTAAGATGAGTTTACCCATTTGTTTTGGGTATATCTTTTTAGGAATTGCATTTGCACTCCTAATGTCACAAGAAGAATTTCCTGCTTGGGCTTCTATTTTTTCAAGTGTATTTGTATATGCTGGATCCATGCAATTTGCTCTTGTCTCATTTATGAGCGCAGGGATGAGCTTTTGGATGATTGCAGTAATGACTTTATTTATTAATGCCAGAATGCTATTTTACGGCGTTAGCTTTATTGATGAATTTAAAAAACTAGGGTGGAAGGCATTTTATTTAATCTTCGCCTTATCAGATGAAACCTTCTCGCTATTAGTAGGGATGAAGCAAACGAAGAGAGAAGGCAGTGAACAAGTGATGGTCTATGTCGGGCTGTTGAATCACTGCTATTGGGTTCTTGGGACGATTATTGGGGTTGTCATCGGGGAATTTCTTCCGTTTTCAACAAAGGGAATCGATTTTTCAATGACGGCGCTCTTTGTCGTGATTCTCGTGAACCAATTGAAGAAGGCAGACCGCTACTTCCCGTTTATTATAGGGGGAGTCAGCGCCATTTTCTGGTTAATTCTTGTTGGAAAACAATATTTCCTTGTGTGCGCCTTAGCGACAACGATGATTGGATTAATTGCAATTTTCGAACGTGAGAAACTACAAATGAAGGAGGAAGAAAATGAGTAATACGTATATTATTCTTGCTCTTATTACTAGTGGAGTCGTGACCTTTGCGATTCGCTTATTCCCATTTCTAGTACTCCGTAATCAAACGAACTTATCCAGCCGTATGCAGTTTGTTTCGGCGGTCCTTCCTCAAGCCATCATTACGATTCTAGTCGTTTATTGCTTGAAGGATATTTCGTTTATCAACGCACCATTTGGGATTCCTGAACTCATTGCCGTCGCGATTGTCGTCTTATTGCAGTGGTGGAAGGAGAATACTTTGCTTAGTATCTTTGTCCCAACGGTCATTTATATGGTGTTATTACAAGTGATGTAAAAATTAACATATATGTTAATTGAAGCTACCTAGAATAGAGTTGTATCTAGGTATTTTCTAGCCTTATTTTATGGTAAAATAGAGCTACATTGATTTAGAAAGAGGCACTCTTATGAAATTATTATTTGTTGGCGATGTTGTCGGTTCTCTTGGAAGAGAGATGGTCGCACAATACGTCCCAAAATTAAAGAAAAAATATAAACCGCAAATCACCGTGATTAATGGGGAAAATGCAGCCCATGGAAAAGGAATTACGGAGAAGATTTATAAGGAGTTATTGCAGGCTGGTGCAGACGTTGTAACGCTTGGGAATCATGCCTTTGATAACAAAGCGATTTTTGATTTCATTGAAGATGCCACAAAAATGGTACGCCCGCTGAACTATCCAGCAGGCGTTCCAGGAAAAGGAATCGTTTATGTAAAATGTAACGATAAAGAGGTGGCAGTCATCAACTTGCAAGGACGCGTCTTTATGAACACATTGGACGATCCTTTTGCAAAAATTACAGAGGCGGTTGAAGAAGCTAGAAAGAGAACACCAATTATCTTTATCGACTTCCACGCCGAAGTAACGAGTGAGAAACAAGCAATGTCTTGGTACTTAGACGGGAAAGTATCTGCCGTCGTTGGAACACATACACATGTGCCTACAAACGACGCGCGCGTTCTTCCACAAGGGACTGCCTTCTTGTGTGATGTGGGGATGACAGGTCCGTATAACGGAATTCTCGGAATGGACCGCGACATTATTATTACGAAGTTCCTCAATCAATTACCAGCACGATTTGAAGTGGCTGAAGACGATGAAGGCCAGCTAAGTGCTTGTTTGATTGATATTGATGATAAAACGGGGATGGCGAAATCGATTCAACCGATTCGCATTACGCCAGATGCACCATTTTTTGAATAAAAAGATTAGAAAGAGAGTCAGAAATGCCACAAAAAACGAAACACACACCGATGATGCAACAGTATTTTTCGATTAAAGAAAAGTATCCTGATTGCTTATTGTTCTATCGACTAGGTGATTTTTATGAATTGTTTTATGATGATGCGATTGAAGCAGCACGACTTCTCGAAATTACACTAACCAGTCGAAATAAAAATGCAGAGGACCCAATTCCAATGTGTGGGGTTCCTCATCATGCCGCAAAAGAATATATTAAAACACTGATTGAACTTGGAAAGAAAGTAGCCATCTGTGAGCAATTGGAAGATCCAAAGCTAACAAAGGGAATGGTGAAGCGAGATGTTGTTCAAGTCTTGACGCCTGGGACCTATACAGAATACCAAGCGCAAAATCAAAACCATTATTTAGTGTCGATTTTACCGCTTGTTGGGAAACGATTTGCACTCTCGTATGTGGATGTGTCAACAGGGGAATTGAAAGTGACACAACTCGAGAACTTAGAAGAAGTGCGCAGTGAATGCTCAAGCTTGATGTGTCGTGAAGTCGTTCTTGTCGATAGCGATGTGACAGAAGAACTTCGACATCTCTTTACAAGCATGCAAATCTTGATTTCAACAATTGAAAAAGATGAAATTAATACCGAAGACTGCACAGACTTAGTCTCAGAACTAGAAGATGAAGCTTCTGTTCGTTGTGTGCAAAACCTACTCAGCTATTTGAAACTCACTCAAAAGAGAAGTTTCTCGCACTTACAAAAGGCGCAAGCGTATCAAAGTGAATTCTATTTAACGATGAATTACGAAACGAAGCGTAACTTAGAGTTAACAACGACAATCCGTGCCAACCAAAAACATGGGTCGCTGTTCTGGTTCTTAGACGAGACGCAAACAGCGATGGGTGGACGACTCCTCAAACAATGGCTTGAAAAACCACTTGTATTAGAAGGGGCCATTCAAAAACGCCATGCACTAGTGGAAACATTGAACCAACATTACTTTGAACGTACAGACTTTATCGAAACATTGAAACGTGTGTATGACTTAGAACGTATCGTTGGGAAAGTGTCCTTTGGAACTGCCAATGCGCGTGACCTCTTGCAACTGAAACAAACACTTGGACAAGTGCCAATCTTTAAATCGATTGTCGATAGCTTGGATTCTAAAGAATGGAGTGCTCTTGGAGAAAACTTATTCGATATTCCTGAGTTATATGATTTAATCGACCGTGCCATCGATGAGGATGCGCCGCTTACGATTTCGGATGGAAATATTATTCGTTCGGGATATAACGCTACACTCGATACGTATCGCGATACGATGAAACACGGAAAAGAATGGATTGCTGCGCTCCAACAACAAGAACGTGAGCAAACAGGCATCAGTTCATTGAAGATTAGTTTTAACAAGGTGTTTGGGTACTATATCGAAGTGACAAAATCGAATCTATCGAAACTCGATAGTAGCCGCTATGAGCGTAAACAAACGCTAGCAAATGCGGAACGTTTTATTACACCTGAATTAAAAGAAAAAGAAACGCTCATTTTAGAAGCAGAAGAAAAATCAAGCGCCCTCGAATATCAATTATTCGTAGAAGTGCGTGAACAGGTGAAACATTATACCGCTCAATTGCAACAATTAGCCAAGACGGTCGCAACCATCGACGTCTTACAAGCTTTCAGTGTAGTGAGCGAACGATATCACCTAGTGAAGCCTACAATTTCGATGAAGAACCGTAGACTCTGGATTGAAGATGGTCGTCATCCGGTTGTTGAAAAGGTCATGGGACAATCAACGTATGTTCCAAACAGCATTTCAATGAGCCCAGACGAGCATATTCTTCTCATTACTGGGCCGAATATGTCTGGTAAATCAACTTACATGAGACAATTGGCGCTCTGTGTGATCTTAGCGCAAATCGGATGTTTTGTACCTGCCAAGAGTGCAACGATTCCTGTCTTCACAAAAATCTTTACGCGTATTGGAGCGGCCGATGACTTAATTTCTGGCCAAAGTACGTTCATGGTAGAGATGATGGAGACAAACCACGCGCTTCGAAACGCAGACGAAACAAGCTTGCTATTGTTTGATGAAATCGGACGTGGGACTGCTACGTATGATGGAATGGCACTTGCTGAAGCCATCATCACGTATATTCACGAGCATTTAACAGCAAAAGTATTATTCTCAACGCACTATCACGAGTTAACACGACTCAGCGAAAAATATGCAGATTTACGCAATGTGCATGTGGGAGCCGTTGAAGAAAATGGCGAAGTGGTCTTCTTGCATAAAGTATTAGAAGGGCCAGCTGATAAGAGTTACGGAATTCATGTGGCGAAGCTTGCTGGACTTCCAACAGAGCTATTGAAAAACGCCAGCACGATTTTAAATCATTTAGAAGCTAAAGGGGCCCAAAGTGACAATAGCACCTACGTGGAACAGGTATCGCTCTTTGAAGAAGAAACAGAAAGCGTACCTGAATGGGTTCACGAGCTTAAAGGCTTAAACTTAATGAGTATGACGCCAATGGATGCGATGAACATCCTTTATAAATGGCAACAAATGGAAAAGGGTGAGTAGTGTATGGGAACAATTAAAGAATTAAGTACATTACTGACGAACCAAATTGCAGCAGGGGAAGTGATCGAACGTCCTTCTTCTGTGGTAAAGGAATTACTCGAAAACGCCATTGACGCTGGAAGTACTCGTATCGAAATTGAAATAGAAGAGAGTGGGCTTCGCAAGATTCGCATCCAAGATAACGGAATTGGGATGACGAAAGAGGACGCTCGTATGTCGATTAAACGTCATACAACGAGCAAACTCTATTCGCCAGAACAACTTTTTAGAATCCGTACACTTGGGTTCCGTGGTGAAGCCTTGGCGAGTATTACGGCCGTTTCAAAAGTGACGCTGACGACTTCTACAGGAGAAGATAGCGGCGTGGAGTTAAAGATTGAGTCTGGTGAAATCAAAGAAGAAAAGACCGTTCCACCGTTAAAAGGAACAACTTTCCTTGTTGAAGATTTGTTTTATAACACACCAGCCAGATTGAAATTCGTACGAACACTGCAGACGGAATTAGCGCATATTACCGATGTCGTGAGTAAGGCGTCTCTTAGCCACCCAGAAATTGCCTTTGTGTTAAAAAATGATGGCAATCTGTTGTTACAAACTTCTGGGAAAGGGGATTTGCTCCAAGCAGTCGCTGGAAATATTGGCCCCGTAAATGCTCGTAAGATGTTACCATTTCACGGGGAAGACGAAGATTTCAAAGTGTCAGGATATACGTCGCTTCCAGAACTCACACGTTCGAATCGCAATTACTTATCGATTTTCATTAATGGACGACCAATCCGCAATATGGCCATCGCAAAGGCCATTACACTCGGTTACGGCTCGACATTGATGGTGGGACGATTCCCGATTACGATTATTTCGATTGAAATGGACGTGCAACTCGTCGATGTGAACGTACATCCAACGAAACAAGAAGTGCGAATCAGTAAAGAGCAAGAACTCTCACAGGTCATTCAAAAGGCCATTAGAGAGGCAATACAGGGCGTACAACGCATTCCTGAATCGATTGAAGACTTATCCTTCAAACGTAAAGAAAACCGCGTAGAAGCTCCAAAACCAGTCCAACAAACTTTGGAGTGGCAATTGAAGACACCAGCTGTGGAATCGCCGCGTGTAGAAACACCTTCTTATACTGAAAATGTAAGAGAAGAAGTGGAAGTTTTACCGATCGATGATGCGCCTCTAAAAGCTAGTCAGGCAGTTGAACCTGTCGAACAAGAAGCACTCGTGGATAGCCACGATGACAATGCAGACTACTTGAAATTGGCTGAGAAAATTGACTCTCAACCCTTTGAAAAAGAATTCCCAGAATTACATTATTTTGGACAAATGCATGGGACTTACTTATTTGCACAAAACGAAAAAGGCTTGTATATGATTGACCAACATGCCGCTCAAGAACGAATCAAATATGAACAGTTTAAAGTGGAAATCGGTCAAGTAGGCCGAGTGAGTCAACCATTGATGGTGCCAATTTTGCTAGAGTTCTCGAAGAAGGACAGCGTGAAGTTGGAAGAACGATTACCTCTTGTAGAGGAGTTTGGAATCGAGATGGAGCCATTTGGGCAAAATACATTCCAAATTCAATCGCATCCAGCGTGGATTAAGAAAGGACAGGAGAAGGCGATTATCGAAGAAATTATCGACTTTATCTTGGCCGATGAGAAGATTACGGTTGCCAAATTAAGAGAAGCTACAGCGATTATGATGAGCTGTAAAGGTTCGATTAAAGCCAACCACCACTTAAGCGAATGGGAAGCACGTCAGTTATTAGTGGATTTAGCCAAATGTAAAAATCCTTATAACTGTCCGCACGGCAGACCCGTACTCGTTCATTTAACGAATAAGGACTTGGAACATCTCTTCAAGAGAATTCAAGATCCACATCAGTCGAAACGACAACAATTTGAATAGGAGAAACCACGATGGAATTTTCAAAAGAAGAACTAAAAAAACGTTTAACAGAAATTCAATATGAAGTGACTCAAAACGAAGCCACAGAAAGACCTTTTTCAGGGGAATATGATGATTTCTATGAAGATGGCATCTATGTAGATATCGTTAGTGGAGAGCCTCTTTTCAGCTCAAAAGATAAATTTGATGCAGGCTGTGGCTGGCCATCATTTTCAAAACCAATTGAAAATACAACGCTAACGGAAAAAGAAGATTACAAATTGAACCGTAAGAGAACAGAGGTCAGAAGTGGTCAAGCGGATTCGCATTTAGGACACGTCTTTGAAGATGGTCCAAAAGAACTAGGCGGCCTTCGTTATTGCATCAATTCTGCATCTCTTCGCTTCATTCCAGTTGCTAAGTTGGAAGAAGAGGGATACGGAGAATTTCTACAATATTTTAAATAAAAATCTTAATGAGCCCTATTGAGATAGAAAAACCGAGGAATTTCACCTCGGTTTTTTTGATCCTATCTGACTTTTTATGAACGTTTTATTGCAGAATGAACATAAAAAATGGTAAAATAGAGTACTCGATGATGAGTTATGATCAATATTCGAGTTGAAATAGTCAAATAAATGTGGTTATGAACGTTTTGGATTAGTAGAAATACGGTCTAAAAACAGGAATATTTCCTAAAGATAATCGAAAACCATCAAAAAAATGACCGTTTTAGTAATTCTTCTTGACACCCGTAATTCGGTATGGTAAATACTTTGCGGTAAATAAAAGAAGGATTTTTGAAACGCCATTTTCGAATTTCTTTAGAAGCCAAAAATAAGAAGGGAAGACAAATACACATGACACAATTTGATACACCAGAATACTTAGCAAAAGTGGATGCTTGGTGGCGTGCAGCGAACTACATTTCAGTAGCTCAAATGTACTTAAAAGATAACCCACTTTTACGTCGTCCAATCCAAAAAGAAGACGTTAAACTTCATCCAATCGGACACTGGGGAACAATCGCAGGACAAAACTTTATTTATGCGCACTTAAACCGTGCTATTAATAAATATGACTTAGATATGTTCTACATTGAAGGACCAGGTCACGGTGGACAAGTAATGGTTTCTAACTCTTACTTAGATGGATCTTACACAGAGTTATACCCACAAATCACTCAAGATGAAGCAGGGTTCAAACAATTATGTAAAATCTTCTCATTCCCTGGAGGAATTGCGTCTCACGCAGCTCCAGAAACTCCTGGTTCAATTCACGAAGGTGGAGAATTAGGTTACTCATTATCACATGCTACAGGTGCTGTTTTAGATAACCCTAACGTAATTGCTGCTGCAGTTATCGGTGACGGTGAAGCAGAAACTGGTCCTTTAGCAGCTGGTTGGTTCTCAAACACATTCATCAACCCAGTTAATGATGGTGCAGTTTTACCAATCCTTTACTTAAACGGTGGTAAAATCCACAACCCAACTATTTTAGCTCGTCGTACTGATGAAGAATTAACTCAATACTTCAACGGTTTAGGATGGAATCCAATCTTCGTAGAAGGAACAGATCCAAAAGAAGTTCACCCATTAATGGCTGCTAAATTAGATGAAGCTATTGAAAAAATCCAAGCGATTCAAAAAGAAGCTCGTGCTAAGAGTGCTGATGAAGCTACAATGCCACATTGGCCAGTATTAGTAGTACGTACTCCTAAAGGTTGGACAGGTCCAAAAGAATGGAACCATGAACCAATCGAAGGTGGATTCCGTGCTCACCAAGTTCCAATTCCAGTATCAGGAGAAGCTATGGAACACATCGATGCATTAGTTGACTGGTTAAAATCATACCGTCCAGAAGAGTTATTCGATGAAAATGGTAAATTAGTAGAAGAAATTGCTGAAATTTCTCCAAAAGGCCCACGTCGTATGAGCATGAACCCAATCACTAACGCAGGGGTTGTAAAACCAATGGAAATTACTGATTGGACTAAACATGCAATCGATACATCTAAACCAGGTGCTATCCAAAAACAAGATATGATCGAATTTGGTAAATTTGCTGCTGACTTAGTAAAAGCAAACCCAGATAACTTCCGTATCTTTGGACCAGACGAAACAAAATCTAACCGTCTAAACGAAGTCTTCAAAGCAACTAACCGTCAATGGGTTGGTCGTCGTGACGAAAGCTACGATGAATGGATTTCACCAGTTGGTCGTGTTATCGACTCACAATTATCAGAACACCAAGCTGAAGGATTCTTAGAAGGTTATGTATTAACAGGTCGTCACGGATTCTTCGCATCTTACGAATCATTCTTACGTGTAGTTGACTCAATGATCACTCAACACTTCAAATGGTTACGTAAAGCTAAAACTCACGCTCCATGGCGTAAAAACTATCCATCATTAAACTTGATTGCAACATCAACAGTGTTCCAACAAGACCACAATGGATATACTCACCAAGATCCAGGTTTATTAACACACTTAGCTGAGAAAAAACCTGAATTCGTTCGTGAATACTTACCAGCGGATACAAACAGCTTGATGGCTGTTATGGCTGAAGCTTTAAGTTCAGAAGATAAAATTAACTTAATCGTTTCTTCAAAACACCCACGTCCACAATTCTACTCTGTAGAAGAAGCTAAAGAATTAGTGAGCGAAGGTTACAAAGTAATTGATTGGGCTTCAACAGTGAAAGAAGGAGAAGAACCAGACGTAGTAATCGCTGCTGCAGGTACTGAACCTAACTTAGAAGCATTAGCAGGTATTTCAATCTTGCACAAACAATTCCCAGAATTGAAGATTCGTTTCATCAACGTAGTAGATATCTTGAAATTACGTTCTCCAAAAGTGGACCCACGTGGTTTATCTGATGAAGAATTTGATAAATTATTTACTGCTGACAAACCAGTTGTATTCTGCTTCCACGGTTATGAAGGTATGATTCGTGACTTATTCTTCGATCGTCACAACCATAACGTTCATATCCACGGATACCGTGAAAACGGAGATATCACAACTCCATTCGATATGCGTGTATTGTCTGAAATGGACCGCTTCCACGTTGCTAAAGACGCTGCAGTTGCTGTATACGGCGACAAAGCTAGCGAATTTGCTGCGAAAATGGACGAAACTGTGGAATTCCACCACGGCTACATCCGTGAACACGGGGAAGATATTCCTGAAGTTGTGAACTGGCAATGGGAAAACGTGAATAAATAATTCATCTAACAGGGTGCCTCAGAAATGAGGCACTCTTTTTGTGCTTAGAAAAAGATATTTTATAAATGATTACTTCGGAACCTTCGGTTTCTTTTATAATCGCTGTAGTGGGGTACCGGTTCGAGCCTGAAGTCTCTCACCTTCAAAGCCTCAAAGTAGGAGTATGGAATAAATTCCTAACTCCTACTAATTCGCATTTGATACGATTCCCCACCACTGCGATTATAGAAACTCGAAGTTCCTTCGTAATCATTTAATTTTTAGTGCAGAAAAATGATCATTTCTAAGGCACTCTGGTAGTAAAGAAGAGAGAGGAAAAGGATTATTCAGAATCCTTGCGGATTTGTTTATAGTGGCTATAATGTTGCACCGACGTGAGCCCAGTGTCTCTCGTCTTCGAAGCTTCAAACTCGGAGTATGGTATAAATACCAACTCCGAGTAATTCACATTCGATGCTTTTCACATTATTGCCACTATAAAATCCGCAAGATTTTCCGTTATTATGATATGTGTTGCTTCATCGACTAATGTATAAAGCTTTTCTGAGGTATAATGTTAGAGAAGGTGGAATGGATAAAAAGGAGTTTTGATAGTGATTTTCAAAAAATGAAAATATATGGGTTGACTTTCAAAAAAATATGTGTTAATTTATTTTCATCAATTAAATCAAATGGTTATTGAACTGAGGTGCGGATGACAAGAGTACAGGAAACTGGAAAGGGGATTTCGCCGAAACGTGAAAACGTTGGGGGCTGGTCATAATAGGTCAGTCACTGTCATGATATCTGCCCAGATACTCATGAAGTGCAATCAATTACCGGGCAAAAGAATGACTACTTATGACTTTTTATGAGGAATCACGGCTTTTGTTCGTGGTTCCTTTTTTGTGTGTTATGAGAGAACCAGTTTGATAATCGAGAAGGAGAGAAAGAAAATGAAAAAAATTTTAGGCGCAATTGCAGCTTTAGCAATGACAGTAGGTTTAGCAGCGTGTGGAACACCTGTTAGCCAAGGGACAGCAAACCAAAACCAATTAGTGGTTGGGATGGAAGCAGGATACCCACCATTTAACTGGACTCAAAAAGATGACTCAAACGGTGCTGTGAAAATTCAAGGAACTGACCAATACGCTGGCGGTTACGACGTTGAAATCGCAAAACGTGTGGCTAAACAATTAGGAAAAGAATTAGTAATTGTAAAAACTGAGTGGGATGGCTTAACACCAGCGCTTGTTTCAGGTAAAATAGATGCGATCATTGCTGGTATGAGTCCTACAGAAGAACGTAAAGCAACAATCGACTTTACAGATTCTTACTATGATTCACAATTAGTATTAGTGGTTAAAAAAGGTTCTAAATACGCAAACGCTACTTCATTAGCAGATTTTGCCGGTGCAAAAGTAACAGCTCAATTAAATACTTTCCACTACTCAGTAATCGACCAAATTACAGGTGTTGACAAACAAGCTGCTATGGATAACTTCCCAGCAATGCGTGTGGCTTTACAAGCAGGAACAATCGACGCTTACGTTTCTGAATTACCAGAAGCAATTTCTGCTCAAGCAGCAAACAGCGACTTCGTAATGGTTAAATTAACAGATGGCTTCAAAGCATCACCAGAAGACACACAAACAGCTGTTGGTGTTAAAAAAGATAGCCCATTAACAAAAGAAATCAACGAAGCATTAAAAACAATCTCTAGCGAAGAACGTCAACAAATCATGCAAGATGCTATTAAAAACCAACCTGCAGCGGAATAATCAGGATGTGAGGAAATGCGTTCAGAGGCGATGACGGTTCGCAGGTTAGCCGCAAGGGACTGCTTGCAGTCGTGCGGACTAACCTCGAAAGGCTTGAGCCTCTGCTTTTCCGAACTCAACTTCACAGAATGTGAGCCCGAGTTCAACTACAGGCAGTAAGCAAAGCACAAACATAACACACCGCCACCTCGTGTGGCGTATACATACACATTAAATACAGAAAGTAGGAAAATAAATGAGTATTGATTGGATTGTAAAAATCATTCAACAGAACTGGCAAATGTTTCTAACAGGTGCTTGGATTACACTATATATTTCGATTATTGGTACAATTATTGGAACTTTAATCGGGATGTTCATCGGATTTGTTAAAACAATTCCACTACCAGAAAAAGGACCTAAACGTATTCTCTTAAAAATTGCAGTTATCATTTTAAACTGCTATACAGAATTTTTCCGTGGAACACCGATGATCGTACAAGCGATGGTAATTTACTACGGAACAGCATTAATGTTTGGTATCAATTTAGATGTAACATTCGCTGCGATTTTCATCGTATCAATTAACACAGGGGCTTATATGTCAGAAATCGTTCGTGGTGGGATTATCTCTATCGACCAAGGACAATTTGAAGCCAGCCAAGCGATCGGTATGACACACTGGCAAACAATGCGCTATGTTGTTTTCCCACAAGTACTCCGTAACATCCTTCCAGCAGTAGGGAACGAGTTCGTTATCAACATCAAAGATACTTCTGTATTGAACGTAATTTCTGTATCAGAATTGTACTTTGCGACAAAAACAGTTGCCGGTCAAAACTTCCGTTACTTCGATACATTCTTTGTCACATTAATTTTATACTTCATCATGACATTCACAGTGACTCGTATTTTACGTTACTTCGAGCGTAAATTAGATGGTCCAGATAACTATGAAGTGATTTACTCAGATCCATTGAACTCAAACTCAATGTCAGCAGTCGAAGAAAAAACTAGACAGAAAGGAAATGCATAATGAGCGAAGCAGTAATTTCCATTCAAAACTTAAGTAAAACTTTCGGTACTAATGAAGTTCTTAAAGATATTTCTTTTGAAGTAAAACGAGGGGAAGTAGTAACGATTATCGGTTCCAGTGGTTCTGGTAAATCAACACTCTTACGTTGTGTAAACTTACTTGAAAAACCAACTTCAGGCGAAATCTACTACAATGGCCAAAATATTCTTGAACATGACAAGAGCATTTACGAATATCGTACTCACGTAGGAATGGTGTTCCAACAATTCAACTTGTTTAACAACTTGAACGTGTTAGAAAACTGTATTGTTGGACCAATGAAAGTGTTGAAAAAATCAAAAGAGGAAGCAGAAAAAATCGCAAAAGAATTCCTTGAAGAAGTTGGAATGGCAGCGTACATCAATGCAAAACCTCGTCAATTATCAGGTGGTCAAAAACAACGTGTAGCCATCGCGCGTGCATTATCAATGGAACCAGATGTATTGCTTTTCGATGAACCAACATCAGCGCTTGACCCAGAAATGGTTAACGAAGTGTTAGAAACAATGAAAAGCTTAGCGCACACAGGGATAACAATGATCGTTGTAACGCACGAAATGGGATTTGCCAAAGAAGTGAGTGACCGTGTTGTCTTCATGGATAAAGGGGTTATCGCTGAAGAAGGAACTCCAGAACAAATCTTTGAAAACCCACAAGTAGACCGTACAAAAGAATTCTTAGGACGCGTTCTAAAATAAGCAAAATATGCTATAATGAGCTAAGACAGTTTGTCTTGGCTCTTTTTTTATGCCAGACAACAGAACCAAGTTTGAAGGAGTAGCATCATGTTTGAAGTACATACATCATCACAAGAGGAGACAATGGCGCTAGGACAGCGTCTAGGTGAAGCGTTATTTGAAAATAGCTGCGTCATTCTAGAAGGCGATTTAGGCGCTGGAAAAACGACTCTTACAAAAGGAATCGCTGTTGGTTTAGGCATTGACCGTGTCATTAAGAGTCCAACGTATACATTGATTCGCGAATACCGTAATGGCCGCTTACCGCTATTTCATATGGATATGTATCGTATAGAAGAAAGTGGTGGCGCAAGCGAAGTGGGCCTCGAAGAGTACTTCTATGCGGGTGGTGTGTGCGTCGTTGAATGGGCGCAGTATATCGAAGATGAACTTCCTTCGACATTCTTAAAGATTCAAATCGACCGTGTAGGAGACGGCGAGTCTGAACGTGTGATTCGTCTAGTCCCACACGGAAAAGAGTACGAAGAATTTATCAGCAAATTGGAGGAGGCAACAGATGAGTAAAGAACGAGAAATTACATTTGCACTTCCAGTAAAAGACGATGCTAAAGCGTTATTAGATTATAGTAAAAAAGTAGGAAGTGAAACAGATTTTCTTTCATTCGGGCCAGAAGGATTGAAGTATTCTGTTGCTCAAGAAGAATTATTTATTGAATCGCTCTACGAGAACGAAAATCAATATATGTTGCTGGCAAAAGATGGAGACGAGATTATTGCGGTCGGTTCAATTGCTGGAAGCCTACATCCTAAATTCTCACACCGTGGTGAATTAGGAATTAGCGTATTGAAGTCCTACTGGGGGCAAGGTATTGCGACCGTGATGATGGAAGAAATGCTGGACTGGGTAGCGGAATACTCAACGCTCACTCGTGTTGAACTTGAGGTCGTGGCGGTGAATAAGAAGGCGCGCCGACTTTATGAAAAGTGTGGCTTTGAAGAAGAAGGCCGACTTAAGAACGGTGTAAAAATCGGTGACGGATATGAAGATATCGTCTTGATGGCAAAACAGATCGAACGATAAGGATGAGGTGAAAGAATGAAATTTGGAATTATTGCGGCAATGGAAGAAGAAAAGCGTCTGCTCGAAGAAGAGATGACGATTGAGAAGAAAACAACCGTTGCCAACTGGGAATTTATCGAAGGAACACTTGTAGGAAAATCGATTGTTCTTGTCCAATCAGGAATTGGAAAAGTAATGTCTGCATTGGCTGCAGGAATCTTAATCGATCGCTTCGGTGTAGATTTGGTTATCAATACAGGTTCTGCAGGTGGATTTGGCACTTCTCTAGAAATCGGAGATATTGTCATTGGGACAGAACTAGCTTACTGTGATGCCGACGTGACAGCCTTTAATTACGTTTACGGGCAAATGCCGGGTATGCCAGCGCGTTTTGCGATGAATCAAGACTTTTTACCGTCGATTGAACAGGCGATTGCTAAAGTAGATTTAAAGAGCCATACAGGCCTTATCGTTTCTTCAGATAGCTTTATCCATACTCGCGAGCAAAGAATACATATTTTAAAACACTTCCCAGATGTGATGGCTTCAGAGATGGAAGGGGCGGCGATTGCTCAAGCGTGTCATGCGTTTGGAGTCCCATTTATCGTGATTCGTGCCATTTCAGATATTCCAGAACGTGGAACGTCTGCGGTAGATTTCGATACGTTTATCGTTCAAGCAGGAAAACGTTCGGCGCAAATGGTGCACCAACTATTGCAAGAATGGAAAGCATAAGGCTAAAGTCTTCCAAATAGTTGACGTAATCGTGTGAGAATAGTAGTATTAAAAGGATTACGAATAAGGAGAAGAATATGGATTATACTGTATTTTCAACAGAGTTTCCGGATGTAAAAGTTTTTTACAACGAACCACTTAAAAATTATACATTTACAAAAACAGGTGGCCGTGCTGCCATTTTGATTTTTCCAAAAGATAAAAAAGAAGCAAGCGCAGTGATGCATTGGCTTCGCGAAAAAGATATTCCGACGACGATTTTAGGAAATGCCTCAAACGTGATTATTAAAGATGGCGGAATTAGCGGTGCGGTGATTATGTTAAACGATATGTCTCATTTAACCGTATCGGATACGCAAATCGTCGCTGAAGGCGGAGTAGCCTTAATTGATGTCTCAAAAGAAGCTGCGAAAAATGGATTAACAGGCTTAGAATTTGCTTGTGGCATTCCAGGAAGTGTTGGCGGAGCGATCTTCATGAACGCTGGGGCTTACGGCGGAGAAGTGAGCGAAGTCGTTGAGTACGTGGAAGTGATTACTCCGGATGGGGAATTCAAAACGTACACAAACGAAGACTTAGATTTCAGCTATCGTCATAGTCTCGTTCAAAAGACAGGTGATCTTGTGATTGAAGTGGGATTCCGTCTAACAGAAGGAGTTCAAGAAGAGATTGACCAAAAAGTAGCGGAATTAACGCATTTACGTGAAAGCAAACAACCGCTAGAATATCCTTCATGTGGAAGTGTGTTTAAACGTCCCCAAGGGCATTTTACAGGAAAATTAATCCAAGATGCTGGACTTCAAGGATATCAAATCGGTGGCGTGCAAGTATCTAAAAAGCATGCCGGATTTATGGTGAATATTGATAACGGAACAGCAACGGACTATATGGATTTAATCCGCCATGTTCAAAAAGTGATTTTAGAAAAAGATGGCGTCGCTCTTGAGCCAGAAGTACGAATTATTGGAGAAGAGCCAACATCGAAATAGGCAAAGGAGGGGTATTGTGAAAGACGGACTGTTTAAAACAATTCTCTATACCGTTATTGGGATTGGAATTATGACAACGTTAATGTTACTAACGTCGATTACAACACCAATTGAGGGAGTATATATTCAATTGGCATATGGATACCTTGCACTCTTTGCAGGTGTTGCAGGCGCTATTCCAGCAGCCATTGTCGGTTTTACTGGGCATGTATTATTTGATTTAATCTATACGGACCACTTATGGATATCATGGGCGTTAAGTACAGGTGCGTTAGGATTTGTATTTGGATTCGCGATTCGTCGCAACAGCTTACGACAAGGAATTTTTTCACAACACGATATGGTGCGATTCAATGTCGTACAAGCGGCAGTGAATATTGCGATTTTCGGATTAATTGCACCGACGCTTGATGTATTGTTCTATCAACACTCCACAACGATTGTATTTACGCAAGGATGGATTGCAAGTATCATCAACTTATTAACAGTAGCTGTGTTTGGAACGATCACGTTGAAACTCTACGCGAACTATAAATTGAAACAAAATAAACAGTAAAAATGCGAAATCCCGAAATTCACTTATAAGTGAATTTCGGGATTTTTGTATATATAGGGAAAGGACGGTTGAAAATCTACCGTCCTTTCGTTTTTGGCAAACATTGTTAGTGGAAGATTAATCCTCACTCGTCTTTGAAAGTGAGATTGCACTTCTTATCCTCTTTAGTACCTTTTCATTTTCCTCTTCGTCTTTGAACATAATGATGGTGTAAAGTATATCCATGACAGTTTGATATAGTAGGCGTGAAGTCAGGCTCTCTGTTCTGTATTTTGCTTCTTGTGAGAAAGCAATAACGGATTCTGTTGCAAGTTTAAGAATTTTACCAGTAGGGTTTCCTGTAATACAAATAACTGGGCAACCATTCTTTTGTAAAATTTTAGCAAGATTAATCGTTTCTAACGAATCACCTGAGTGGGAGAAGAGAAATACGCAATCTTTTTTTGATAATTTACTACAAATACTCAATTGAATATGGTAATCAGAAACATAGTGGCAATTTAGTTTTGTACGAAGAAACTTATGATAAGAGTCTAATGCAATAACGGAAGAACCTCCTTGACCAAAGAAGTATACGTCATGACTCTTTTCAAGTAAACGAACTATGCGATGTAAAGTTTTTTCGTCTAAAAAATTAATCAAGTTTTCTAGTGATTGTTGATTAAAATGAATGGTTTTCTTAGCAACTTCTATATAAGAGTCCGAAGGATCAATCTCAGTATAGTTTACGAAACGTTCTGGTTGAGTAGGGATGATAGAATTAGAAGCTAGTTTAATTTTGAAATCTTGAAATCCATTAAAACCTAATTTTTTTACGAAATTATAAATCGTTGTTTGTGAAATATCTGTTTCGTTTGCCATATCAGCTAAGGTTTTATTAACGAGCTCATCGTTTTTTAATTGTAAAAAGTAGTCCACTAGAGAATCTTCAGAGGAACTAAATTTATTTTTATTTTGTTTAATGATGTTTAATAAATAAATGTTTTGCATGAGAAGCCTCCCTGTTTCCCTTTATTTACAGAAATAATAACATAGAGAATAAAAAAAGTAAATAAAAAATATTTTTTTATAAAAGGGTTTACAAAATAAAATTTAATGTTATACTTTTAGTATAAGTTAACTTTAGAACAGTATACAGAAGGTGAAAAAATTGAAATGGACATTTAGATGGTATGGAGACAATGACCCTATCACATTAGACCACATTCGACAAATCCCAAATATGCACGGTGTTGTTGGAACTCTTGTGAAAAAATTACCAGGAGACTTGTGGACTAAAGAAGAAATTCTTGCGCTGAAAAATGCAGTAGAAGCAAAAGGGCTTACTTTAGCAGGTATTGAAAGTGTATCGATTCATGATTCGATTAAAGCTGGGACACCTGAACGTGACCACTATATTGAAGTGTATAAAGAAAACATCAAAAATCTTGGAGAACTTGGAGTAAACGTGATTTGCTACAGTTTCAAACCAATCTTTGGATGGGCAAAAACAAATCTAGAGTACGAACTTCCAGATGGATCTCATACACTTGAATATGATGATAAAGTGGTTCAACAAATCGAACCGAAGCAAATGTTTGGATTAATTAGCGGACAAACTTCTGGATTCCAATTATCTGGTTGGGAACCTGAACGTCTTGCAAAATTCCAAAAACTTGAAGATATGTACAAAGGAATTACAGAAGAAAAACTATTCGAAAACCTTTGCTACTTCTTAGAAAGAGTGATTCCTGTCTGTGAGGAGTATGGCGTGAAGATGGCGATTCACCCAGATGATCCACCATTTGATATGTTTGGTCTTCCTCGTATCACTAAAAATAAAGAAGATATCCTAAAAATCGTGAATGCCGTTGATTCTGATTACAACGGAGTAACTTTATGTACTGGTTCACTTGGAGCAAATCCAGAAAATGATTTAGTGGATATTATTCACTCATTAAAAGGAAAAATCCATTTCGCACACTTAAGAAATGTACAAATTCTTGGAGATAAACATTTCTTAGAATCAGCTCACTTAAGTAAAGAAGGTTCACTAGATATGTATGCAATTGTGAAGGCGTTACATGACATCGGATTTGATGGCATCGCTCGTCCAGACCACGGACGTACTATCTGGGGTGAAGTTGCAAGACCTGGTTACGGATTATATGACCGTGCAATTGGTATTTCATACTTACAAGGTCTTGAAGAAGCAGTAGAAAAACAATATTAAAGCTTGAAAGGAAGCTATGCAACATGAAAATCGGATTAATTGGACTCGGAAAAATGGGATTGAATTTAGCGCTTAATGCTAAAGAACATGCTTTTGACGTCGTAGGTTTTGATGTGTCAACTGAGTCAGTAGCAAAGGCTCATGAAGCAGGTTTAACTGTTAATCATTCCATCGATGAATTGATTGGAAACTTGGACGATGTCAGAGTGGTGATGCTTAGTCTTCCAGCTGGAAAAATTACAAATGGAGTTGTTAATGAATTGTCAAATCTCTTAAAAGCAGGAGATATTGTCATTGATAGCGGAAACTCTA
>CAUVGI010000009.1:0-31710 GCA_963551375.1 uncultured Streptococcus sp. | reverse complement strand
AGATGCATCCAGTAACGATTTTAGTGATTTTACTAGCTGCTGGTAAAATGTTTGGGCTAACAGGATTGTTAATCGCAGTCCCTGTTTATGCAGTAGTTAAAGTATTTGTAACGCACTTCTTTGCATGGTATAAAGACTATTCTGGTTTATATTACACTCCCGAAGAGGAAGTTGAAGAAATCATTGAAGTTGTTATAACAGAAGAAAATTAAACCGAATCTCTCTTACGAAACGTAATGTTTAGTAAGGGAGGTTTTTTTATGCTTTTTGCGATTGGTGTTCTTGGAGCCGTTATTGGTAGTTTTGTGAATGTAGTCAGTGTGAGAGAAGCGAAAGGGGAAGATTTTGTTCACGGAAGATCCTATTGCCCTCATTGTCAACATTCACTACATGCACTGGATTTAGTACCGATTCTTTCTTATCTCTTTTTACGTGGAAAGTGTCGCTATTGTAAACAGTCGATTTCTGTACGGTATTTCTTAGTAGAGATAGTATTTACAGTCTTGTTTATTTTAGTAGCACTTTTGAAGCAACCTACGGATATTGTAGGGTACTATTTTTGCACAATGTGTATGCTAATAGCATTGATGGATGTGGATTCGTATGAAATAGATTTGCGCTTGTTATTAGTTCTAACAATGGTTGGTTTTTCTATCAGACTAGATGCAGTAGAGGGCGTAATATTGTCAATGGTGACTGGTCTCATTTTATACATCACGGTTTATGGAGTTGGCAAATGGATTTGGAAAGAAGAAGTTTTCGGCATGGGAGATGTTTATTTTTTAGCAGCTTTAGGCCCTTATTTTTCAACAAGTCAAATTCTCTTTATAGGCCTCTTTTCGTTTGTCATTGGCGGAGGAGTGGTGATCGGCTGTATGATTCTATCGAAAAGAAATCAGTTGTATGCAAAAATTCCTTTTGCTCCCTTTATTAGTATTAGTGCTCTATGGACTTATTTATTCTCTATTCAATGGTTTTAACTTCATTTTAAGAAATCGAGATATGATAAATACAATCTAAGAGAGAGTAATAAATAGATTGGAGTGTCTTTTGTATAAGTACAAATGTTTATAGTATATGGAAAAACTTTTGACAGAATAGTAGATGATTGTGTATCATAGTCGCTATATTGGAAGAGAATTGAGGGAAGATATGAATCAGTTTGTGGAGAAATTAAAAAATATAAGTTTAATCAATCGAATTATTATCGGGATGGCAATTGGAATTCTTCTTGGAATCACAGTGCCGCAATTCACAGTATTTGGAATGCTTGGAACAGTTTTTGTGAATGCCTTAAAAGCTATTGCACCATTACTAGTATTCTTCATTGTAATGAGTGCACTCGCTCAGCATAAAGAAGGGCATGAAACGAATATGAAATCCATCGTGATTTTATACTTATTTGGAACATTTGCAGCAGCTCTGGTTGGGGTAATTGCTAGTTATGCATTCCCAATCACGATGACGCTTGGTGAAGGTGCAACAGAAGTAGCCGCACCTCAAGGTATCGCAGCGGTGTTGCAAGCTCTTATTTTAAAAATTGTAGATAATCCACTCAATGCCATTATTTCAGGAAACTACATTGGTATCTTATCTTGGGCAGTATTGTTTGGAATGGCATTTAGAAAAGCCGACGAATCTGTAAAAAACATTTTAAGTCAAGTAGCAGATGCGACAAGTCACGTTGTTAAAATTGTGATTAGCTTTGCACCGATTGGGATCATGGGACTTGTATTTACAACAGTATCTGAAAATGGGATAGGTGTGTTTGCTAACTATGGTGGACTAATCCTTGTTCTAATTGGAAGTATGTTCTTCGTTGCTCTGGTTGTAAACCCAGCAATTGTATACTTTATGATTCGTGAAGATCCATTTCCGCTTGTATTCCGTTGCTTGAAAGAGAGTGGAGTAACAGCCTTCTTCGTTCGTAGTTCTGCAGCGAATATTCCAGTAAATATGCAACTATGTAAAGATTTAAGACTTGATGAGGATAGCTATTCTGTATCGATACCTCTAGGAGCAACCATTAACATGGCTGGGGCAGCTATTACCATTACAGTGCTTACGCTAGGAGCAGTAAATACATTAGGAATTCAAGTAGATTTCATTACAGCGCTCATCTTAAGCGTGTTATCAACGATTGCAGCTTGCGGCGCTTCTGGTGTTGCTGGAGGTTCACTCTTATTAATTCCTGTAGCATGTAGCTTGTTCGGTATTTCAAATGATATCGCGATGCAAGTTGTTGGAGTGGGGTTCATCATCGGTGTGATCCAAGATTCTTGTGAGACAGCATTGAACTCTTCAACAGATGTATTATTTACAGCTGCAGCAGAATTCCGTCAATGGAAAAAAGAAGGAAGACAGATTTCTGTTTATCCTAATGCTGAATAGAAAAAATAACCCGTGTAACATTTTTGTTACACGGGTCTTTTCGTTTATGCATTTTTTGAACGTTGACGTTCAGCCGCTGTTTCGATAATACGATCAGCTAAATGTTGGTTTCTCACTAGGATTGGGCCATGGAAGTATGAGCAGAATGCATTTTTATAATGACATCCTTCGACATGATCTTCTTCGTTATTTCCGTAGCCTTTTACAACTTTACCAAGTGGCTTCATATTTTTACCAAGATACGTTCTACCGATATGGTTTTCGTATCCTAAATACATTTCCCCAAATTCTTCATTGACGATTTCAACATCACCGATTAAACGATTTGGGAATTGTCCGTTTGTATATACGTCAATGGCGCTAATTCCGTTTAGACGTTCGCCGCTTGCATTCACGTAGTAGCGACCGAGTAATTGGAAGCCTCCACAAATCGCAACGACAACACCATTATCTTCGATATATTGGATGAGGGCCTCTTTTTTATTTTGAAGGTCTTTAGCAACAACGGTTTGTTCAAAGTCTTGACCACCGCCAAACATTACGATATCAAAGTCGTCAGAGTTAAAATCTTCTTCTAAACTAATTAAAGTTGTTTCTACTTCGTACCCTAATTTTTTCGCACGGTGTTGCAACATGAGTAAGTTTCCATTATCACCATACGTATTCATTAAGTTTCCATATAAATGACAGATTCTTAATTTCATCCGTTCATCCCTTCCTTAAGGTATCCTTCTTTAGCAAAGTCTTTACGTAAGTCGAGTAGAGCAGTATAGGTTGCTAGTACATTGACTTTCTTCGTTGGAGCTTTGCGAATCCAATCGATTAATTCCGCATTTGTTTTAAAGACTTTCATATTTTCAAAACCGGCAACTTCCATACGAACGCCGAGGTCTTCAACACGGATACCACTAATGGCTGTATCGACAGCATTCAAGGCGTGTAGTCCTTCGAAATCGCCATCCCAAATCCAGCTCACATCTTGACCATCGGCTGGGTTATCGTTTAAGAGAACACCTAAACTAAATGGTTCTTTTTCGTAACTTAAGAGTTGAACGATTTGGTTAAATCCAACAGGGTTTTTAATTAAGTTCAACATTACATCTTTGTCTTCAACAGTAAATGTTTCTTGACGACCGAAAACGCGTTGAGCTTTTGAGAAGCCTTCTTGGATTTCTTCAGTAGAAAGGCCAAAGAATTTTGCTGCAGAGTAGGCTGCTAATGCATTGTAAATATTGTAAAGTCCAGCAATTGGAATTGAGAACGTTGTACCGTCGATATCAAATGAAGAACCTGTTAGAGATAATTCATTTAGTGCAGTGACTGCATAATTCAATTCAGGACGTTTGAAGTCGCATTTTGGACAATAGTATTTACCAAGGTTGCTATAAGTAATGCTCTTATAATGCAAGATTGATTGGCAATGTGGGCAAAGAACACCATCAGTATTGTAGTGTGCCATCATTTCGCTATCTTCAGCATTGTTGAATCCGAAATACTCACGAGGATTTGGAGTATCAACACTATTAAAAATAGGAGCGTCGCCATTTGCTAAAATCGTTGCACTTGGTGCAAAAGCAGCACCCTCCAGCATTAATTGGTATGTTGTATAAATTTCTCCAAAACGATCCATTTGGTCACGGAAAATATTCGTGAAGACAAATAATTTTGGTTCAATATATGGAGTGATGTGACGAATCGTTGCTTCATCCACTTCAAGAACGGCGATATTCTTTTCGCCAGCTTTTGGTGAGTGATTTAAAAACGTTGAAACAATCCCTTGAGTTAAGTTAGCTCCAGTAGGATTTGTTAAAATATTTGGATATTTTTGTTTTAATAATTGAACGATGAGGGAAGTCGTTAAAGTTTTCCCGTTTGTTCCGCTGACGATAATAACATCGTAGTTTTCAGCTAATGATTTTAAAATGTTTGGATCGATAGCATGTGCCACTTTCCCTGGCATGCTACTACCGCCTTTTGTAAAAGTCTTCAGAGCCCAGCGAGTAAATCTACCAGCTCCTAATGCAACTTGTGTTCTAAGATTCAATTTAGACGATCCTTTCCGTTAATATACTCCACTATTGTAGCATATTTTCATAAAAAGTGGTTTATAAAAACGTTTTTAAAATTTTATTAAAATAGTTTGTGAAAAATACCTTAAAATAACGGTTTTTCTTTGCACAAAGGTACCCGTTTATCGTAAGATATTAAAGGTATAGTTTAGCAATTGGAGGGATAATTGTGGCACAATTGTTTTTTAAATATGGTGCAATGAATAGTGGTAAATCAATCGAAATTTTAAAGGTTGCACATAATTATGAAGAACAAGACAAACCGGTTTTATTATTTACGAGTGCAATTGATGATCGTGATCAAGTAGGGTATGTATCGAGTCGTATTGGTGTTAGACGTGAAGCTATTCCAATCTTTGATGATACTCCAATTTACGAAATCGTCGAAGGACAAGCAGTGAAACCATATTGTATTTTGATTGATGAATCTCAATTCTTATCAAAACAACACATTCTTGAACTCGCTCGAATTGTTGACGAATTAAATATTCCAGTAATGGCATTTGGTCTTAAGAATGATTTCCAAAACGAATTATTCGAAGGCTCTAAATACTTATTACTCTATGCTGATAAAATCGAAGAAATTAAAACGATTTGTTGGTATTGTCATAAAAAAGCAAGTATGAATATGCGCGTAGTCGATGGTGTTCCAGTGTATACGGGAGAACAAATTCAAATTGGAGGCAATGATGCCTATTATCCAGTTTGCCGTTATCACTATAACCATCCTGGTGAAGAACGCTTATAAGAGAAGAAAAAGGAGAAAAGTATGTTCGATCAATTAGATAGTTTTATTATTCGCTATGATGAGCTTTCAGAGTTACTAAGTGACCCAGAAGTTATCGGCGATACAAAACGCTTCATGGAATTAACAAAAGAAGAAGCAAACTTACGACCAAAAGTAGAAACGTTCAAACGTTATCAACAAGTGGTCGAAGAAATTAGCGACACAGAGGAAATGCTTGGTGAAAGCTTAGATGCTGAAATGGCAGAAATGGCAAAAGAAGAACTAAGCTCCCTCAAAAAAGAAAAAGTAGAATTAGAAGATAAAATCAAATTCTTACTATTACCAGAAGATCCAAACGATGGCAAAAACATCATCATGGAAATCCGCGGGGCTGCGGGTGGAGATGAAGCTGCACTCTTTGCCGGAGACCTTTTGAATATGTATCAAAAATACGCAGAGTCACAAGGCTGGCGTGTAGAAGTGATGGATGCCAACGTTACAGGTATCGGTGGTTATAAAGAAGTTATTTTAATGATTACAGGAGATAACGTCTTCTCTAAATTAAAATATGAATCTGGTGCTCACCGTGTACAACGTGTTCCATCAACTGAATCTCAAGGACGTGTGCATACTTCAACAGCTACAGTCGTAGTAATGCCTGAAGCAGAAGAAGTAGAAATTGAATTAGAAGATAAAGATATTCGTGTGGATATTTACCATGCATCAGGTGCCGGTGGACAGCACGTTAATAAGACTGCCTCTGCCGTACGTTTAACGCACTTGCCAACAGGAATTGTTGTTGCTATGCAAGATGAACGTTCACAATTGAAAAACCGTGAGAAAGCGATGAAAGTATTGCGTGCGCGTGTATACGACAAGATTTCTCAAGAAGCGCAATCTGAATATGATGCAAACCGTAAGTCTGCAGTAGGTACAGGGGACCGTTCTGAACGTATTCGTACGTACAACTTCCCACAAAACCGTGTTACAGACCACCGTATTGGTTTAACACTTCAAAAGTTAGATCAAGTGTTAGCTGGAAAAATTGATGAAATTGTCGATGCTTTAATTCTTTATGATCACACAGAAAAATTGGAGCAATTAAATAATGGAAACAACTAATCCAACAAACCAAGAAGTCCTCGTTAGGGCTTCTTGGTTTTTAGAAGAAAAACAACAGAAATTAGGACGCGAAGAATGCCAACATCTTGTAAGAGAATTAATGCTTTTCAAGAATCAATGGACCCTGTCGCAATTTCTGTTGAATTTACGACAAGAGGCTACGGTGACTTTTGAAGACTTAGAACCTGAGTTGCTACGCTTAAGTGAGTTTGAACCCTTGCAGCAAATTACAGGAGTTGCAGAATTTCTAGGGAAAGAATTTATGGTCACAAAGGACACTTTAATTCCTCGCCCGGAAACAGAAGAACTTGTCTTAAAAGCTCAAACATTTTTAGAACAGTGCCCTGTTGGGAAAGTTCTAGAAATCGGTGTCGGAACAGGATGCATTATTTTGAGTCTGGAAAGACTTGTTAGACGTCATCATTATAAGGGGTGCGATATTTCAGAAGAAGCACTCGTTGTTGCTAAGAAGAATCGAGAGAAGTTCAATCTTCTAACTGAATTGTTTTACAGCGATGTGTACAGCAACGTACCGCCTGAAAAGTTTGAGTGTATTATTAGTAATCCACCATATATCGCTTATTCAGAAGAAGCATTAATGGATGAATCAGTGCGACGTTATGAGCCAACTCAAGCATTATTTGCAGAAAATGAGGGGCTAGCGATTTACGAAAAGATTGCTAACCGACTAGAAGAATTTTTAACAGATAGTGGACAAGCCTTTTTTGAAATTGGATTTAACCAAGGCGTAAGTGTACAACGAATTTTTAGGGAAGCTTGTCCAAATCGAGAAGTAACAATTCATAAAGATATTGCAGGTATGGACCGAATGATTATTGTGAGTGGAAAGGAGGCGCAGTAATGGAAACACAAATTTTTACAAAAGAGAACTTAGATATTGCAGCTAAAGCTTTGCAACAAGGAGAAATTGTTTCTTTCCCAACGGAAACGGTGTATGGATTAGGTGCAATCGCAACAAGCCAAGAAGCGGTGTTAAAAGTCTTTGAAGCCAAAGGACGTCCAAGTGATAATCCACTGATCGTTCATATTAGTGACATCCAGCAGATGACTTCAACTGTAGAAGGAGTTCCTGAAATTGCGCTGACCTTAGCGAAGGCTTTTTGGCCAGGACCACTGACGATGATTCTAAAGGCGAAACCAGGAATTTATGCACCAGCCTTATCCGCTGGGCTCCCAACAGTTTCATTCCGTATGCCAAATCATCCGTTAACATTAGAGTTAATCACGAAGGTAGGAATTCCGCTTGTGGGGCCGAGTGCGAATCTTTCAACAAAGCCAAGTCCAACGAAAGTAGAACATGTATTTGAAGATATGAATGGTCGTATTCGTGGAATCGTTGACGGTGGTTCATCTACTGTTGGTGTGGAGTCGACGGTGATTGATTTAACTAATGATGAAGGCCCAGTGATTTTAAGACCGGGTGTCATTACAAAAGAACAAATTGAAGCGGTCATTGGGCCTATTCAATCTACAGTCAAAACGACAGCAGGAGAGCGTGAAGTACCCAAATCTCCAGGGATGAAATATCGTCATTACGCACCAAAAACACCAGTGTTTGTTGTTGACGGAACGGTTGAAGCTTTTGAAGAAACTATCCATAAATACAAAGTACAAGGAAAAACAGTGGGTGTGATGGCTCGAAACGCTATTGTAGATGCCTTTGAGAATAAAGTTGAAGGTACTTACAAGATGGGGACGAGCGTGGACGATATGAACCGTGCGTTATTTGATGCACTGCGCACATTGGACCACTTAAAATTAGATGTTATTTTAGCCGAGTCTGCTCCAGAAGTAGGAGTAGGAATCGCGTATATGAACCGTTTGAAAAAGGCGGCATCCACCGTTCTTTAAGAGAACTCATAGCTTTTCTACAAAACGTGATAATGTGATAAAATAGAAAGGTAAGAATAGAAAGGGGTAGTTGAATGAGTCAATTTACAGAAGATAAAATCATCTTTGAGACGATTGAAAAAGAACTTCATCGTCAGCAACAAGGGATTGAATTAATTGCATCAGAAAACTTCGTATCTGAAGGAGTTTTACGTGCACAAGGAAGTATTCTAACGAATAAATATGCAGAAGGGTATCCAGGTCGTCGTTATTATGGCGGATGTGAGTACGTGGATGTTATCGAACAATTAGCGATTGATCGCGTAAAAGAATTGTTTGGGGCTGAATATGCCAATGTGCAACCTCACTCAGGTTCTCAAGCAAACATGGCAGCATATCGTGCCTTAGTGAAGAAAGGCGATAAGATTTTAGGGATGGACTTAAACCATGGTGGTCACTTGACTCACGGTATGGGAGTCAACTTCTCTGGACAAGATTATCAGTTTGTTTCTTATGGAGTAAATCCAGAAACAGAAACAATCGATTACGATGAATTAGAACGTATCGCTAAAGAAGAAAAACCACAATTAATAGTGGCTGGTGCTTCAGCGTATCCACGTGAAATTGACTTCAAACGTATTAGTGAAATCGCTAAAGAAGTTGGAGCTTACTTTATGGTGGATATGGCTCATATCGCTGGTTTAGTCGCTAAAGGGGCTCATCAAAATCCAGTTCCTTATGCCGATGTTGTAACATCAACAACACATAAAACATTGCGTGGACCACGTGGCGGTTTAATCTTAGCAAAAGAAGAATTTGGCAAGACATTAAACAGTGCAATCTTCCCTGGAATCCAAGGCGGACCACTAGAACACGTGATTGCGGGTAAAGCAGTTGCATTCCATGAAGCTCTCCAACCAGCATTTGGTGAGTATATCGAGCAAGTCGTGAAGAATGCTAAAGCAATGGCAGAGGTGTTCGAAGGAACAGCCATTCGTGCGATTTCAGGTGGTACAGATAACCATCTATTACTCCTCGATATTAAAGATACTGGATTAAACGGTAAAGAAGCGCAAGAATTACTCGACACTGTTGGAATTACAGTGAATAAAAATGCCATTCCATTTGATACATTACCACCTGTTAAAACAAGTGGAATTCGTGTCGGAACGGCAGCTATTACAACACGTGGTTTCGATGAAGCTGCGGCGAAAAAAGTAGCTGAGTTAATCCTTACAACATTAACACATCCTGAAAATGAAGAAGTATTAAACACGGTTCGTCAAGAAGTGAAACAGTTGACGGAAACTTTCAAATTATACGCGTAATGAAGTAAATGTAAAGGTTTATTTCAGATTATGAAAATAATAATAAGTTTTCAAACTGAGACTAGATATTTAACTGGTTTTTAGGTAAAATAATAGAAGTGACACTAATGTATTGGAAGGAGAATGACAAATGGGTAAATTTCACGTACTTGATCATCCGTTAATTCAACATAAATTGACAATGATTCGTCAAAAGGATTGTGGAACAAAAGTTTTCCGCGAAGTTGTAAACGAAATTTCAATGCTAATGGCTTATGAGGTTTCTAGAGATCTGCCTCTTGAAGATGTAGAAATCGAAACTCCACTTGTTAAAACAACATTGAAAACATTAGCTGGTAAAAAAGTTGCTATCATTCCGATTCTGCGTGCAGGACTTGGAATGGTTGATGGAATTCTCGAATTAATCCCAGCAGCCAAAATTGGGCATGTTGGTATGTATCGTGATCATGACACATTGCAACCTGTTGAGTATTTCGTGAAGTTGCCTTCAGATATTTCTGAAAGACAATTGTTTGTCGTTGATCCTATGTTAGCAACTGGGGGATCTGCAGTAGCTGCTATTGACGCACTGTTGAAGCGTGGTGCACAACCAAGCTCGATTAAGTTTTGCTGTCTTGTAGCTGCTCCAGAAGGTGTAGAAGTTCTACGTAAAGCCC
Organism: uncultured Streptococcus sp.; assembly: GCA_963551375.1. GTDB lineage: Bacteria > Bacillota > Bacilli > Lactobacillales > Aerococcaceae > Granulicatella. The sequence goes on along the minus strand of CAUVGI010000009.1, from coordinate 21,566 downwards.
ACCCAGATATCGACATCTACGCAGCAGCGTTAGATGAAAGATTAAATGAACATGGATACATTCTTCCAGGATTAGGAGATGCTGGAGATCGTTTATTCGGAACCAAATAATAAATTTTTATAGTCAACGCTTTTGCGATAGACTATTGCCACCAAATCTGACAATAATCACCGTACTGAGCGTAAAACTCAAAGTATAGGATTATTGTCAGTTTTTTATTTGGTGTAAAGGAGGGGAAATAAGAAACATGGAAGCAACGCCAAAAGTGGTTGAGATTTTTGGATTGTCGTTTTCAGTTCCGATTTTGATTTCATGTGGGGTTAGTGTTTTACTAATCGCATTATTTACAATTTTTGCTTCAAGGAAGGTTTCGATGAAGCCTGGTAAGTTGCAAAATGCTTTAGAAGCTCTTATGGACTTCACGAAGGGTATTGTAAACAGTGCAGTTGATGAGAAAACAGCACAAACGTATTATTTATACATTTTCTCACTGTTTTCTTTTGTACTAGTCGCTAATATGGTTGGGCTAATTATCTTTATTCACTATGAAGATCACAGCTATTTTGCCAGTCCAACGGCTAGCCCGATAGTATGTTTAGCCTTAGCGCTTATGACAACATTAATCGCACATTATTCTGGTGTACAGAAGATGGGACTCAAAGGATATATCCAACATTCTTACTTAAGTCCGATGTCGATAATGCTCCCAATCAAATTGATTGAAGAGTTTACGAACACAATTACGTTGGCATTCCGTCTTTACGGAAATATTTATGCCGGCGAAGTGTTATTAGGTTTGATTGTGATGTTCTCATCCGCAGCAGGACTAATAACCTATATTCTTGCAATACCACTAGGGGTAGTATGGCAAGGATTTTCAGTGGTAATTGGAGCTATTCAAGCGTACGTATTCTGTACGTTGACAATGGTTTACATCTCACATAAAGTAATGAAACATTAATTTTAAGAAATGAGGAATTTATAATGACAGAATTAGCAGCAGCAATCGCAGTAGCAGGAGCAGCTTTAGCAGCAGCCTTTGGTAACCAAGCAGTTATCGTAAAAACAATTGAATCAATGACACGCCAACCAGAAATGAGCAATGAATTACGTTCAACAATGTTCATCGGGGTTGCCTTAATCGAAGCGATGCCAATCTTCGCCGTATTAATCGCTCTTATCCTTGTATTCGTTAAATAATCCAACAAATGGAATTATTGTCGTAAAGGAGGGGTGAGAGATGTTTGAAGTAATGTTATCAGGTAATGTCAGTACAGTTTTAGGCGATACTTTAGTCGTATTAATTTCAATGATGTTGTTACTATTCTTGGTGAAATTCTTTGCTTGGGATAAAGTAAATGCCATGTTAGAAGCACGTCGAGATAAAATTGCTAAAGATTTAGACGAAGCTGCTGAGAAAAGAAAATCAGCGGAAGAAATTCAGGCTAATGCCAACGAAATTATTCATAACGCAGAAGTGAAAGGTAGCGAAATCTTAGATAACGCTCGTGAAGCAGCTTCAAAAACGCAAGATGAAATGATTAAAGAAGGTAAAGATGTGGTCTCTCGCATGAAAGCAGATGGGCAACGTGAAGTGGATTCAATGAAACAACGTGCCATCGCGCAAGTGCAAGATGATATTGTAGACCTATCGGTTCAACTTGCTAGTCAAATTCTTGAAAAAGAAGTGACAAAAGAGAAACATCAAGAAGTAATCGAAGCCTTCATTAAGGGGTTGGAAAAATAATGGTTAAATATCACAAAGATATCGTTAAAGAAGCCAGCCATTTCTATGCAAAGGCAAAATTCGAAGGTCACTTAGAGCAAGTGACGAATGAACTTCAAGCTATTTTAGCAGGGATTCAAAATACTTCGACATTCAGACAGATGATGCATCTAGAGCATGTCTCTTATGATAAAAAATTATCTGTATTAGAATCTGCATTTGGACATTTATCAAAAGAAACACAAGAGTACTTAGCAACGTTCCCGTCTGAAGATGGTTCGATGAATATTGTAGAAGCACTCGAAGCGTTCCTAGATATTTACAATGCCAATAAATTAGAGATTGTTTCTGCGATTCCTTTAACGAATGAACAGATGGATCGTATTGCAACTGCATTCCAAAATAAAACTCATAAAGAATATGATTCTTGGGTGAATACCGTGGATCCTTCAGTGATTGGCGGCGTTCAAATTAAGACAAAAGAGTATTTATTAGATGGAACGATTGCGAACAAACTAAAACAATTCAAAGAGAAAATTAGCCAAACAGGATTAAAGAGGTGAGATGGCATAAATGGAAATGAGTAATATTACAGCGAGAATTCGTGACCAAATCGCTTCTTTTGAAACAAAAGAACAAATTGAAGAAATCGGTGAGGTTTCCTTCATCGGGGACGGAATTGCTCGTGTCATCGGTCTTACAAATGTAATGGCTGGAGAATTAGTAGAATTTGAAAACGGCGCCTACGGGATGGCCCAAAACTTAGAGAAAAACGATGTTGGTGTCATCATCTTCGGAGGATATGAAAATATCCATGAAGGAGAACCTGTGAAACGTACAGGACGTATCCTTGATGTTCCAGTAGGGGACGCATTGATTGGTCGTGTTGTCGATGCGTTAGGTCGTCCAATTGACGGTCTTGGTGCCATCGAAACAACGAAAAAACGTCCAGTAGAAAATGAAGCACCTGGCGTTATGCAACGTCAAAGTGTAAAACAATCATTACCTACAGGATTAAAAGTAGTAGATGCTTTAGTACCAATTGGTAAAGGGCAACGTGAGTTAATCATCGGTGACCGTAAAACTGGTAAAACAAGTATCGCAGTAGATACGATTTTGAACCAAAAAGGCAAAGATACATTATGTATTTATGTCGCTATTGGTCAAAAAGAATCTACGGTTAAAGCTCTTGTGGAAACATTAAAACGCTACGGAGCAATGGAATATACAACGGTTGTATCAGCGAGTGCTTCTCAACCAGCACCAATGCTTTATATTGCACCATATGCAGGTACTGCAATGGGTGAAGAATGGATGTATCAAGGACGCGATGTTTTAATCGTGTACGATGATTTATCAAAACAAGCTGCGGCATATCGTGAAATTTCCCTATTACTTCGTCGTCCACCAGGTCGTGAAGCATACCCAGGGGATGTATTCTACTTGCACTCACGTTTACTAGAACGTGCAGCGAAATTAAGTGATGAATTAGGTGCAGGGTCATTAACAGCCTTACCAATCATCGAAACACAAGCCGGAGATATTTCTGCATATATCCCAACAAACGTTATCTCCATTACAGATGGACAAATCTTCTTAGAAAGTGATTTGTTCTACTCAGGGGTACGTCCTGGTTTATCTGCCGGATTATCTGTATCGCGTGTTGGGGGTTCTGCCCAAATTAAAGCGATGAAGAAAGTTTCTGGTACATTACGTATCGACTTAGCAAGTTACCGTGAGTTAGAAGCCTTCACACAATTCGGTTCTGACTTAGATGCGGCAACTCAACAAAAATTAAATCGTGGTAAACGTACGGTTGAAGTCTTGAAACAAGATGTTCACCAACCATTACCAATCGAGTATCAAGTATCGATTTTATTTGCTTTAACACATGGTTTATTAGATGCGATTCCAATCGACCGTATTAAATCATTTGAAAAAGCGTTATATCAACATTTAGAAAGCGAACATAGAGATTTATTGAATGAAATCCGCGATCAACATGTGATTTCGGATGAAGAGAAATTCTACAAAGTGATTGAGAGTTTCAAACAAATTCATTTATTTGAACGTGTTCAATAAGCGTAGAAAGGAGAGGTGACCTGAATGACGGCTTCCTTAAATGATTTAAAGAAGAGAATTGTTTCAACAAAGAAAACAAGTCAAATCACTAGCGCCATGCAGATGGTCTCTGCAGCAAAATTAGCCAAATCAGAGCAAGCAGTGCGTCACTATCAAGACTACGCTCAAAAAATCCGTGAAGTTGTAACTCACTTACTATACGCAAATCACAATAAAGAAGAGGTTGTCGATGAAACGTCGGAGGACGGAGAAGTAGTTACTTCTTTTATCGATTATCACGACTTATTAATTGAACGTCCGGTTAAAAAGACTGGATACTTAGTGATTTCATCTGATCAAGGACTTGCTGGGAGTTACAACTCTTCCATTTTCCAAGCAACAAGAGAAATGTTAGAGTTAGACCACCAGTCTAAAGATGAATATGTCATCTTAACGATTGGGGATGCTGCAAGTCGCTTCTTCAAGAAGATGGGAGTCGATGTACGTCTTGAAATTAATGACGTGTCGGATATTCCAACCTTTGAAGAAGTAAGAAAGATTGTGTCAAGTGCGGTCCAAATGTTCCGTGACGGTGAATTTGATGAGTTTTACGTTTGCTATAATCACCATGTAAACGCACTTTTATCAAATTACCGTGTTGAAAAAATGTTACCAATTATCGACTTGGACGCGGAAGAAGCAAAAGAGTACGAATTGGATTATATTTTCGAACCGAACAAGGAAATTATTATGGACATCTTGCTTCCACAATATGCAGAATCGCTTATTTACGGAGCCATTATCGATGCCAAATCAGCAGAACATGCATCTCGTATGACTGCAATGAGAAGTGCAACTGATAATGCTAAAGATTTAATCAGTAACTTAACACAAGATTTGAACCAGAGACGACAAGCGCAAATTACACAAGAAATTACAGAAATTGTCGGTGGAGCAGCCGCTCTGGAAGAACATTAGGATTTTAGAAGGAGGAAAATGGATTGAGAACTGGAAAGATTTTACAAGTTGTAGGGCCAGTTGTAGACGTGGTATTTCCTTTAGAAGAAGGCGTTCCAGATATTCATAATGCATTACAAGTTGTGAAAACAGCCAATGATGGTAGCGAAAAAACTGTTACTTTGGAAACAGCTGTAGAATTAGGGGATGGTGCAGTTCGTACAATCGCCATGGAATCTACAGATGGTTTACAACGTGGCATGAAAGTGGTGGACTTAGGACGCACAATTAGCGTTCCTGTGGGACCTGAAACATTAGGTCGTGTATTCAACGTTCTTGGAGACACGATTGACTTGAAGGAACCATTCCCAGAAGATTTCACAAGACATGAAATTCATAAACCAGCACCAAAATTTGAAGAATTAAACAGTCAATATGAAATTCTACAAACAGGGATTAAAGTAATTGACCTTTTAGCACCATATCTTAAAGGTGGTAAAATCGGTTTATTCGGTGGTGCCGGTGTAGGGAAAACCGTATTAATTCAAGAATTGATTCATAATATTGCTGAAGAACTTGGTGGTATTTCAGTATTTACAGGGGTAGGAGAACGTACTCGTGAAGGGAACGATCTTTACCATGAAATGCAAGATTCAGGTGTATCTGCTAAAACAGCGATGGTGTTTGGACAAATGAACGAACCACCAGGAGCTCGTATGCGTGTAGCACTAACAGGGTTAACGATTGCGGAATACTTCCGTGATATAGAAAAACAAGACGTGCTTTTATTTATCGATAACATTTATCGTTTCACACAAGCTGGTTCAGAAGTATCAGCCCTGCTTGGACGTATGCCTTCTGCCGTAGGGTATCAACCAACACTTGCGACAGAAATGGGTCAATTACAAGAACGTATCAGTTCTACTAAAGACGGATCAATTACATCTATTCAAGCGATTTACGTGCCAGCCGATGACTATACTGACCCGGCTCCAGCAACAACATTCGCCCACTTAGATGCAACAACAAACTTAGAGCGTCGTTTAACAGAACAAGGGATTTATCCAGCGGTGGATCCACTTGCTTCAACTTCAAGTGCCCTAACTCCAGAAATTGTTGGGGAAGAACACTATGAAGTAGCGATGAAAGTACAACAAATGCTTCAACGTTATCGTGAATTACAAGACATCATTGCCATCTTAGGGATTGATGAATTGTCAGATAGTGAAAAAGTCATTGTAAACCGTGCAAGAAGAATTCAATTCTTCTTATCACAAAACTTCCACGTTGCCGAAGCATTTACAGGACAACCTGGTTCATACGTTCCAATTAAAGATACGGTTCGCGGATTTAAAGGAATTATTGATGGTTTATATGATGATATTCCAGAAGATATGTTCCGTAACGTAGGACCAATCGAAGACGTGATTAAAAAAGCTAAAGCAGCAGGGTTTTATGGAGGAAACTAAAGATGGCTGAACATGAATTACTGGTCGTTGTCACAACACCAGAAGGAAAAGTGTATAACCATCGTTCCTATTCTGTGAGTGCCGATGCAGTCGATGGCGGAATCACCATACTACCGCATCATGCTCCAATCATGCTTCCTTTAAAAATCGGGGCACTTCGAGTGAAACGATTCTTAGAGGATTCACCAACTGATTATATTGCAATCGGTGGTGGAGTTATGGAAGTGCGGGATAATGTCGTAACGATTATTGCCAACGTGGCTGAGCGTGCAAGAGACATTGACGTGACTCGTGCAGAGCAAGCTAAAGATAAAGCGGAAAAAGTACTTAGTGACGAATCTCGTTCGAAGAGTGATGTTGAACGTGCGAAAATCGCTTTAAGCAAGGCAATCAACCGTATTGATGTTTCTAAACATAGAAGAAAATAAATAAGAGAGGATGCAATGTCCTCTCTTTTATTGTTGTAACGAAAAAACTAGCAGAGAATTCTGCTAGTTTTTTTTAATTTTATAAGATTTCTTTGATGTAAGTTTCGAGTTCTTCTTGAGTCAGAACACCGGCCGTTTTTTTAACAATGTTTCCATCTTTATCGACAAAGATTAGGGTTGGAATTTCTGTAATCTCATGATATTTTTGGAAGCTTGAATCAACATCTGAGTAATAGTTGAGGGATAGAGAATGCTCTTTTAAGTATTTCTTTCCGTTTTCAATCGGTTCTTTCTGACTGATCATCGCTACACCAACAAATTCAATTTTGTCTCCATATTTTTCTTTTAATGTATTTAAAATTGGAAGCTCTTGTTGGCAATCTGGACACCAACTTGCCCAAGCGTAATAGACTGTTGGTTTTCCGTTAAAGTCTTTTTCTGTTAATTTCTTTCCGCTTGCGTCTTGGAATACGACGTTTGCATCAGCAGGCTTGCTGCTTGATGGTAATAAATAAAATGTCGCTAAGCCAACAGCAAAAAGAGCTGCAAGAGCCAATAATAGTTTTTTCATAAAATCCTCTTTCTATTTTTATTCGTGAATATCAAACACGTATTTGTGGCCTTGTGTTAGGCTATGGTAGAATCCTTTACCGTCATATAAGTGGAATACTTGTACTCCAGCAATGTCTTCTTCGTTAGGGTAAACATCTTTAACGAATGGGTTATCTTTAAGCACTTCTTCAAGACGTTCACGACCAATTTTTTTTACAACACCTTCGATACGAATTACTTGGATTAAGTAGTCCTCGCTCTTCATAGCAGTAATGGCAACTTTTTGGTTGTTTTGCAGTTGTTTGTAGAAGTTTGTTTTTGGACTTGTCATAAAGAACACGCCTTTTTCGTTTGCAACACCAATATGGATATGACGTGCATGAGGTTGGTTGTTCTCATCAGCAGTCGCAATAACAGCTACATTCATTTCTTCTAAAATACGTAAAATTTCATTGACTTCCATGGTGATTTCTCCTAACTGTTTTCTTTTTATTTTATCACAGATTGTTTTATGAAAGAAGACTTGCGATTTCGTCTCGGATTTGTTCAGGCGTTGTAGTAGGGGCGAAACGTTTTAAAATTGTTCCATCTTTCGCTACGAGGAATTTTGTAAAGTTCCATTTAATTTTTTCGCCGAAAAGACCAGCCGTCTCCTTCTTTAATAAATCAAATAATGGATGAGTTTCAGGACCATTTACCTTAACCTTACCAAACATTGGGAAAGTTGTATTGTACGTCAATTGGCAGTGAGAGAGTGCTTGTTCAGCTGTGAGTGGCTCTTGTCCTGCAAATTGGTTACAAGGGAAACCAAGAACGGTGAATCCTTTGTCCTTGAACTCTAAATAGAGTTTTTCTAAACCTTCAAATTGTGGAGCTAGACCGCAACCACTGGCCGTATTCACGATCAGTAGTAATTGTCCTTTATAGTCCTCTAGAGTGGTAACCTCTCCACTGACTGTAGGGACTTCGATTTCATAAATTGACATCCGTTTTCCTTCTTTCTTAAATAAGGCCGTAGTGTTTTAGTCCATTAACAATGCCGTTATCTGTATTGTTGGTCGTAATAAATTCTGCAATCTCTTTAAGGACCGGAAGCGCGTTTCCCATAGCGACAGGATGCGTTACTGCTTGAAGCATCTCGATATCGTTTGGACCGTCTCCGAATGCGTAAGTTTCAGCATCTTCTTGGTTTAAGTGCTCTAAGAAGCGTTTGATCCCTTCTGCTTTTGAATTTCCTTTTGAAATCACATCGACTGAGTACGGCGTGTTTCGTAGGAAATCAAGATTTGGAAATGCTACTTTATATTTTTCTTCAGCTGGAGGAAGAGAGATAAAGAGCATCATGTTAATTGGATTTTCTTTATAAAAATCTTCTTTCAATGCAGGAGGATTAGTATGAATAAATCCATATGCATCTTTAGCACCTGCGGAGGATTCTACTAAGTAAAATTCTTTGTCGTTATAGGCCGTTAACCCATATCCATCTTCTTTTATCATTTGATGGAATCTTTCTACCGTTTCAGTTGGAATTTCTGAAGAAAAAACACGCTCTCCTTGATAAAGAACGACTTGACCGTTCATAAAAATTCCTGAGTGGATATTGGCACTCTCCATAATATCGCGCGTTTCAGCAGGAGAACGTCCTGTTGCGATAAAGGGTTCATACCCATTGTCCTTTAATGTTTGAATAGCCTCTGCGGTAGCTTTATCGACTTTGGATTCGCCGTTCAAGAGAGTTCCATCCAAATCAAAAAATACAAAACCTTTCATTCCGTCACTCCATTCATTTTGTCTTTTTTTATTATACCATGTTTTCAACGTTTTTAATTATAGTTCGAATTCATAGTATTTCGCGTGAAAGAGTAGAATTATCGTAGTTTTTATGTTAAAATTAAAAAGAATTTTAGTTAAGGAGGGAATCCTTTGTACAGTTTAATTTTATCACTGATGGTTGTGGTATGCGTATTATTAATTATTGTTGTTGCGATGCAACCTTCAAAAACAAATGCTGCGAATTTAACAGGTGGAGCAGAACAATTATTCGGTAAACAAAAGGCACGTGGTTTTGAGGCATTCTTAATTCGCGTAACAGTTGTTTTAGGAACAATCTTCATGTTATTAGCATTTGCATTAGCATACATTTCATCAAAATAATAAAAAAGTACAATTGTTCGGACAGCCAACCAATTGTACTTTTTTATTTGTCAGATTAGAGGAGTAATATTATGGAAGCACTATGGTTAAGAAAAGAAAGCAATACAAGAGCGGTGATTTTATTTCATGCTTATACAGGAACGCCTGCCGATGTGAGAATGCTAGCGCAGTTTTTACATCGTCATGATTATGCAGTCTATGTTCCAGTATTTTCTGGCCATGGAACTCCAGATGTGGAAGATATCTTGGCAAGTTCTCCTGAGGCTTGGTATGAAGATGCCAAACGTGCTGTCGACTTTGTTCGAGGAGAAGGATTTCACACGGTGGCTGCCTTCGGACTATCGATGGGCGGTATTATGGCGACAAAATTAGCAACCGAACATCTCGTTGAATATGCAGGGACTTTTTGTTCGCCGGTATCTTCTGGGAATCCTCAGTTGCCAGGACTGTTTCAAAGTTTTATGATGTATGCGAAGGCGTCTTATAGAAATGTAGGACGACCATTTGATGAAGCTGAAATGAAGGAAAAAGCACAAAAACAATTAGCACACATTCAATCATTTTCAAGTGACGTTGCTTCACATTTAGATGAAGTAACAGGAAGTTTTTATATTGCACAAGGGGAACAAGATACACTTGTCGATCCAGAGTCTTCTCTTGAATTAAAAGAGGGACTCGTTAACGCACAAGTGGAGTTACATTGGTATGAAGAAGCAGGGCATGTGATTACGGTTAGTCCTGTTAGAAAGGAATTCCAAGAGACTGTTCTCTCTTTTCTAAATCAACAAGAATGGAGGTAAAGAAATGAGACAATCATTAGAAGAAATCTTAATGGCTTTCTTTATGGAACATGAATCTGAAAGTTTTTTTGTTCAAGAAATTAGTGAGCATTTCGGATTTACTGCTTCAAAGGACTTTAAGATTTTAGTGAAACAATTAGCTGACCTCGAAGATTCTGGAAAAATTGTATTAACACGACAAGGTAAATTTGGATTCAATCAAAAAAATCGTACATTAGAAGGAACATTCCGATTAAACGATAAAGGATTTGGTTTTGTCACAGTTGAAGAAGGAAAACCAGATATTTTTATTCCAAGAACGGATGTCCATGGCGCTATGGATGGGGATACGGTTGCGATTCGAATCGTGCAAGAAGAAAATCCTTATAACGATAAAGCCGCAAGCGGAACAATCGTGAAGATTATTGAACGCGCTGTGAAGCAATTGGTGGGAATTTATACACGTTACCCATCGAAGATTATGATGCAAACAGGCTATTGTGGCGAAATTGCGTTAAAAGATTCTAAATTAAAGAAAACGAAATGTTATGTGACTAGAAAGGGATTAAACCCAGTTGACGGAACCGTCGTGATTGCCGAAGTTGATAGTTATGAAACAGAGCGTCACGAACTCGTCTTGAAGGCGCATATCGTTAAAGAAATCGGCTATAAAGACGCTGTCGGTATGGATATTTTAATGATTTTACATCAATTAAAAATCCCAACAGTATTCCCAGAGTCAGTCTTAGAGGAAGCCAACCGTGTGAGTGAAACCATCTCACCGAAAGAACTCGAAGGGCGTGTTGATTTACGCCAAGAATTAACCGTGACAATTGATGGGGCAGACGCAAAAGACTTAGATGATGCGGTAGCTCTAGTCAAACGCGAAGATGGAACCTTTGTATTAACGGTATCCATCGCCGACGTTTCTTATTATGTAACGGAAAATTCTGAAATGGATAAGGAAGCATTCGAACGCGGAACGAGTGTGTATTTAACAGACCGTGTGGTTCCAATGTTGCCACAACGATTATCAAACGGAATCTGCTCGCTGCATCCATATGAAGAACGATTAACATTAACAGCACGAATGGAAATTGACCGTAGCGGAACAATTTACCAGCACGAGATTTTCCCAAGTGTAATTCAATCGAACGAGCGATTAACTTATGATGAAGTGAATGTATTATTCAATACGAATGAAGCTTCTGAAAAAATTACTCCAGAGATTGAAGAAATGCTTTGGAACATGAAGGAATTGCATACGATTCTAGAACGTAGACGTATGGAACGTGGAGCGATTGACTTTGATACACAAGAAGCAAAAATTCTGGTCGATGAAAAAGGAGCGCCAACCGAAATTGTACTACGTGAACGTGGCGTAGCAGAGCGACTCATTGAGTCCTTTATGTTAGCTGCTAACGAAACCGTGGCTCGTCATTATGAACAATTGAAGGTGCCGTTCATTTACCGTATTCACGAAAATCCAGATAGCGAAAAACTCCAACGATTCTTAGAGTTTATTACCGCATTTGGAATTACGATTAAGGGGAAGAACGATTCGATTACACCGAAGAAATTGCAAAAGGCCTTGAATGAGGTACGCGGTGAGCCGTATGAAGCTGTGGTATCAACAATGATGCTTCGTTCTATGAAACAAGCTAAATACGATATCACGCCAACGGGACACTATGGACTGGCAGCAGAAGACTATACGCACTTCACTTCGCCAATCCGTCGTTATCCAGACTTAATCGTCCATCGTATGATTCGTCATTACGGAAAACATCCAGGTCATTTATCGAAGAAAGAAGAAACACTTCTAGAAGATAAGTTGCAACAAATTGCAGATCAATCATCTCGTATGGAACGACTTGCAGTACAGGCGGAACGCGATGTGAATGCATTGAAGAAAGCCGAATACATGCAAGATAAGGTTGGCGAGGAATTTGATGGTATCGTAAGTTCTGTAACAAAATTCGGAATGTTTGTTGAGTTAGCCAATACCGTAGAAGGATTAATTCATATTTCTCACTTGAAACAAGACTACTTTAACTTTATTGAAAGCCACATGATTTTACTTGGCGAACGTACGGGCGTAAGTTACCGTATTGGGGACCGAGTTCGTGTGAAATGTGTGAAAGTAGATGTAGAAGCTAGAGAAGTCGATTTCCTACTCGTAGAAGATGCAAAATTGGCTAAAACAGAACGACCAAGAAGAGGCGAACGCTTTGATGATAAGTCTTCTAAGAAAGGCAAAAAATCAAAAGGACGCCAACGCTTTAAAAAAGCCATTAAAACGAAAAAGAAAAGACGCTAGGAGGTTCGTGAATGCCTAAAGGAACGAACGATAAAGTGCTCGCACAAAATCGAAAAGCGAATCATGACTATACCATTCTTGAAACGATTGAAGCTGGGATGGTCTTAACTGGAACAGAAATCAAATCGGTTCGTCAAGCGCGTATCAATTTAAAAGATGGATATGTAAGCTTGAAGCAAGGAGAAGCTTTTCTTGTAGGTGTCCATATTAGTCCGTTTGAACAAGGGACACTGTTCAATCATGACCCATTAAGAACTAGAAAATTATTGCTTCATAAAAAGCAAATCAATTATTTACTGGAGCAAGTAAAGCAAGCCGGAAATACGGTAGTGCCGTTAAAGGTCTATATAAAAAATGGCGTTGCGAAGTTATTAATCGGAGTTGCGAAAGGGAAGAAAAATTACGATAAACGTGATGCCTTAAAGCAAAAGGATATGAAACGCGAAATCGATCGTGCAATGAAAGAAAGATATTAAAGAGGAAAGGCTGGACAATGGTCCAGCCTTTTTTGCAGGCAAAAATATTTTATTACCATATATGGTAATAAAAATTTTCAAAAAAGAAATTCGTTTCATATTCGTTTCATATTGGAAGTGCAAACTAATAGTACAGAATAGGAAAGGAAGTGGGAGAGCACATGGATTGGAAAAAGAGAGCAGGTGCGTATCTTGTTCGCAAGAAGATTCGTACAGGAATAATATTTTTCATCATGATGCTAATTACAGCAGCCGTCTTGGCGGTCCTCTCGATGCAAGAAAGTACAGGGAAGGTTCAAGAAAAACTTTTGGATCTATCGAATTCGGGCTTTCAAATCGAGTCCCTCTTGCAAGACGGAAACATTGAACAAAAGAAGATGTCTCAAGTGGAACAAGTCGAAGGAGTAAAGGATGCGCAGTATGAAATGGACGGCATCGGGCAACTCGAAGACGCAAAGGCTGTTGAGAGGGAACAAGCGGTCCAACTAGACCAAGGGAAAATGGGAGAACTCGTGAGCTATCACGGGGTCACTTCAAGTAGTCAGGAGTTAAATTTTGCTAGCGGTGCGCTAAATCTCAAAGAAGGGCGTGCGTTAACCAAAGATGATTCAGGAAAAGTCCTTGTGCATGAAGAACTTGCAAAAGAAAACAACTGGACAGTTGGAGACAAAATTAAATTGAAGAATTTCCAAAACGAGGGTACTACTGCAAGTGGTAAAGAAGTAATCGTTGAAATCGTTGGAATCTTCAACGGAAAGTTATCGGAACAATCAACAGGATTGACGAGTGACTTAACAGAAAATCGTATTTATATGGATTACAAAACGAGCCAAACATTGATTGGAAAAGATGAATCGAATGCAATTGTTCACCGTGCGATTTTTACGGTAAAAGATCCATCGAAATTAGATGAAGTAATCGCGAAAGTAAAAGAACTTTCTCTCAAGTGGGATAGCATGCAACTTTCTAAAAATGAACAAGTATTTGAGCAAGTAGCAGCGCCTATCCAAAATTTCAGATCGCTCATGACATTGTTGACGAGTTCTGTATTTGTATTAGCAGTTATTGTTTTATTTTTAATTTTATTATTTACATTAAGAGAAAGAATTCATGAGTTCGGGATTTTGATGTCGGTCGGAATTTCAAGAAAAGAAATTATCGCACAAATCTTATTAGAACTCTACACGGTTGCGGCAACGAGCTCCATCTTCGCTCTTATGTTGGGCAGCTTTGTAGCCAAGCAATTTTACACGGGGCTCTTAACCTCGGATGAGATTCCCCCTCAAGTGAAATCATTATTTGAATCGAGCTTGCCGGAGTTCAGTCTGATGCAAGGGCTGCTAACCATTGGAGTCGTCCTAATCATTATTGCACTAGCTGTTCTATTTAGTACGGCAGTTATCTTAATGAAGAAACCGAAGAAAATTTTAAGTCAAATGAACTAAGGAGTGTTTTTATGTCAGTATTATCATTAGAAAATATTTATTATCGATACGAGGATTCTCAAAAATATGTATTGAATGATTTGAATGCCACTTTTGAAGAAGGAAAATTCTATGCTGTTGTTGGGAAATCCGGAGCAGGGAAATCGACATTCTTATCTCTATTAGCAGGATTAGATAGTCCAACGAAAGGAAAAGTGTGTTTCAATGGGCAAGATATTGCGCAAGGGTCATACAGTGAACATCGTCGTGACCATATTTGTTTAGTGTTCCAAAACTATAATTTAATCGATTATTTAACACCACTTGAAAATGTGCGTTTAGTAAATGGAAAAGCAAGCAAAGATATCCTATTGAAATTAGGATTAGAGGAAGAATTAATTCATCGTAATGTATTAAAGCTATCTGGCGGGCAACAACAACGAGTTGCGATTGCGAGAGCGCTCGTTTCAAAGGCACCGATTATTTTGGCGGACGAACCAACGGGAAATCTTGATGAAGGAACCGCATCAGAAATTGTGGATATCTTAAAAATGGCAGCACATGAAAGTGGAAAATGCGTCATCGTAGTGACTCACAGCCCGCAAGTAGCGACTGCGAGTGATGAAGTGTTGGAATTAGAAGATGGAAAACTAAAGAAAGCAAGAGGGGGAAAATAGATGAATATCCTACAAAATGCTTGGGCATATGTCTCAAGAAAAAAGTTTAAAACCTTCATTATTTTCTTTATTTTATTTACTATGGCAACGGTAGCTCTTAGTAGTTTAGCCGTAAAACACGCAACGGATACTGCTGCAAAAGAAACGTTTAAGTCGATTAATTCTTCGTTTTCGATGCAAATTGACCGTAGACATAATCAAGGGACTGCTCGTGGGGGCGGGAACTTGAAAGGAAAAGATATTCAAGCGATTGAAGGAATCGAAGGCGTTCAAAAGGCAGTGAAGCGAATGGAAGTCGTAGCTGACCTTGTGGATCAAGAATTGATTCCAGCAAAAGGAGTTCGTCTTGATGCCACTCGTCAGCAACGTTTCGGGAAAGCTGCTCAGGTAACCGGAATTAATGATTCTAGCATGGATGAACGATTCGCGGCGCAGATTTTTACGCTAACAGAAGGGCGCCATATTAAGGATGACGATACAAATGTGGCTTTAGTACACGAAGACTTTGCTAAGAAAAATAATTTAAAAGTCGGCGACAAGTTCAAGTTGAAATCAAATATTTATGATGCAGATAATGAAAAGCAAGCCAATAACCAAACCGAAGTGACGATTGTTGGTTTGTTCGGTGGAAAAAATAAAGGTGGTGTCACAGCACCTCAAGAATTATATGAAAATACGATTTTAACAGACTTAAAGACCAGCGCATTAATGTATGGATATACTGAAGCAAATGCGATTTACCTGGATGCAACTTTCCTTGTTGGTGGTCAATATGACATCGATAAGGTGATGGAACAAGCGAAGAAATTGGGAATTGACTGGAAGGCCTATACGCTCATTAAGAGTAGCCAAAACTACCCAACGCTTCAGAAATCAATTAACTTAGTATATGGCTTAACAGACAAACTATTCCTTGGAAGCCTAATCTTCTCAGCGATTATTTTAGTGCTCGTCCTCTTCTTATGGACGAACAGCCGCCGCCGAGAAATCGGTGTCCGTTTGGCGCTAGGAATGACGAACAAAACGATTATTGCGCAAATGCTGTGCGAAGTAGGAATGGTCAGCATCGCCAGCTTTATCGCTGCAATTCTTGCAGGTGGACCTGTCAGCGAATGGGTTGGAAAACTCATCTTAGGTCAAGTCAATAGCAGCCTTGGAACGCAACTGGCGAATGAAGCGAAATCGGCCAACCTTGGTGGTGGAGCAGCTGTTGACGGTTTCAATAAGACATTGACAGAATTATCGGTGACGGTATCCAATATGGATAAAGCAACAGTTGTAGGTCTTGGACTCGTCGTTGTTGTTATTGCAGTTCTCTTAGGAAGTGCGTTTATTTTACAAAAATCTCCGAAGAGTTTATTGCAAGATACGGAATAAATAAGCAAGGGTCTAGTCGCTAGACCAATAGATTGATATAATAGCAAAAAAGAGGTGATGTTTTTGAATTTATTAATCGTTGAAGACGAAGGAGCGATTCGCGAAGGAGTTCGTGAATATTTAACAGAGCAAGGCTTCCATGTGTTTGAAGCAGAAGATGGAGTAGAGGCGATTGAAGTATTTGGAAAAGAGTCTATTGATTTAATCTTACTCGATATTATGATGCCTCGAAAAAATGGCTTTGAAGTGTTAGAAGAGGTACGTAAAACTAGTAAAGTTCCTATTCTGATGCTAACGGCCCTTCATGATGAAGAAACACAAGTGAGAACGTTCGAGTTACTCGTCGATGGATTTATTCAAAAACCTTTCTCCCTCGTCGTTTTGCATAAACAGATTGAAGCCGTATTGAAGCGTCATTACGGAGAAATGGATGTGTGGAACTATGAGAATACGAGTGTAAATTTTACCAGTTTTGAAGCTAGGGTAAATGGGCAAATTGTGGAAGTAACTGCAAAAGAACTGGCAATTTTGAAACTACTCGCAGAACATCACGGACAAGTATTGAGTCGCGCTCAAATATTAGATCACGTGTGGGCAGAACATGAAGATCCACCGTTTGACCGTGTTGTGGATGTTTATATCAAGCAATTGCGAAAAAAATTATTGTTGGATTGTATCGTGACGGTTAAAAATGTCGGATACAAGTTGGAGTTAAGATGAGAAAATTAAAACTGTTTCCTAAGATTTTTATTTATACATTGAGTATTCTAGGTACGCTAGTCGCCATCGCGCATCTGTTTTTATACTTTGCCTTTCCGCACTTTTATTTGCAGGAACGTCAGCAAGAATTAAGCCAAAAAGCAGATGTGTTAGTAGAAAGTTTATCCAAAGTCGATGAACAAGAGGCTGCGTCTGCTTTGCAACTGTATGCTAAAAATGAAGGGATTACAGCTTACTTAAGAAAAGAATCGAACGGGGAGAACTTACAGCTAGGAAGCGAGTTAGCCATTGATGAAAATAGTGATCAGAACTCGGTCATTATCGAGGATAGACAAGTCACTACAAAAGACGGCAAACAAATGCAACTGCAGGTCGTGACGACAACCGAATCGGTGAAACAGGCAACCAAGGTTACATTCCGTTATTTGCCATTATCGCTCGCCATTTCGATCTTTACAGCAGTCATTTTCTCGTATATTTATGCTAGAAAATTATCGAAACCTCTGATGCAAATGTCCAGAGTAACCAAGAAGATGATGGAATTGGATAGAGATGCACGGTTTGTAAATCCAAGAGCCGATGAAATTGGACAGATGGAGATGCAAATTAATGAGTTATACGAGCATCTACTATCCGTCATCGATGAACTGGAAGAGAAGAATCAGAAGATGATTCAGTTGGAAAAAACAAAGGTGGATTTCTTGCGAAGCGCTTCTCACGAGTTGAAGACGCCATTAGCAGGTCTGCGTATTTTATTAGAGAATATGAGCCTCAATGTTGGTAAATATAAGGACCGTGATAAGTACTTGGAAGAGTCGATTGCCAAAGTCGACCAGATGTCTGTACTCGTTCAGGAAATTCTGGCGCTGTCTAAATTACAAGAAGAAACTCTAACAAAAGAAGAAATAGCATTAGACAAAGTTCTTCCAGAGTGGAACAGAGAATTCCAGTTGTTATTACAAGAAAAAGGACTAGTGCTTGAAGAAAACATCGAACCATTCACGATTGAAGCGAGCCCAATCGCCTTTCGAAATGTATGGAATAACTTATTGATGAATGCCATTAAACACTCATCAAAAGAAGGCGTCATTCGAGTGGAATTAAAGGATCAAGATTTAACGATTGAAAATCCATGTGTTCCACTAACGAAAGAACAAATTGAAACGGCATTTTCACTCTTACCATCTTCAAAAGGAACGACTGGCGGAGGAAATGGAGTAGGACTCTATAGTGTTCATCAGTTGCTCGAACGTGAACAAATTGAACACCGCTTCTTTGCAACAGCAGAAGGTATGTGTTTTGAAATGAATTTTAAAGATAAAGCTTAAAAGAATGGGTTATTGCATGCGGTAACCCGTTCTTTTTTTGTTTGGGAGCGATTCGCTACTTTTGGACGAGATTCCAACAATTAAAAGAAAAAAATGGAGAAATTAGCAAAAAAAATCACAAAAAACGCTTACATTTAAAGCGTTTTCGTGTATAATTAAAGTATCAATAAAAAGATAGGAAGGTTGATATTATGGCAACAATTGATCGTTTCGCTACAGACACTATACGCAAGAGCAATCCGCATCTTTCGCAATTGAAGGCAACTATTGAACCAGCTTTTTATTCGAACAATGCGACTGAAATTCCGACTCTGGCAGAGGCGTATGAATTAGCGTCACATGCACCTAATACAACAGTGTTAGATGCGTTCGTTGCAAACGCAAAGGATTTAGGGTTACCGGAGGATGCACATATTCTTACGGTTGTTGATGGGAGCGTTGTAGGACGTACTGCAAAAGCTCGTCGAATTTTGGGTAATAATCCAGCAGAAGATGCAAAGATTATTCCAATCATTCGCGAAGAGATTTATAACAGTTCGTTCAAACCGTTTATTAAGGGTACAGCCGTTGTAGGTCTTGATGAAGACTTTATGGTGAAGGCGCATATCACAATGCCTAAAGAACACATTAACAACTTGTACTCATGGTTATTGAACTTCCAAATTTTCAATGACCAATATAAGAGACGTTATGATGCGTCTAAACAATATAACGAAAATGATATTTTCATTTTCTTCGACCCAACTTGGAGACATCCTGATTACCCAGATGGATTAGCATTCTTTGATACAAAACATAACTGTGCTGCAATTTTAGGAATGAGTTATTTTGGGGAAATCAAAAAAGGAACGTTAACATTAGCATGGGCAACTGCCGCTCGTAACAACTACGTTTCTTGCCACGGTGGTTTGAAGATTTTCCGTAAAGAAGGCGACTCTTACGTTGCAAGCTTCTTCGGATTATCTGGATCAGGTAAGTCTACATTAACACACGCTAAACATGACGATAAATACGACATTGAAGTATTACACGACGATGCATTTGTGATTTCGGTAGAAGATGGTTCATCTGTAGCTTTAGAACCTTCTTACTTCGACAAAACAAATGACTATCCAGCAGGTCACAGAGAACAAGATTACTTCGTAACGGTTCAAAACTGTGGTGTGACTCTGGATGAAAACGGCCGTAAAGTTTTAGTAACTGAAGATATTCGTAACGGTAACGGACGTACTATTAAATCTCGTTATTCAACACCAAACCGTGTTGATAAGATTCAAGAACCAATTCAATCTATTTTCTGGATCATGAAAGATGATGCACTACCACCATTAGTGAAAATCATAGATCCACGTTTAGCATCTATTTTAGGATGTACATTAATGACAAAACGTTCTACTGCTGAAAATACAGGGGCTGGGGCAAACTTAGATGCGCTCGTTATCGAACCATACGCAAACCCATTCCGTGTATATCCATTAGTAGAAGACTACGAAAAATTCAAAGCATTATTTGATAAAGGTGTAGACTGCTACATCATCAATACAGGAGATTTCTTAGGTAAGAAAGTTACAAAAGAAGTTTCACTTGGCGTCATCGAAACAGTTGTTGATGGCAAAGCAAACTTTGAATTATTCGGTGGTCTTCCAGGAATGGAATACTTACCAGTTGAAGGTTACGAAGTGCCTGACATGAATGGCGAATACGCTGAATTAATTCGTGATCGTATGCAATTCCGTTTGGATTACTTGAAAGCATTTAACGATGCAAATCCAGAACATCAAATTCCTCAAGATGCCCTTGAAAGCATCAAGACAATCGAACGCTTTATCGACGTATTATAGTGAAAGGAGTGTTCGGTGATGACTCGAAAAATAGGAATTACAGATACAATCTTACGGGATGCCCATCAATCTTTGATGGCAACCCGTATGCGAATTGAAGATATGCTCCCTGTTTTAGATCAATTAGACGAAGCAGGATTTGCCTCTTTGGAATGTTGGGGTGGAGCAACGTTTGATGCCTGTATTCGTTTCTTAGACGAAGATCCATGGGACAGACTTCGCACCTTGAAAAAACATTTAAAGAAGACACCGTTACAAATGTTGTTACGCGGTCAAAATATTTTAGGATATCGTCACTATGCCGATGATGTTGTCGAAAAATTTGTCGAAAAATCAGCAGAAAACGGGATTGATATTTTCAGAATTTTCGATGCGTTAAATGACGTTCGTAACTTGGAAGCTTCACTAAATGCTGTGAAGAAGACAGGTAAAGAAGCACAAATGACAATTTGCTATACGATTAGTGATGCGCACACGATTGAATACTACAAAGAACTAGCAGCAAAAATGCAAGAAATGGGTGCGGATTCTATCTGTGTGAAAGACATGGCCGGAATTTTAACACCAGCTCGTGGTATTGAGCTCGTTCGCGCATTAAAAGAAGTGATTACAGTTCCAATCGTCGTGCATACACACTGCACAAGCGGTATTGCACAACTCACTTATCAAGCAGTCATTGAAGCTGGTGCAGACCGCATCGACACGGCCCTTTCACCACTTAGTGAAGGGACAAGCCAACCACCAACGGAATCATTAGTCATCGCTCTTCGCGAACTAGGCTATGACATCTCCGTTGATTTGGCAAAATTAGAACCAGTTGCAGACCACTTCCGAGTAATTAAAGATAAATACATTAAAGATGGAACATTAAATCCAAAAATGTTAACACCAGACCCACGTGCGCTTTTATATCAAGTGCCTGGTGGAATGTTATCGAATATGTATTCTCAATTAACGCAAGCGGGTGCAACAGATAAATACGAAGAAGTATTAAAAGAAGTGCCTAAAGTAAGAGCAGACCTTGGATATCCACCACTCGTAACTCCAATGAGCCAAATGGTGGGAACACAAGCAACGATGAACGTTCTTACAGGCCAACGCTACAAAGTGGTTTCAAACGAAGTGAAAGCTTACTTACTTGGTTCTTATGGACAATCACCAGTACCAATTCAAGAAAGTTTCAGAAGAAGCATCATTGGTGACCAAGAAGTCATCAGCGATCGACCAGCAAACCACTTGCCACCAGAATTCGAAACACTCAAAGCAGAACTTGGAGA
>CAUVGI010000008.1:0-33762 GCA_963551375.1 uncultured Streptococcus sp. | reverse complement strand
AATATTGTACCAAATCCAACTTGGAGGTGTTTTTATTTAATTCTCATTTACGGGGATCAGTGCCAAAATTTGTTGATGGGATCTTTTTTTAATATGACATTACCAAATATGGTAATTACCATATTTGGTAATGATCATAAAAGATAAATTATCATATATGATAATTTTGACTTATTTGAATTCATTCAGCTTCTGCTTAAAGAACACCCAGCAGCATTTCGTCGATTCAGGATTCATCCGCAAGTGCTCGATTAATTCATAAGTTGGATGCCATCTGCGCAGTTGATCCGATGAGAAGTGCTCGAGAAATTCTGAAAATGGATGATCATATGGTTCTTTTGGCAGACCACTGCAGAAGATGGAGAAGAGACCAAGTAATTTACCAAAGGCATTTCCGAGTTCGCCTTGAGTCCAGTGAATATGACGAAGTAGCCCATCCATATGCGTCGAAGGAACTTTATGCAAGCACTTATTAGAGCGGACATTCCACTCGTGCGAGAGTTCGATGGAAGGGAACGCGCCATTGAACCAGTCTTCCTCGATTTCCATTTCGATGTAGCATTTTAATATTTCTTGCAAAGGCTGATGACTCTCGATGCTGGTGTTTAACTTATTCGTTCTAAAATAGTGATAGAGCAATTCTTCTTGGATTTGATTTACAAACTTATCGTCCGTTAGTTTATCCGGATAAATGGTTTTAATAATGGCTTTGGAAATCGTTTGGGATAAAATCGGTAGAAGTGTACAAAATTCTAAAATAGAATGGTGCAGATGAAGCTGTTCGAAATCGGATTTTTGCATAATGACAAAAGAATGGGTGTATTCCTGAAGAAAGACTTTGCCGAGTTGCTTTAAGCATTGATGCAGCGCAGTCATAAAATCAGTGAATACACCCAAGTTTAAGCAAGTTGTATGTTCATTATGGAAATGACTAGGGAATGGATTTGGACCAAAGTTAATGTAGAAGTCTTGTTTTGGCAAAACGGAAGACGCAAGAGTAATCAGCTCCTCTAAAACGAGCAGCGTCTCTTCTTTTGATAAATGTAAATAGTGCACAGGAATATACGTTTGCGGGAATGACTCTAAGTAATCGTTATAAAGGCGCAAGAAAGAATCTTTGCTCTCTTTGATGAGCGTGTAATAGAACTCAGTAATTTGTGGGCCAAACGAGAAGGCTAAAACGTCTTTGTAGGAGACAGTAGGTTGGCCTAGGAGTTTCTGGTAATGTAAGTGGAAATAATCTCTCAAGCTATCGAGATGAGGAATGAGATCGATGATGCTGTCGCCGCGCATGCCTTTAATCCACAGCGAGGTCAGCGCGTGGCATTCTTCGGAAAATGGTTTGTTGAAACAGCGTAGGGCGTTTTGATGACGCAAATAATAGTGTCGCAGCTTCTGGAATTCTTTCTGCTGGTCATAGGACAGCGCTTGTGGGAAATCTTCAAAGTGGTGGATTAAGAAAGTGGACTCGGTTGTGCCGAGTAAATACTCGATAATCTCTTCAAAAGACTTGTTATACGGATTTGGATTCTGGCTGAAGAGATTGTTGTAGTAATTCTGTTGCTGCTGTTGTTCCTCAAGCAGCTGAATCTGTTTTACCAATAAGCTTAAATCTTGAGTGTAGCGTTCCATTGTTGTATCCTCCCGATACTCCGTTTTTTATTTAATTGTAACGCTTTCATAAAATGACGTCAATATACATTTTTATCTATTTTTTATGGAATTTAAGAAATAGGAAAGACGCTTGACTAAACTTGTAGAGTTGACCATAATAAAGAAAGTCATTAGGAAGGAGAGGTTTCATGTCCAAGAAAACAAAAGCAACTATTGCGATTACACTGGCGATTGCAGTCATGGGTTTAATTTTTATTAGTTCAAGCATGCCTTACAAGGATCAGTCACTTGTGTCTACGATTCAAAAGGGACTGCCGATGCAACCTTTTTCAGAAATTTTATCTAAAATTAAATTTGAATATGCAGGACAAACCATCAGTATTCCTTCTCTAGGATATGCGCAGTTCATCGAATTTTTCATTCGTAAAGCCGCTCATTTCTTAGCTTACTTCTTTATCGGCTATCAATGGACGAGAGGGTTAAGTGTTCACGTTCGTAAAAAAGGATGGCCGCAGTTCTTGGCGTTCTTTATCGCAGTGCTATATGCGATGACCGATGAATTCCACCAAGGAGTCACTCCAGGACGCACACCACTAATCCAAGATGTCTTTGTGGATGCCGTTGGTGCCGCAGTCGGTGTAGGACTAGGAACCTTGAAAAAAATAAGATAATAACCTCGAAACGTTGAAGAGATTTTCTTCAGCGTTTTTTTGTTGTCCAAAAGACTCCTTTTTATTTTTTATCGTAGTTCTTTATGACTAGTCAAAGAGTGGGGGAAGAACGATGGAAATGAATGAATTAGCAACGGAAGTGTTCACGCAAGCCATTAAACACCAATTAGATGATATTCATTTATTACCGGTTGGAGAGGAGTATGTATTTTATTTAAGAGATGTCAATGGGTTAAAAGAGTTAAGAAGAATTTCAGACGAAGTGGCCTTGCAATTTATTTCGTATTTAAAGTATCAAGCTGGAATGGATGTAGGAGAGAGACGAAGACCGCAGAGTGGTTCCTTAACCTTTGAGATTTCAAAGGAACAGATGATTGAACTGAGATTATCAGTGATTACGAATTTTAAGCAGAAGGAATCTATGGTTATCAGGCTCTTGCATCGGTCGAAGAAGGAAAAGGCGTCGATTCGTTCGATGACTTATTTTCCAAAGGACTGGGCGCTGTTGCAACAGTTCCTACGCTATAAGAGTGGCTTAATTTTATTTTCCGGACCAGTCAGTTCTGGGAAGACGAGTACGATGTATGCTTTGCTTAGGGCCCGTATGAAAGAAAAGACGCTTCAAGTGATTACGATGGAAGACCCAGTGGAGTATCATGAGCCGATGTTTTTACAGACGGAGATTAACGAGAAGGCTGGAATTACGTACGAATTACTCATAAAGAGTTGCCTACGTCATCATCCTGATATTTTACTAATCGGCGAAATCCGAGACGAAATGACAGCAAAGATGGCGATTCGTGCAGCCTTAACGGGGCACTTGATTCTAGCAACTGTTCACGCAAAAGACTGTAATGGAGTGGTAGCAAGGCTCTTGGAACTTGGGGTAAGTAAAACGATGCTTGAGCAAACTATTATCGCGATTTGTTCACAACGCCTACTCCCTCGGTATTGTGGACTATGTGGTAAGGAATGTGAACTTCATTGTAATCATTTAACAAACGGAGAAAAGCGGGGAACCATTTTTGAAATCGAAACGCATGAAAAGTTGTCGCATTTCTTTAAAACGAAGCAATTTTCAGCAGACGAAGAAAGAGTACATCCTTTTAATAAGGTATTGAGGAAGGCTTATGCATTGGGATACATTACGGACAAAACTTACGAAACCTATCAAATTATCTAAAAAGTGGAAAGGGCCGGTTCAAAGTCGATTCCTGATTCAGTTGGCTCATTTACTCGAGGAAGGATTTAGCTTGGATGAGGCGTTGAAATTTTTAGAATACCTATTCGATGCGCAAAAGAAAGACCTCGAACAAATGAGAGGAACGCTTGGAGAAGGACGGCGTTTCGATGAGTGCTTGAAACGGGTCGGGTACTCTGAAACGAATACCTCGCAAATTTATTTATCCATGCAGTTTGGTAGCTTCGAGAAGGCTTGTGCGTCGATTGGGGAGTTTCTCACTCGCAAGCAAAAACAACAAAAGAAAATGCAGCAGATGATGATATATCCTGCGTTTCTTTTTACGTTTGTGATTGGGATGGTGCTCTGTATTCGAATGCTCTTACTCGACCAACTCTCTAGCATGGTGCAAGAAGACCAACTCAAGCAGTCTGGCTTCCTGTATTGGATATGGCTTGGGTTTCAGAACTTACCACAACTGGCGCTGGGATTCCTAATAGTGCTACTAATCATTATTCTTGCAGTACGCTTGTACTGGAAGCGAAAGAACACCTACGATCAGTTTCGCATGTTGATTTCGCTTCCCGTTATTGGAAAGAGTGCGCAGCAATACGTGACGTTTTTGTACGCCCGAGAATTCTCGTATTTTCTAGGGAATGGACAGTCATTATTGTCGATGGTGTCCGAACTGAAGAAAGAAGGAACGAGTGCACTCTCAAAGATGATTGCGCAGAAGCTAGAAGAACAACTGATTCAAGGAGAGTCCTTTTCTACGGCGCTTGAAAAGATGAAGCTGTTCCGTCAGGAGTTTATCTGGCTGGTATTAGAAGGAGAAAAAACTAGGCAACTAGACGTGCAACTGCAAGTATATGCAGACCAAATGCTAGACGAATTTACGCAAGGCATCGAAAAGAAAATCAAGTGGATTCAACCGTTGCTACTTATGGGGATTGGGTTCCTCATCGTTTCCATGTATCTCATCTTATTACTACCGACACTAACGATGATTGGAGGAAATTAAAATGAAAATGAAAACAAAGAAAAAAGGGTTCACGTTAATCGAATTACTCGTGTGCCTCTTTATTATTGGCTTGATGATGCTACTCATTATTCCAAATATTGCTAAGCAGAGAGAAGAGGCTAAGAAAAAGTCAGATGCAGCGATTGTACACGTGGTAAAAACTCAACAACAAGCTTATATGCTTGAAAAGAGTACAAATCAAATCCCAACTGTAGATGAATTGCTTAGAGAAAAGTACATTGATCAGAAGCAATTGGATGCGTACAATAATGCACCACAAGAATTAAAGAATGCGGAGTAGAGCATTTACGCTTGTTGAATGCTTAATTGCGCTCGCCATTGCTTGCTTCTTACTTATACTGACTCCACCTTTGATTAGTCATTCCTATGTAAATTGGAAGGAAGAAGTATTTCTAAGAGAGTTTGAGCAAGTGATGGATACGGCGCAGATTACAGCTATTTCAACGGGACAAGGTTCATTCGTAACGGTATCGGGTGGCATCGTGGAATTGAATTGTCACGGAGCTAGAGAATTGGATAAGAAGATTCGCTTTCCAGATACCATGAGAAGTTATTCGGTTCAAACGTATGGTTTTAAGCCCTATAGCGGGAATGTTAGCCAGTTCTCGTCCGTGACATTTGATGGGCAAAATCGCAGATACACTTATGTTTTTCAGTTAGGGGAGGCAAAGTATCATGTTGAAATTACCGAAAAGTAGAGGCTATGTATTGCTTGAAGCATTAATCGGACTGATGGTTTTGACCGTTATTGTATCTTTAATCAGCTTTATGATGGGGCAGCTGTATCACCGCCAGCAACTTAAAGGATGCTTTTTGGATGCTGCGGCTACTCAGTTAATGGATCTACAAGCGAGTGCTACGTATCCTACAACCATTGATAAATTGCAAAACGAAGAGTTGAAAAAGATGAAAAAGGTGACATTTGAAAAAGTAAATACAACGTCCTCTTCAACAGTCGTAACGGTCTCTTGCGGAGAGCATGAGGAGGTGTTTCAGATCAATGCGATTACCGAGAAAAAAGTCCGGATTTATCCTCGTTGAACATCTAATCGCACTCGTTATCATATCGATTAGTTTAGTAGCGTTTATGGGACTTTCTACAGCGTTTCTAAAAATCAAGGACCATCTCAATGTTCCAGACGATATTAAATGGCATGTCGCCGTTCAGCAAATAAATTTTAATTACGCTGGCTTTAAGCTGACATCGTTTAATGGCTACGATCCTTATACTGCACACTTTGAAAATACCGTATCGGAGAAGACGGATGTGATTACGCTCGTTTCTAGTTGGAAAGATGGCGGAAAGATTTTTAAAGGAGCAGGAGGAAGTGGAGGACACCAACCTTTTCTTTATGGGATTCGGTCGATATCGATGAAAAGAAACGGGAGCAGGTTACTGATTTCGACAACGCTCAACCAAGGAAATACTTTTCACTTAAATTTTGCCCCGAAGAATCGTGTCATTTACGTCAAAGTTAAAGAGGATAAGGAAAAGAAAAATGATAAACCATAGAAGAAAAGGGTTCTTATTATTTCAATTTCTGGCGTTACTTGCCATTGCCAGTTTCCTTATTATCGCGCTACTCAAAATTCATGCTCACAACACTCTTGAATATCGCCTTCTGGAAGATGGGTATCGAATGGATATATTGCTAGAGATGGCAAGTCAGACGGTAAGGCAAAAGCTAACCTTTAACAAAGATGAAATGACGTATCCAGATGTCATCCAATTTTCGAATGGAACGGTACATGTGCAGTGGAACGAAAAAGAGAGAAATTTTATACTAAATGTCAGTTTGCCAAATGGCCATTCGAAGAAAGATACACTATATATTCAGTTTGTAAAATAGGCTAAACACAACATAGCGACTTCTTTTTGTTTTTTTCGTTTTTAATCTATGGTATACTTTTCAATGAGAAAATGAAAAGATGGTGAAATAATGACACAAACAATCGGAGAAATTTTAAAAAGTGCAAGACAATTAAAAGGGTACACTCTTGATGACTTGCAACAAATTACAAAAATTCAAAAACGTTATTTAATCGCAATTGAAGATAATGACTTCGACTTGATGCCAGGTGCGTTTTATACACGCGCGTTCATCAAACAAATTGCTGACACAGTTGGATTAGATGGAGCGGCTTTATTAGAAGAGCATGCAGCAGAAATTCCACAAGCTGTTGTGAAGACAACTCCACAGGCAACTTATACGACTTCTTCAAGTAATCGTACACGTTTAAATAAGAATAAGAGTAAATGGTCTTCAGTATCAGCAACTTTAAAAAATTACTTCCCAACAATCTTATTGGGAATGTTCATCGTAGCGATTATTTTTGCAATCGGACAAGCCGTATTTAGCAACCGTGCACAACGCAATAATCCTGTAACGACTCAAGCTACAACACAAACAGCTGTTGCAGCAGAAACAACTGTTGCTACAACGACAACTGCAGCTCCAGAAGTGACAAGTGTTACTTATTCATATGCGAACGGAAATGCATTGTACTATATTGCGAATGTAAGTAAATTCCCATTAGACGTGAAAGTGTTAAATGAAGCAAGAAATGCTTTATGGGCACAAATTTCAGCGGATGGTAAAGTTGTGGCAGACGGAGTTCCAGCAACAAATCAAACAGTGACTGGTTCAATTCCAGAAGGAACAACTACGATTCGTATGGACTTTGGATATACGCCATTAGGTACAATTACTGTTGGTGGTGTTGAACTAACAATTCCTGAAGGTTCAAACGCTACAAGAATTTATATCACGATTCAATAGGAGAATTGCGATGAATTTACCAAATAAATTAACGGTTTTGCGAATTTTCATGATTCCGGTGTTTATCATCCTCATGTGTTTGCCAAGTGAAGCGCTCGGTGTGATGAGTCTTGTAGGCTCTCAAATTAGTGTAGTTCACTTCTTGGCGATGATTATTTTCGCAGTAGCTAGTTTTACAGATTTTCTTGATGGATATTTAGCACGCAAATACAAATTAGTGACAAACTTTGGGAAGTTCGCTGATCCTTTAGCAGATAAAATGCTAGTGATGACCGCATTCATTATGCTCGTGTCATTTAACTTAGCACCTGCTTGGGTTGTGAGTATCATTGTTTGTCGTGAATTAGCAGTAACAGGACTTAGACTATTATTGGTGACAGATGGTGAAGTCATGGCAGCTGCTTGGCCAGGGAAAGTAAAAACCGCTACTCAAATGTTGGCGATTATTTTCCTATTAACAGATGATTTGTTCTTTAAGGCCCTTGGGATTCCAATCGGACAAATCTTACTTTATAGTTGTTTAGTATTTACAATCTATTCAGGTTTGGATTATTTTGTAAAGAATCGACATGTATTTGCGGATTCATTTACTAAAACAGAATAACAAACAAAAGCCTGAAACAATTGTTTTGGGCTTTTTATTTTTCGAAAAAGAGTGTAAGGAAGGCGAAATTATGAATGCAGAAATCATTGCAGTTGGTACGGAGTTACTAATGGGGCAAATTGTGAACACGAATAGTGCATACCTAGCTCAAGAATTAGCTAAAAACTCGATCCCAACATACTATCAACAAGTGGTTGGTGATAATGAAGAAAGAATGTATGAAGCGATTGAATTAGCCGCTTCAAGAAGTGAGTTGATTATTTTATCTGGGGGGCTTGGACCAACGACAGATGATATTACAAAACAAGTACTGGCGCGATTTTTAAATGTGCCGCTTGTCGAAGATGAGGTTGCTCTTCAAAAAGTGATTGATTTTCACGTGCGTTCTCATCGCGATATGAGTGAAAATAATCGTAGACAGGCACTCGCATTCAAAGGCGGTACTGTTTTTAAAAATCATAACGGACTTGCAGTTGGTTGTGGTTTTGAAAAAGAGGACCGTCAATTCATTGTTCTACCTGGACCACCTAATGAATTGAAAATGATGATGCAAAAAGAAGTATTGCCTTTCTTGAGAAAGAAAGTGGGCAAGGTAGATTTATTCGAGTCTCGTTATTTACGATTCTTTGGAATTGGAGAATCACGTTTAGTGACCATCCTAGAAGATTTAATCGAGGGACAAACGAATCCGACAATTGCGCCATATGCTGGTAAATTCGAAGTGATGCTTCGATTGACAGCCAATGGTGAAACGGAAGAAGAGTGTACAGAGCTTCTTGACGGGATGGAATTACTCATCCAATCTCAAGTAGGAGAATACTTCTATGGATACGGAGACCACAATACATTACAGGAAGTCACTGTTGAGTTACTAAAAGAATCTGGGCTCACGATCGCATGTGCTGAAAGTTTAACGGGTGGATTGTTTGCAGCAAGTGTCGTGGCGTTTGAAGGAAGCTCTTCTTATTTCCAAGGTGGAACAGTTGCTTATCAAAGAGAAGCAAAAGAAACGCAACTAGGAATCGACAGCACCTTACTAGATCAATATGGAATGGTCAGTGCAGAATGTGCTAAAGCGATGGCCGAACAAGCAAGACTCCATTATCAAAGTGATTTGGGAATTTCATTTACAGGAGTCGCTGGACCAAGTGAAATGGAAGGAAAAGAAGTCGGAACGATTTTCGTAGCATTAGCCTCTCAAACAGAGGTTGAAGTGTTAGAATTACACCTTGCACGTACTCGTAACGATAACCGTGAATTCGCGGTACAATATGGATGGAATTTACTTAGAAAATATTTATTAAAACAAGCTCGAACAAAATAAGAACAAATGTTCGCATATTGCTTGCGCATGGAATAGAACATAGTGTACAATATGTTTGACTTAAAATTCGTGGAGGAATTAAAACATGGCAGAAAATGAAAATCGTCAAAGAGCATTGGAAGATGCGCTAAAGAAAATTGAAAAGAGCTACGGTAAAGGTGCCGTAATGAAATTAGGAGAAAAAGTAGATACACAAATTCAAACAGTATCTTCAGGTTCTCTTGCCTTAGATATCGCATTAGGTGTAGGTGGATTCCCACGTGGACGTATTATCGAAGTATACGGACCAGAATCTTCAGGTAAAACAACAGTTGCACTTCATGCGGTTGCGGAAGTTCAAAAACGTGGTGGAGTAGCAGCGTTTATCGATGCTGAACATGCTCTAGATCCAGAATACGCAAAAGCATTAGGCGTAAACATTGATGAATTATTATTATCTCAACCAGATACAGGGGAACAAGGATTAGGAATTGCAGATGCTTTAGTATCATCAGGAGCCGTTGACATCGTTATCGTCGACTCAGTAGCTGCGTTAGTTCCACGTGCCGAAATCGATGGCGACATGGGACAATCACACGTAGGTCTTCAAGCTCGTTTAATGTCTCAAGCATTACGTAAATTATCAGGTTCAATTAATAAAACAAAAACAATCGCAATCTTTATCAACCAAATCCGTGAAAAAGTGGGCGTTATGTTCGGGAACCCTGAAACAACACCTGGTGGACGTGCGTTGAAATTCTACGCGACTGTTCGTTTAGAAGTACGTCGTGCTGATCAAATTAAACAAGGTACTGAAATCTTAGGGAACCAAACTAAAATCAAAGTTGTTAAAAATAAAGTGGCTCCACCATTTAAAACAGCTGTTGTGGATATTATGTACGGAGAAGGGATTTCTCAACTTGGGGAATTACTCGACATGGCAGCAGACCTCGACTTCGTGAAGAAGAGTGGTGCATGGTACGCTTATAACGACGAGAAGATTGGTCAAGGTCGTGAGAATGCAAAAGCATACTTAGCAGACCATCCAGAAGTCGTTGCCGACTTGAACCAAAAAGTTCGTGCCCACTATGGCATTGGAGTAGCAGCTCCTGTCGAAGTGGAAGAAGAAGGTCAAACAAGTTTATTAGACTAATTAATCAGAAGAATCGAGCGCTTCAGCTCGGTTCTTTTTTTATGCAAAGTTTACTAACTGCTTAAAGTTTCATAAGATTGCTAGCATTTTACATTAAAATAATGTACTCTTATGGTTGGTATAATTTAAGAAAGAGGATTTTTCAATATATGTTTAAAAGAAAGCCTTATGTAGGCCTGAGTGATAAAATTCGAAATCAGAAAAATTCGCAACAAATTCTCTTGGAAAGTTCATCTTGGTTAACGATTGGGAATATCGTCTCAAGATTACTTGGAGCACTATATATCATCCCTTGGGGAATGTGGATGGGTGCCGATAGGGATAATGCGAACTACTTATATTTTATCGCCTATAATATTTATGCTTTAGTATTACAAATATCCACGGCAGGGATTCCTGTTGCGATTTCTAAAATCGTAGCGGATAACCAAGCAAGAAGAGACTATAAAACAAGTTGGCGCTTGTTCAAAGGAACGATGCTCTTTATGACATTCCTTGGAGTGGTCTTTGCGGCGGGAATGTATTTTGCAGCGCCACTTTTTGCAAAAGGAGCTACTCCTGAAGAAGTCGCGGACAGTATTATGGTCATTCGTTCGCTAACGCCTGCGGTACTCATTATTCCACCGCTTAGCTTAATGCGTGGATACTATCAAGGATATAATGAGATGGCGGCTTCTGCGAAATCTCAATTATGGGAACAAGTAGTCCGTATCTTGTATATGTTAGGACTAACGTATTTTGTAATGCGTATTGTTTCTGGCGGTTATGTTCTTGCTGTAGCCCATTCAACATTTGCGGCCTTTGTCGGAGCGGTCATTGCATTCTTGTACTTAGCGTATAAGATGTTCCGTGACCATAAAGGTATGATGGAATTAATGGAAGAAGGGCGTCCTGAACGTCCACTAAGTTTCTGGAAAATTATTTTTGAAGTCATGCGTGAAGCTTTACCTTTCGTGTTAGTAACTTCAAGTATCCAAATCATCAGCTTGATTGACCAAGAAACATTCCAACGTCTGGTTCCAATCTTTACGAACTTCTCGTTTGAAGAAGGGAAAGAACTGATTACATTATTTGGATTTAATGCGAATAAAGTGATTATGATTGTAATTTCGCTAGCGATGAGTATCTCAACAGCGGCATTGCCTCTGCTTGCGGCTCATTATTCAGTCAATGACCGTGAAGAAGTGAAACGCGTCATTGCGAACAACCTTGGATTATTTGCATACATCATGATTCCAGCTTCTGTCGGAATGGCGATTGTATCAGAGCCGATTTATAACGTGTTCTATTCACCAGATCCAACAGGAACGTATTTATTAATGGTTTCATGTATCATGTGTGTGTTCTTAGGATTATTCGTAACATTCACGTATATCTTGCAGTCGATGGAACAACATATCATTGCTATTAAAGCATTAGGATTTACAGTGCTTATTAAATTACTATGGCAACCAATGATGATTTACTTCCTTGGTGGAGCTGGTCCATTAATTGCCAGCTCAGTAGCATACTTTGTTGCGACGCTTTATATGTGCCGTCACGTTCTTCGTATTACACGATTCGATTTGAATTACGTATTGAAGAAATTCGGTCAAGTGCTTCTTGCTTCTCTTGCGATGGCCATTACTTCAGCACTGACTCTTTATGCGATTAAACATGTAATGCCAATCGGTGGTAAAGTTCGTGCGTTAATTGCAGTTGCTGCTGTAGGTTTTGTCGGATCGGCGACTTACGGACTAATTACCTTGAAGAATCGATTAGCTGATGAAATGCTTGGCGCTCGCGTAGGTGGCATTCGTCGTAAATTGAGGATGAAATAATGAGATTAGATAAATGTTTAGCAGATTGTGGCCTTGGAACTCGTTCCGAGGTCAAATCTTTATTAAAGGCCAAAAGAATTACCGTCAATGGTAAAGTCGTAACCAATGGAAAAGTTCAAGTGAATCCTGAAACGGATGAGATTCTGTTTGATGGCGAGACGATTCAGTACGAAGAGTTCGTCTATATCATGATGAATAAGCCTAAGGGAGTCGTTAGTGCCACAGAAGATAATCTTAATAAAACGGTACTCGATTTAATCGATCCGCTTTATTTTAAAAAGGGAGTCTTCCCGGTTGGGCGTTTGGATATCGATACGCATGGATTATTACTTTTGACAAATGATGGAGAGTTGGCGCATCGTCTTCTTTCACCGAAGAAACACGTCACAAAAATCTATCAGGCAAGAGTCGTAGGGGTGATGACAGCAGAAGATGTCACTGCTTTTGAGAACGGTATTGTATTATCGGATGGAACGGAGTGTATGCCTGCACGTCTGGATATTCTGAGCACGACGCAGGATGAATCGGTTGTTCAGATTCACCTGAAAGAGGGAAAATTCCATCAAGTGAAACGAATGGTGAAATCTTGCGGGAAAATCGTTGTCGATTTGCAGCGACTCACGATGGGACCGCTCAAGTTGGATGAGAGCCTTGCGTTAGGAGAGAGCAGACCTTTAATCGAAGAAGAATTAGAATCATTAATGATTCATGAATAACGAAAGCTTAGGAGAAATCCTAGGCTTTTATTTGTTATAGAAAGGGTTTAACCGCTTTTCATCCTTTTGTAAAAATGGTAAGATAAGACTATTGAATCTACTTGATAGAGATTGGAGCGATTGGATGACAATTGATTGGAAAAAAGAAGTAGAACTTCGTAAAGAAGATCTATTAAAAGATTTATTCACATTATTACGTATCGACAGTGTGCGTGATGATTCTAAAGCAACAGAGGATGCACCAGTAGGTCCTGGACCTAAAGAAGCGCTTGAAGCATTCTTAGCAATCGGTGAACGCGATGGTTTCACAACAAAACAAGTTGGAAACTTAGCAGGTCACATCGAATTTGCACCAAATCCAGACTATAAAGAAACTCTTGGAGTTTTAGGCCATGTTGACGTTGTTCCAGTGGGTACTGGATGGGATACAGATCCATTCGAACCACAAATTATTAATGATCGTATTTATGCGCGTGGTTCAAGCGATGACAAAGGACCAAGTATGGCAGCATACTACGCATTAAAAATCATCAAGGAATTAGGATTACCAGTTTCTAGACGTGTTCGTTTCATTATCGGAACTGACGAAGAATCAGGTTGGAAATGTATGGACCGTTACTTCCAAACAGAAGAAATGCCAGACTTTGGTTTCTCACCAGACGCAACATTCCCAATCATCAATGGTGAAAAAGGAATTCTTTCATTACACTATGATATTCCTGCTGGCACTCCTGAAGGTGACTACCAATTATTAAGCTTTGACGCAGGCTTACGTGAAAACATGGTTCCTCAAGATGCCCATGCTGAAATCGTTGTTCCAAATGCAGACGAAGTGGTTGACCGTTTCTTGGCATATGTTGCTGCAAATCCTGTTGAAGGTAGTGCTCAAGTATTAGACGGCAAAGTTATCTTAGACGTTGTTGGTAAATCAGCACACGGATCGACTCCAGATAAAGGAATCAACGCAGGGACACACTTAGCGAAGTTCTTAAACCAATTCAACTTCAAAGGAAACGCGAAGAAATACTTAGCCTTTGCTGCTGAAGTATTACATGAAGATACTGATGGTAAAAACTTAAAAGTGGACTACAACCATGAAGTGATGGGACCATTAACAGCGAATGCGGGAATCTTCACTTACACTCCAGAATTAGGTGGGGTAGCTGTAGTAAACTTCCGTTATCCACTAGGGGTTACTGCTGAAGGTCTTGAAATTAAAACTGAAGTTGTGGCTTCAGGTTATGGATTCACAGTAGCTCACGGTAAAGCACAAGTTCCTCACTATGTATCACCAGAAGATGAGTTAGTGTCAACATTGTTAGACGTATATCACCGTCAAACAGGCTTACCAGCTCACGAACAATCTATCGGTGGTGGAACATACGGACGTATCTTTGAACGTGGTGTGGCGTATGGTGCGCTCTTCCCAGAATCAATCGATACAATGCACCAAGCAAATGAATTCTTTGCATTAGAAGATTTATTCCGCTCAGCTGCAATTTATGCAGAAGCGATTTACGAATTAATTAAATAAGCGTAAGTGATTAGGAGAACGGATTTCCGTTCTCCTTTTTCTTTTAAGATGATGTTTATAAAAAGATGTATCTTATCTTATGAATGTCAAAGATACTTTTTTCTAGAGAAAAACTAAGAAGTTATAACAATTTCGGATATTTATCTACAAAAATGGAGTTTATTCAGGATTTCAATCGGTTCAGTTATTGCTTTTTTTCACAAATACCCTATACTGAAGTTAATAATGAATATGAATGATAGTTTAGAGTAGAAGAATAACTCATAAATTTGATTAGAATCTTGTTGGTTGGGAAGTGAAATGATGGATTATATGAAGAAAATTTTAGAGTGGTTACCACGCAAATACTTAGTACTTATTGCTATTGGTATGTCTTTAACAGCTTTAGACGGTATTATTATTCCTTCTTTTATTTCAGGATTAATAGATGTTTCATCCACTCAAAAAGTTGAGGATTTAGTAAAAATTTCAATCATAGGTATTCTTAGTTATTCGCTTATTCGGCTTGGATTATTTATATGGGAAGATTCTCAACAAAGAATGATAAAGCAATTAACATTAACGCTTAAAGAAAAAATCATTACAGCATTCTTTTATGGAAAGTTTAACCAACAGGAAGTAGAGTCCATAGTGCTTAGTGAATTAAAACTATTAGAAGAACAAGGAATTAAGTCTGTCATGGGATTTTTCTATTGCCTCGTTTTTGCGTTGGTTACCTTGTTGTATGTATCTGCCATAGATTTAAAGTTAGCAGCACTCTTTATAACGTTATCGTTCTTACCGATATTAGTCCCAAAATTATTTGCGAAATCTATTCAAAAGCACTCAAAGGAATGGGCTGAAGTAAACCAATTAAGCATCTTGCAACAACAAGAATATTTGAAAAGTAAGCCGATTATTAAAAACTTTTTTGTAGAAAAAATCTTCTTGAATAAGTTGATGGGAACATTGACTCAAACAGAAGAAGCCTATTTTCAAATGAATCATGTTCGATTTACATCGAAGTTACTAGCAAATTTACTTTCAGGATTAAGTTCATTTGTGCCGTTAGCTATTGGGGTATATCTCGTTATTATTGGGGAAACTAAGTTAGCCACAGTTATTGCAATTTATTTAGCTAGCGATCGTATTGTTGGTCCTTTACTTAGTGCGATAGATTATTATCAAAGATTTAATTCAATAATTCCTGTAATTGAAAGAGTAGAAAAGTATACAGAGTTTGAATGTGATAATTCTGAAAGTAAATCTAGTATTAGTACCGTATTTCCGATTGAGTTACAACAGTGTAATGTTCAAATTGAAAAAATGACTATATTAGACAAAATTGATTTCGAAATTAATGAGAATGATAGGGTCCTGATTATGGGACCGTCAGGATCTGGGAAATCTACACTCTTGGAATTAATATACGGACTCTATGTATCTAAAGATGGAGTTCAAAAGTATAATGGAATTCAGAGACAATTAGTTTCAGGAGATGATTTAAAGAAACACATTGGATTCTTTACTCAGGAATCAAGGATTTTCTATGAGTCGTTAAAATTTAATATTTCTCTAGGAGAAGATTATTCTGATAGTGAAGTTACCTCTGTTATTCAAAAAGTAGGGCTAGGTTATTTAGTCGATAGAATAGGGCTACATAATGCAGAAGTAAATCTTGATGAATCACTTTCAGGAGGAGAAAAAGCTAGAATCTGTCTAGCACGTCTATTACTTAGAAAATACCAATTGCTGTTACTAGATGAGTTTTCTTCTGCTATTGATGAAGATACAACGATGATGATTAGGAAGCTTCTCATTAAGGATAAAATTCCATTTGTAGAGATAGCACATAGGGTGCCAAAAGATATCGACTTATACAATAAGCATTACACTTTGGAGTCTGGTCGATTAATACACTAATCATTTATAAAAAAATCCCTTTGAAACCTTGAAGTTTTTGGTAAATCTCTATAAAACATGCTATACTACTAATGATATTATGTGTGAAAACTGTAAATATATATTTGGAGGCTATAGCATGGGATTTGTAATCTTTCTATTGCTGATTGTGGTACTGGGTGCCGCAGGTTATGCAACAGCAATATTCATGACAAAGAAACAAACTAAAGTAATTGAAGAATTAACAGAGAAAAAGGATAAGTTAATGGCCGTGCCAATTGCGGACACGTTCTATACTTTGAAAAACTTGAACTTAACAGGTCAAACAAAGAGAACGTACGAAACATGGCAAGCTACATGGCAAACAATCACACGATTCCGATTCCCTGAAATCGAAGCTGCATTAGTCAGTGCAGAACAATATATCCAAAAATTAAACTTCATCAAAGGAAATCAAGTGACACAACAAGCTGAAAACTTGATTGAAGAAACAAAAGCTGAAGTCGATAAAATTTACTCAGCATTACAAAAATTATTGGATAGTGAAAAACAAAACCGCGCGGAGCTAGACTTATTACAAGAACGCTATGCTTCAATGCGTAAAGACTTATTAGCACATAGTTTCTCATTCGGCGAAGCGTTAGAAACGTTAGAAAAACGTTTAGCTTATTTAGAATTAGACTTCGCGAAATTTAATACATTAACAAACGAAGGCGACCATTTAGAAGCCAAAGAAGTACTTGGACGTATCGAAAACGAAATGAAAGAATTTGAGTCAATCGTTGAACAAGTTCCTCAATTCTTAAAAGAAATCGAAACAGAGTACAATGAACAAGTAGAAGACTTGAAACAAGGATATGCTCGTATGGTCGAAGAGCATTACCAATTCTCTAAAATTTCAATTCCTGAAGAAATTGAAAAGATTGAAAAGACAATTGAAGTGGCACGTGGACATATCGCTGCTACAGAATTAGAAGAAGCTCGTCAACAATTAGATAAAGTGGCTCGTGAAATCGACCAACTTTACGATGTGATGGAAGCTGAAATTGAGGCACGTGAATTTGTATACCGTAACAAAGCTCAAGTTGAAAAACGCTTGAACCAAGTATTACAAAGCAACCGTTATGTGAATATCGAAGTTGACCGTGTTTCTCAAAACTATATCTTGTCAAATAACGAATTCGTTCGTGTACAAGAGTTTGCTGAGCAATTAGAAAAAGAACAAGAAGCCGTTCAATACTACAGCAAGGCGATGGAAAACCATCAAGTGCCTTATTCAGTAGTGAAAGAACATTACGAACTCGTTCTTGAAAAATTAAACAGTATTGATGAAGATCAAACCGATTTAGTAAATACATTATCTGATTTACGTAGCCAAGAAAAAGCGATTCGCGACGGATTAGATGTCTTCGAATTAGACTTACGTAATATGAAACGTACGATTGAGAAGTACCACTTACCAGGTCTTCCAAAAGAGTACTTAGAATTGTTCTTTGCAACAAGTAACCGTATTGAGCAATTATGGCAAAAGATGGATCGTGTGAAACTAGATATGAACGAAATTAATGCGGCAAACAATGTGATCGAAGAAGATGTTGAAAAATTAGATATCTTCACAGAACAAATTGTTGATAATGCACAATTAACGGAGTATATGATTCAACATGCGAACCGTTACCGTTTATCACATCCTGAAATCGAAACAGCGATTGGTCGTGCGCTTGACCTATTCAACCACACATTCAAATACGATGAATCATTACAAATTATTGAGTCAGCGTTAGAACAAGTGGAACCAGGTGCAGGTAACCGTGTCCGTCAAAACTATCAATCAGAAAAGAATAATAGCTTATTCTTCTAATAGAGTAACTAATTAAGCCACGTGGGTGAAAACCCACGTGGCTTTTTTGTTTTCTTTTGTATCATCGTATCATAATCAAGTTTTATGTGTGGAAAATCTATATTTTTACGATTCTTCCAGAAGTATAATAAAGTTACAAATGAAGGAGGGATTTTATGGATTTTGTATTATGGGGAAGCGTATTTTTAGCGGGCTTATTCTCGTTTTTTTCTCCGTGCGTGCTACCGCTCTTTCCAGTCTATTTTGGTGTTTTAATGAGTGAACAAGAAGGGCCTCACCTGAAGATTGGGAAATTAGAGATCTATTGGAAGCCAATGATTCGAACTGTCATCTTTATTGCAGGCATTTCAACAGTCTTTTTCTTCTTAGGATTTGCGGCAACTGCATTAGGAAGCCTGATTTACAATCCTTGGTTTAATATCACACTGGGAGTCGTGATTGTGCTATTGGGATTGCACCAAATGGAACTGTTCCATTTACTATTTTTACAAAAACAAAAAACAGTTCAGTTTGAAATCAAAGATAAAAAATCGCTTTGGAGTAGTTACTTATTAGGACTCAGCTTCAGCTTCGGATGGACACCTTGTGTGGGACCAGTACTAAGCGCGGTCCTAACGCTTATCTCCACGCAACAAGCCAGTAGCACTTATGGTATTTTCTTACTTTGCTTATATATATTAGGCTTGGCTATTCCGTTTTTAATCTTATCTGCTGCTTCAACCGTAGCGTTTAAATGGTTTAATCTTGCTAAGAAACGATTATTATTACTTAAAAAAATTGGAGGACTCGTGATTGTTATGATGGGAGCATCGATTATCTTTTCTCAACTGTCACAAGTTTTCCATTAAAAATTAGGAGGAATGAAGATGAAAACAAAATTGATGATTGCATTATTTAGTACATTGCTTTTAGGCGCTTGTCAAAATTCACAAATGGGAATGGATACTAAAGACATGAAAGAAACCACAGAAATGATGAGCTCAATGAGTGGTGAAAAAATGGATAAAATGGATAACATGAGTTCAAAAGATGAGAAGATGGATAACATGAGTTCAAAAGATGAGAAGATGGACAAAAAGATGGGAGAAATGGACGATATGACACAGTCTACCTTTACAACTTTAGATGGGAAACAAGTTTCACTAGCAGACTATAAAGGGAAAAAAGTTTATTTGAAGTTCTGGGCTTCATGGTGCCCAATTTGTCTATCTGGACTAGCGGACATTACTCAACTTTCTGAAATGCCACCAAAAGATTCAGTGATTCTTACAGTCATTGCACCTGGTGTGAACCGCGAAAAATCTTTAGAGGACTTCAAAGAATGGTTTATGGGGGTAGACTACCATTCATTACCAGTACTCGTAGATAAAGACGGTCAATTCTTGAAGAAACTTGGAGTCGTGGGATATCCAACCTCAGCATTTATCGATGCCAATGGAAAAGTTGTCAGAGTTCAACCAGGACATGTTTCTAATGACGATATCGTAAAAACGTTAGAAAGCCTATAAGAAAGGAGAATTTCCTATGGATAAAAAATTAGTGGTTACACTCTTTGCCGTTGTCATCATTCTTTTAGGATTGGCTTATTTTGCCAAAGGAAGTACCTTTGCAAAGGATTCAAAGGCTGATGAAATCTCAAATAAGGTGACCAAACTAATTGAATCAGATAGTACTACTGGTGAAATGAAAAAGGAAGGTGAACATATGAAAGAAATATATTTAGCAGGTGGATGTTTTTGGGGATTAGAAGAATACTTTTCCAGAATTAATGGTGTTATTGATGTTGTGAGTGGATACGCGAATGGAAAGGTTGAAACAACCAATTATAAGCTCATTCATGATACAGACCATGCGGAAACGATTCATGTTACTTATGATGCTGATAAGATTTCCCTACGCGAGTTATTGCTCTATTACTTTAGAGTCATTGATCCATTTTCTGTGAATAAACAGGGAAATGACACAGGAAGAAAATATCGCACGGGTATTTACTATGTTGATGAGGCAGATAGTGCCATTATTCAACAAGTCATGAAGGAAAAAGAAGAATCCTTTGGTAAGAAATTAGCCGTTGAAACGGAACCTTTAAAAAATTTCGTTGTAGCAGAGGATTATCATCAAGATTACTTGAAAAAGAATCCGAATGGATATTGCCACATTGACGTTAAAAAGGCTAATGATCCTGTAATTGATGCAAGTCTTTATCCACTACCTGACGAAGAGACTCTAAAAGCGACACTCACAAAGGAACAATATGCAGTTACTCGTGAAAATAAAACGGAAAGAGCATTTTCAAATGAATATTGGGATAATCATGAACAAGGAATTTATGTAGATGTAGTTACAGGAGAACCGCTCTTTTCTTCCAAAGATAAATTCGATTCTGGCTGCGGCTGGCCAAGTTTTTCAAAACCAATTTCTTCAGAAGTTGTGACCTATCATGAGGATACTAGCTTTAATATGAAACGTGTTGAAGTTCGAAGTAGGGTAGCCGATTCACACCTTGGACATGTTTTTGAAGATGGTCCAAAAGAAAAAGGCGGACTTCGTTTTTGTATCAATAGTGCTTCCATCAAATTTATCCCACTCAATGAGATGGAATCAAAGGGATATGGTTATTTAATTGATTTCGTCAAATAACCACTCAGTGCTTCTCTAAGTTATTCTTCTTTAGAGAAGCACTTTTTTAGTGAAAAATGGATTTAAAACCGTTATAAATAGAAGTATAATGGAGAAAGGAGGGGAATAAGATGTATTCAATCTTAATAGTTGAAGATGAACCAATTATTCGTAGAGGGATTGCTTCCTTAATTGA
The DNA here is from genome assembly GCA_963551375.1 of uncultured Streptococcus sp. Classification (GTDB taxonomy): domain Bacteria; phylum Bacillota; class Bacilli; order Lactobacillales; family Aerococcaceae; genus Granulicatella. Next base: position 12,788 of record CAUVGI010000008.1, on the reverse strand, counting down.
TTTTGAATCACTGGGAATTTCAACGGTTCATGAAGTAGAAAATGGGGAGCAAGCGCTGCAAAAAATACGAGAAGAAGCGCCGGATATTTTACTGACAGATATTAATATGCCGAAAATGGATGGCATTACTCTTGCACAGTTGGTAAGAACAGAATATCCGCAAATGAGAATTATCTTCTTAACGGGGTATGATTATGTAGATTATTTATTATCAGCAGTGAAAATTGGAGTAGAAGACTATATTTTAAAGCCAGTGACGAAATCAGAAATCGAAGCTTTATTGGTAAAAGTTGTAGCCAAACTAAACGAAGAAAAGCGCCAACGAGAACTATTGGCATTAGCAAGTGAAGACGAGCCTTCTTCGGGAACGTTGCATTTCGAAAAATTAATCTTAGAGCAATTATCCAATCCCAATTTAGCGCTAGGTGAACTTGCAAAGCAATTAGGATTCAGTACGAACTACCTTAGCCTTTTAATCAAAAAAGAACTTGGGATGTCCTTTCAAGAGTACGTGACTCAGCAACGGATTCAAAGAGCAAAGCGTCTCTTATTATCAACTGACATGAAGATCTATGAGGTGGCTTTAGCCGTTGGAATAGAAGATATGAACTATTTCTCTTATCGCTTCAAGTCAATTGTCGGCGTTTCCCCTAAAAGCTATAGAAGTGGGGCAAAAATATGAAAAAACAGTCCCTTGCAACAAGATTATTTGCCTATTTAAGTATCATGCTTTTTGCCATGGTAGTATTAATTGGAAGCTTCTATTTTATAAAAAGTAGCGAAGTTTTTCATCGTGAAGTAGAAGATCATACCATTCATGAAATTGATACCAGCTCCAAGTATATCGAGCAGTATGTTTCGAATTTAAAATCTACTTCAAGATCTTTATCACAGTCTCAGGCAATTAAGGACTTTGCCAGCCAAACAAAAGCTGAAAATGAATCAGCAATCCGTGAATGGCTTGAGACATTGTTGAAGAGTCATCCGGATTTCGTATCGATACGTTTGGTTACGAAAGATGGTAGATTAATTACGACCGGGATGGAAGAGGAAATGGTGACTTCAGCGGATATGATGGCCCAAAAATGGTATCAAGATGCTCTAGAACACTCGAATGTCCCAATCATTCAGTCTATCAAGAATCAAAATAATCAAATCGTGATTTCTATTAGTCAGGAAGTGAAAAGCAACGCAGGAGAAAATCTTGGCGTCATTCGCTTAGATGTGGATTATCACGAACTAGAAAAATATGTAAAAGAACTTTCTCTTGGGGACAATGGGTATGCCTTTGTCATCCAAAAGGACGGCACACTTATTTATCATCCGGATTCGGAAGCTTTCGAGTCAGTTGATAAGCAAATGTCGGTACAAGAAATATCAAATAGTCCGATGGATTCAATGGTGTCTGAGGATTTTTTTGTTCATAAAAGCCCTATTGAGAATAGCGATTGGATTTTAGTAGGTGTTAGCTCATTTAGTCGGTTTAAAGAAGACTCTGTAAAACTACTTGGGATTGTCAGTGTTGTTGGAGTTCTTAGCTTGCTTATTTGTATGTTGGGTATTTTTACATTGATACGTTATCAATTACTGCCTGTTAAAAGACTAGGGCAAGTAATGAGACGAGTAGAAGAAGGCGATACGACCATTCGAGCAGAACAAAAAGGAGCTCAAGAGTTCCAAGTGCTAGCAGGTACCTTTAATCAGATGCTCGAGAGAATCGAGACCTTAATGAAGGAAGAAAAAGAGCAAGAAGCATTGACCCGTATCTATGAATTAAAGGCTTTAACGAGTCAAATTAATCCGCACTTCTTGTATAATACGCTGGATACTATTATTTGGATGGCAGAGTTTCAAGATCACCAGAAGGTAGTAGACATTACAAAGGCGCTCTCTAATTACTTTAGACTTTCTTTGAATGCTGGAGAAGAGATAGTGACCTTACGCCAAGAAATCGAGCATGTACGTCAATATCTGTTTATTCAAAAGGAACGGTATGGAGATAAATTGGAATATGAGATTGATGAACCTGATGATATTCCTGATATCAAGCTTCCAAAAATCGTTCTTCAGCCACTCGTAGAAAATGCAATCTATCATGGAATTAAAGAGTCAGAACGACCTGGGAAAATTACGATTACTGTGTCTAAAAGAGATACTTTTATAGATATTTGTATTGCGGATAATGGGGTAGGAATAAAAGAAAATACAACGAACACCAAAGAACTCGGTGGAGTTGGTATTAAGAATATCCAAGAACGATTAGCGCTGTTTTTCGGAGAAGCTTTCTCGATGGAAATTGAAACTGAGACAAATGCATATACCAAAGTGTATTTACACCTTCCATTAAAAGAAGAAGGACATGCGAATAGTTGACAAAACTAGGCGCTTTTCGTATACTTCTAAAGGTAAGCAATCGGATTGAGATTTTACTTGTTAGAGAGGCTTGTCTGGTGAAAAGAGCCAACAAAATCGTGCTCCCGATTGAAAAATTTGTAGAAATACAAACGCTCTTCCAGCGTTATCGGAATTAGAGATGAATGAACAGCTGTTTCATTGTAAGCAAGGTGGTACCGCGGTAGGACGCCCTTGCAGCAATGGGGCAGTTTTTTTATTTACAAAAAGAAGGAGAATGAAGATGAAAAAATTATCAAGTAGCGAAATTCGTCAAATGTACCTTGATTTCTTCCAAGAAAAAGGACATAAGGTTCAACCAAGTGCGAGCTTAATTCCTGTAAACGATCCAACATTACTATGGATTAACTCGGGGGTTGCGACACTTAAGAAATACTTCGATGGAACGGAAACACCAGAAGTTCCACGTATTACAAATGCTCAAAAGAGTATTCGTACAAACGATATCGAAAACGTCGGGCACACAGCTCGTCACCATACATTATTCGAAATGATGGGGAACTTCTCAATCGGGGACTACTTCAAAGAAGAAGTGATTCCATGGGCATGGGAATTCCTAACAAGTGAAAAATGGTTAGGACTTGATCCAAATCGTCTATACGTTACTTACTATCCAGAAGATCCAGAAACAAAAACATTATGGATGGATAAAGTTGGTCTTCCAGAAGATCATATCATTCCAGTAGAAGATAACTTCTGGGATATCGGTGCTGGTCCATGTGGTCCGGATACTGAGATTTTCTACGACCGTGGAGAAAAATATAATAACTTAGCAGAAGATGATCCAGAAAACTATCCTGGAGGAGAAAACGAACGTTACTTAGAAATTTGGAACTTAGTATTCTCTCAATTCAACCATATGCCAGACGGAACTTATCCACCATTACCACATAAGAACGTCGATACGGGGATGGGTCTTGAACGTGTAGTTTCTGTTATCCAAGATACACCAACAAACTTCGAAACAGACTTATTTATGCCAATTATTAAGCAATTAGAAAGCTTAAGCGCTGGTAAGAAATACAATGAATCTAAAGAAACTGATGTATCATTCAAAGTTATCGCTGACCACATTCGTGCGGTAAGCTTTGCAATTGGGGATGGCGCGCTTCCTTCAAACGAAGGTCGTGGATATATCATCCGTCGTTTAATCCGTCGTTCAGTAATGCACGGACAACGTTTAGGAATTCAAGGATCATTCTTAACTAAATTAGTTCCAACGGTTGCTCAAATTATGCACAGCTACTATCCAGAAGTAACTGAAAACATGGAATTCATTCAAAAAGTGATTGCCAACGAAGAGGATCGTTTCCAAGAAACAATTCACGATGGTTTAGCAATCTTAGAAACTATTTTTGCGGATATGAAAGAAGCAAACGAAACAACTCTTTCTGGCGAAAATGCGTTCAAACTATATGATACTTATGGATTCCCATATGAATTAACATTAGAATACGCAAGTGACAATGGTTTCACTGTCGATGAAGAAGGTTTCCAAGCAGAAATGCAAGCACAAAAAAACCGTGCGCGTGCTGCTCGTAATACAGAAACATCAATGAACGTACAATCTGCAGTATTACGTGATATCACTGTAGAGAGTGAATTCGTTGGATATGCTTCAACAACTGAAGAAGGCGTGTTAAAAGCGATTGTTGTAGATGATGAATTAGTTGAATCTGCACATAAAGATGCGCATGCGCAATTAGTATTCGACCGTACACCTTTCTACGCTGAAATGGGTGGACAATTAGCCGACCACGGTACAATCCAAGATGCCAGCGGTACAGTTGTAGCGAATGTCTTACAAGTGAAGAAAGCTCCTAACGGACAACCATTACACACGGTTGAAGTGTTAGGCGACTTACAAGTAAACGCAACTTACACATTAGTGGTTGATGCATCTGAACGTGCGAAAATCATTAAAAACCATACAGCAACTCACTTATTACACCAAGCATTAAAAGATGTTCTAGGAACTCACGCAAACCAAGCAGGTTCTCTTGTAACACCAACTGGTTTACGTTTCGACTTCAGTCACTTCGGACAAGTTACTGCTGAAGAATTAGCTGAAATGGAACGTATCGTAAATGAGAAAATCTGGGCTGGTTTAGAAGTTGTAACGATTGAAACTACACTAGAAGATGCGAAGAGCCGTGGGGCAATGGCACTCTTTGGTGAGAAATACGGCAACTTAGTTCGTATGGTCAACATTGGTGACTGGTCAATCGAACTTTGTGGGGGTATCCACGTTGGAAACACTCAAGAAATCGGATTATTCAAGATTGTTTCTGAATCTGGTATCGGTGCCGGCGTTCGTCGTATCGAAGCTGTTACAAGTAAAGAAGCATTTGACTTATTAAGCCATCACGAAAACTTATTAAAACAAGTAGCTGGTGAAGTTAAAGCCATCCAATTAGATACAGTGGTAGAACGTGTAGCTACTTTAGGTCAAGAATTGAAAGAAGCAAACGGCGAAATTGCGAAACTAAAAGCTAAAATCATGAAAGCTGAAGTCGCAGATGTCTTCAACAATGTAGAAGAAGTAAACGGAACTTCATTCATCACTGTAGCTCTTGAAAATAAAGAGATGGATGAATTACGTCAATTAGCAGATACATGGAGACAAAAAGGTGCGAGCGATATCTTCGTAGTAGGTACTGCTTCTTCTGATAAAGCGAACCTTTTAGTAGCCGTATCTAAAGACGCAAATGCAAAAGGATTAAAAGCAGGCGATATCATTAAGGCAATTGCTCCAGCTATCCAAGGTGGAGGCGGAGGCCGTTCTGATATGGCTCAAGCAGGTGGTAAGAACCCTGCAGGTATTCCACAAGCATTCGAATTGCTTAAAGAATATTTAGCTAAATAACGATGGAAATGATGAAACCTTCCTTAGACTCCTAGGTGAGTTTTAAGGAAGGTTTTTGTTTTGTAAGCAAAGGAAAGGCTTTCTAAATATTAAGAATCGGTAAGTATCGATTGTAGTTTCACCCAAAATCCTGTAAAATAAGTATATATATTGAAATGAGGTGTCGCTATGAGTTCAATAGATGAAACAGTCCTATTTAAATTTAATGAAAAGGACGAAAAAACCGTTCAAGAAACATTAACCATCGTTTATGATGCGTTGAATGAGAAGGGATATAGTTCGATTAACCAAATCGTAGGATACTTGTTATCTGGAGACCCAGCTTATATTCCAAGACATCGTGATGCACGTAACCTAATTCGTCGCCACGAAAGAGATGAGATTTTGGAAGAACTCATTAGACATTATATCCGCTCAACAGGAAGAGATGCCTAGTATGAGATTAATGGGATTAGATGTCGGAAGTAAAACTGTGGGCGTTGCCGTTAGTGATTTAATGGGATGGACTGCTCAAGGGGTTGAAACGATTCCGATTAATGAGAATGCTTCAGAGTTTGGGTTCAAACGTGTTGTCGAGTTAGTAGAAGAGTATGGCGTTGAAAAAATCGTCATCGGTCTACCAAAGAACATGAATAATACGGAAGGACCACGTGTTGAGGCGTCCCGTCGTTATGGTGCAAGCCTAGAAAAACGAATCGAAATTCCAATCGTCTTTCATGATGAAAGACTGACGACGATGCAGGCTGAACGCATGCTTGTCGAAGAGGGTAATGTTTCAAGAAAGAAACGCAAACAAGTCATTGATATGCTGGCTGCAGTCATGATTTTGCAAAACTATTTAGATTTAAATGGAAATCAATAACAAAGGAAAGAGGAAAGAAAATGACAGAACATCACGAACACGATCATGAACATGATCACTTAGAAGGCCACGAAGGGCACGAACATATTACAATTATCGACGAAGAAGGAAACGAAATTTTACACGAAGTATTATTCACTTTCGAATCTGATGATTTCAACAAATCATATGTATTATGCTACCCAGCAGGAATTCCTGAAGGAGAAGAAGTAGAATTACAAGCATTCTCATATGTTGAAGGCGAAGATGGTACTGATGGCCAATTAAACCCAATCGAAACAGAAGCTGAATGGGATATGGTTGAAGAAGTATTAAACACATTCTTAGCTGAAGAAGATCTATAATTGCAGACGTTAATATAAAAAAGAAATCAGGCCTTGTTGCTGATATGTACCTCCTTTACTGGACAAACCAGTAAAGGAGGTATTTTTTATTCGTTACTCATTTCATTGCTGCATCCCTTTTTATTTAAAAATTAATATGACAGGATTCATTTTATGACACATTTTTTTTGCCAAAATTTGAGTTTTTTTATCTAGATGAGTATTGTATGATAAATTCATCAAATAAGGAGTGCGTTTTTCAGGTGCTGGAAAACGTCATTCTAGAATAAAGGAGAAGAAAAATGTCAAATAAATCTTTTAAAGTGAGACTCCAAAAACTTGGAACAACACTTTCTAATATGGTCATGCCAAATATCCCAGCATTAATCGCTTGGGGTGTCTTAACGGCATTAGTAATTCCAAACGGATACCTTCCAAATGAAGAGTTAAGTAAGATGGTATCCCCAATGTTAACTTACGTAATTCCGCTTCTAATCGCGTTTACAGCTGGATTCAATGTATACGGACATCGTGGAGGTGTTGTCGGTGCTGTTGCTGCATTCGGGGCAGTCGCAGGAACTACAGTACCAATGATTATCGGTGCGATGATTATGGGGCCTCTTACAGCTTGGTTAATGAAGAAATTCGACCAAACAGTACAACCAAAAATCAAACCTGGTTTTGAAATGTTAGTCAATAACTTCTCTGCAGGTTTCCTTGCATTCGGTATGATGCTTGTTGCTTTCTATTCAGTTGGACCAGTTGTTGCGAACTTAACAACATTAGTAGGACAAGGGGTAGATGCATTAGTTACTGTTAAACTATTACCATTAGCAAACATCATTATTGAACCAGCTAAGATTTTATTCTTAAACAATGCGTTAAACCACGGAATCTTTACTCCAATTGGAACACAACAAGTGGTAGATGCTGGTAAATCAATCCTATTCTTACTTGAAGCAAACCCTGGACCAGGTCTTGGTATCTTACTTGCTTTTGCGTTCTTCGGAAAAGGTTCTGCAAAATCATCTTCATGGGGTGCAATGTTAATTCACTTCGTCGGTGGGATTCATGAAATTTACTTCCCATACGTAATGATGAAACCAGCAATGTTCCTTGCTGTTATCGCAGGTGGTGTATCTGGTACATTCACATTCCAATTATTAGGAGCAGGATTAACTTCAGCTGCTTCACCAGGTTCAATCATCGCAATCTTAGGAATGGCTCCTAAAGGGTTCATGCCTCACTTAGTTGTATTAGCCGGTGTATTAGTAGCTGCTGCTGTATCATTTGTAGTAGGTTCATTCATCTTAAAACTCGACAATTCAGAAGAAGCATCACTTGAAGCTGCTCAAGCGGCTACTACAGCTGCAAAAGCACAAGCAAAAGGACAAGCCGTTGCTGCTTCACCTGAATTTTCAACAATCTCTACTGATTCAGTAAAACGTATTATCTTTGCATGTGACGCTGGAATGGGAAGCTCAGCGATGGGTGCTTCACTTCTTCGTAACAAAATTCAAAAAGCAGGTTTTGAAAATATTCCTGTTACAAACCAAGCTATCTCAACACTTGAAGATACAGATTACACATTAATTGTCACTCAAGAAGAATTAGCAGAACGCGCTGCACAACGTACACCAAGAGCTATTCACGTAGCCGTTGATAACTTCTTAACATCACCAAAATACGATGAAATCGTAGCACAATTAACAAACGGAACAGTTAGCCCAGCTGAAACAGCTGCACCAGCACAAGAAGATGCAGCAGTTGACTTAAACTTTGTCGACGAAGTTGTCTTTGCCTATGACAAAGCGGAAGGATCTGCAACAATGGGTCGTGAAACATTACAATCTATCTTCCGTTCAAATGATGTGAAGATTCCAGTTGTGACAGTTCCACTTGATAAATTAGCAGAACATAATGCTAAAAATATCTTGGTTGTTACAACGATTGCACAACAATCACAAGTACAAGAAGCTGCACCAAATGCGCAATTATTAGTAGTCGACAGTGTTGTAACAACACCAGAATATGATAAATTAATTGCTCGCATGCACAAATAATTAAAGATTTTCTCGATAAAAGAGTATAATGAAGATATGATATTTACAAATCGAGAAGAACAATTGATTAAAGCCTTTCTGGAACTCGGAAAGCTTTCTGTAAAAGAAATGATGGAACTCTTAAAGGTTTCAACAAGAACGGTTTATCGGACCATCTCTGATTTAACCATTAGCTTGGAACATTTAGGCATCCAACTAATTAAAGAGGGGAAGAAATACTATCTAGAAGGAGACTTGCAACGCTTAGAGAGTGATACGATCACGATGAGCAGCACCCCGACAGATCGGTTATTACACCTCACCTATCTCTTACTTAGTGAAGAGAGCCCTATTACGAATGAGGTGCTCCAAGAGCGCCTCTTCGTTTCAAATGTAACGATTATTCAGGACATTGCACTGATTGAGAAGCGATTAGCACATTTCAATCTGACACTAAACCGCCAAAAAGGATATATGATTCAAGGAGATGATTGGCAAAAGAGGAGAGTGTTAGCAATCGTCCTGTCTAATGCTATTTCTATACAGGAATTTGCAAATGGGCAATGGGAAGGGTTTAGTCATTTAGAAAAGAACACAGTTGCCGTATGCAAAAAGGCCTTAGAAGGGCAAAGTACCGCTCTTGGAACATTAGATCCAAAAATCAAGGAGTTCTTAACCTTTTTATTAGCATTAGCGGATAATCGGTTAAGCCCCAAAACGATTAGTGGCATCTCCAAAGATGCTCTCACCATTTCGCAAACGCTCTTTAAGGAGCTTAGCGATGAATCGTCATCACGTTTTTATAATATACAAGAGATCGTGTCTTTTGCCAAAATCATCGATGAAACGGTACTAAAGAGACAGGAAGTTCCTCTTTATCGTGAACGCTTTGATAGTGAATTCTACTACAGCGTCAGCCAATTAATCGATAGCGTTTCGCGTTTTACGAAGATTGATTTTATTCGAGATAAAGCTCTCTTTACGTTTCTCTTTCATCATCTAAAGCTAGCCTTAGCCGTACCGGTTTTATACCCAGAAGGTTCGTCTTATCATGTGGCGTCTCTAGTCACCAAGAAAAATGAGTATCTGAATGATATCGTCAGCCTCGTTGTTCGCGATATCTTCCCAAGTTATCTGAACAGTGAGTATGAACATTCTCTCATTACGTTGCATTTTGCTTCGAGTCTAAGAAGAAGTCCGGATATCTATCCGATTCGCGTATTACTTGTGACGGATGAACGACCTCTCATGACGAACTTACTGATTACAAAAATGCAAAGTATTGCACCGTTCGTGGGACAAATCAAGGTGGTCTCCAGTAGTGAGCTCGAGGGGATTGACCTTCAAGCTTTTGATTACATACTGTCGACAAAGCCAGTGGTAGGCTATCAGTTTGATACCATTTCTGCCTTTCCTTCTGCTAAGGAAATCCTGGAATTACAAGAGTGCTTACAACGCGTCCAAGAAAATATCACAGTTCGCCGAACGGAACGTCCTGTTGAAACAATTGCGTTTGATTTACAGGCGTACCTACAAGCTTCGAGTCAGCTATTAAAGAATTTCCGCTTGATGCACGTTCAGAATATAGCGACCTTTGAGAAGACCGTCTTCCAACTCATCCAGAACTTACAACTCGTGAATGGAGCGGACTATTTGGCGGATAAGTTATTGAGACGCTTTGAAGAGAGTCCACTTGCGATTCCGAATACGAACCTGGCACTGCTGCATACACAGTCGCATACAGTTTTAGAAAGTCACTTTGTCGTTATCGACTTAGAACAACCTGTTGAAGCCAAATCCATGACGCACGGCAGGGAACAGGTTAAACGAATTCTAGTGATGTTAACGAAATTGGATGAGAGTGAAGAAGTGAGAAACTTGATGACAGCGATTAGCCAGTCCATTCTGGAAAATAATCTCTATACTGAAATCTATCGTACCGGGAATCAAGAAATCATCTATCACTTATTGAATACCATATTCAACGAAAAAATTAAGAAATTGGAGAATTAACCATGGAATTTCAGGAAAAACTAATTAAATTGAATCAAGCTTTTGAGAACAAAGAAGAAGCCATTCGTTACTGTGGACGCTTGCTTGTTGAAGCAGGCCATGTCAATGAAGCCTATGTGGACGCAATGGTTCAACGAGATGCAGACTTATCTGTTTATATGGGAAACTTCATTGCGATTCCTCACGGAACAGATGCTGCAAAAAAAGAAGTGAATTCTTCAGGAGTTGCGATTGTTCAAGTCCCTCGAGGAGTGAACTTCGGAACGCAAGAAAATCCAAAAGTCGTGACCGTATTATTCGGAATTGCTGGACTTGGAGACGAACACTTAGAAATCATCCAAAAAATCTCAATTTTCTGTGCAGATGTGGATAATGTTGTGAAATTAGCAGATGCACAATCGGTTGAAGAAGTTATTCGTTTATTAAATAATGTAGAGTAAGGGGGCATCAACTATGAAAAATGTAGTACATTTTGGCGCAGGAAATATTGGCCGTGGATTTATCGGAGAATTATTATTTGAAAATCACTTTTCAATCACATTCGTTGACGTCAACGAAAGAATCATTGACGCCTTAAATGAACGAGGTGCTTACGAAATCGAGATTGCTGAAGAAGGACAACGCCACGTTGCCGTATCGAACGTACGTGGAATTAATAATGCTAAGAATCCAGAAGCAGTCGTAGAAGCCGTTGCTAAGGCAGACTTAGTGACAACAGCCATCGGACCAAATATCTTACCATTCATTGCGGAACTTATCGCAAAAGGAATTGAACAACGCCGTGTTAGTGGAAATACAACTCCAGTTGATGTTTTAGCGTGCGAAAACATGATTGGCGGTTCTCAATTCTTATACGAAGAAGTCAAAAAATACTTAAGTGAAGAAGGCCTTGCCTATGCGGAAGAATATGTCGGCTTCCCGAACGCAGCTGTAGACCGTATCGTTCCAGCGCAAACGCATGAAGACCCACTCTTTGTGGTGGTGGAACCTTTCAATGAATGGGTGGTTGAAACAAGCCGTATGAAAAATCCATCTCTTCAATTAGAAGGAGTGCATTACGAAGAAGACCTTGAACCATTCATCGAAAGAAAATTATTCTCAGTGAACTCAGGACATGCGACTTCAGCATATACAGGCGCACACTACGGTTCTAAGACAATCCTTGAAGCTCTTCAAAATCCAACCGTGAAAGAAAATGTAGAAGCGGTTCTTGCAGAAATCAGAAGTCTTCTTATCGCTAAATGGGGCTTTGACGAACAAGCCTTAAAAGACTACCATAAAGTTATTATCAGTCGTTTCGAAAATCCATTTATCGTGGATGATGTTACTCGTGTGGCAAGAACACCAATTCGTAAATTAGGATATGACGAACGCTTCATCCGTCCTATCCGTGAATTACGTGAACGTGGACTTTCATATGACAACCTATTGAAGACTGTTGCGTATGTCTTTGATTACAAAGATGATAGTGACCAACAATCGGTTGAATTACAAGCATTACTTGCACAAAAACCTCTTGTGGAAGTTGTCAAAGAAGTGACAGGCGTGAGTGAAGAAGCGCTCGTTTCTCAAATTGTAGCTTCTGTTGAACAAGTCGTATCTCGCTAAGTGGAGCATCAGTTATATGACAAATAATGGAGTCAACTCCTTCAGGTACTGACCTCCGTAAATGAGAATTAAATAAAACACCTCCAATTTGGATTTGGTACAATATTATCAAATACGCATGGAGGTGTCTTTTTATGCTTTAAAATCGTGCTGCTTATTCAGTCAATACTAAAAATAAAGCCGTAAAAATGAAATTACAGGGATATAGTTCAAAGCAAGTAATGTTGGAGGTAAACATAAAAAAATACAAGTAGAAACATGGTATAGATGGTATAAAAATAGAGAGACTTATCGTTTTCACCAACTACATAAAAGATGAAGTAATAACTTCATCTTCTATTGTAATTCAAATTGTAGAAAATTAAATCACTTATTATAATGAAAAGCGAATCCGACAAAAATTGGACTACCTGTCTCCGGTTGAATACAGGAGACGGTACCCTAGGATGTTTTTATTAAAATTTCCACTTTTGAGATCAGTCCTGAACTCAAGCTCTTTTTTGTTTATAATAGGAGCTTTTTAGATTGACTTTCTTCATTTTTCAATAAGAATGAGGTATAATAACTACAACTATGGATATCATTTGATACCAATTTAAGGGGGAAAACAATGTCTCAAGAAGAACATAAAAAACATTCCTTAATTTCTGATACGGATACGA
>CAUVGI010000007.1:0-36808 GCA_963551375.1 uncultured Streptococcus sp. | reverse complement strand
GCTGTTCAAGCACGTGTAGATGCGTTATATAATTAATAAATTATTAGACCAGAAGAGTTAAAGTCTTCTGGTCTTTTTGCTGTATTTAGTGTAGGATAAGGTTATTAGAGGAGGTATTCATATGACAAAAATTTATTTTGCAAGTCCATTATTCTCAGAAATGGAATTAGCCTTTAACAAAGTACTCGTAGAAAAAATTCGCAACCAGTTCCCAGGGGTAGAGGTGTACTTACCACAAGAACAAATGGCGATTAATGACAAGAGCTCGTATGCGGACTCAACAATGATTGCCCAATATGATACAGATGCCTTATTAGAATCAGACTTAATGATTGCTGTTTTAGATGGTGCAGTGATTGATGTCGGTGTTGCCAGTGAAATCGGGGTAGCGTACCATGCAGATATGCCGATTCTAGGATTATACACAGATAGCCGTCAACAAGGGGCAGATAATCCTCAAAAATTAGAGGCTTTACAAGAAGTAGCAGAGTCACAATTTAGCTATGTAAACCTTTATACAGCAGGCCTTGTCAAACTTCGCGGGGAGATTGTTTCTAGCAGCGATGAGCTCCTTGAAGCGCTAAAAGCCTATCTTAAGGAATCATAAAATTGTAAAGTTTTGTTACAGTTCTGTAATATAACTGATACTTTCTCAATATGTTTCTCATGTAAAATGTGAGGTAAGTTGGAGAAAGTGTGGTGAAAATCACTTTTGAAAAAGATTAAACATATTGTTCTGACTTTAATGGCTTTTATCTTAGTCTCTGGACCGCTAGCACCTTCAGTATTTGCGGAGGAAACGGATATCCAAAAACTAGAAGCACAATTAACTTCAGAATTACAAAAAGTGAATACGAAATATCAAGAAATTGAAAGTTTAAACCAACAAATCGATTCTCTCAATAAAGAGAAAGAAACACTTGCTGAAAAGATTACGACTCAAGAAGCAAAAGTGGAAGAACGTAAACAAGTGGCAGCTAAACGATTGCAACAAATACAAGTTTCTGACTTTGTTTCTTATAGCGTTTTACATCTATTAAATTCAGAAAGTCTTTCAGATTTCTTTAATCGATTATATGTGTTTCAACAATTATTCCAATCGGATGAAGAAGTGTTGAAGAACTTATCAGAGCAAGTAGCTGAATTATCTCGCCTGAAAACAGCAGCAGAACAAGCGTCAACTGACTTAGTCGCTAAAAAAGAACAACTTACTGCTGAGAGTCAAGCGTTCGAAGGTTCAGTAAATGATTTGAAAAAGTTAATTGCTGATAACAAAGAAGCTCTTGCAAAAGTTCAAGAACAAAAGAAAGAAACATCTGCAGTAGTGGCATCAGCTATTACAGCAGTTGCACAATTAACTACAGATAAACCAGATGTAGCCTCATCTACGCAGCAAACACCAACGACACAAGCTGCGACAGCTGAACCAGCTACAACGGTTGCTCAAACACAAGCACCTGCAACATCAGAAACACCAACGACACAAGCAGCTGCAGCAAGCAACCAATCTGGTGGAAGAACATTAAACGTTCAAGCGACTGGATATTCTTATAACGAACCAGGATTAAGCCCTTATACAGCAACTGGTATCGACTTACGTAAGAATCCAACAGTCATTGCGGTTGACCCAAGCGTGATTCCTTTAGGAAGCTTAGTTGAAGTTCCTGGATACGGAATTGCGATTGCAGGAGATACTGGTGGAGCAATTAAAGGAAATATCATTGACCTTCACTTCACAACAGTAGATCAAGCTAACCAATGGGGAAGACGTAATGTTACTATCCGAATTTTAAATTAAACGAAAAACACTCTCGATTAGAGAGTGTTTTTTGTTGGGTATGTTTTCAATAAAGGTTTTGTGATAAAATAGTTTTGTATTAATAATAAGGAGTAGTTGTAATGATTAAATTAATTGCTATCGACATGGATGGCACACTTTTAAACAGTAAAAAACAATTATTAGAAGAAACAAAACAATATTTCAAAGATTTTCATAATAAAGGGACTGAAACTTTATTAGTGCTTTGCACAGGACGTCCGGAGAGTGGAATTCGTCCATATCTAAAAGACTTAGGTTATTTAGAAGAAAACCACTATATTATTAGTCAAAACGGCGCCAACATTTACGAGAGTCAAACAGGTAAACGTGTGATGGATGAGTTTGTTGATTCTGCTGCGATTCAAAAATGGATTGAATTAGGAAAGAAACATGGAATCAGCGTGATGGGGGCCGGCGTGGATTACTATTATTCGTTCGATGAAGATCCAACTGAATGGATGGAGTTTGATGTAAAACTTGTGAGTGGCAAGTTGAAAAGAATTCCAACCAAAGAGTCTTTAAACACTGATTTCTATAAAATCCTACTAATGGGAGATGAAGAACAACTAAATGAGTTTGAAACATTTATTCCCCAGGAGTGGAGAGACGAATTTTATGTGGTTCGTAGCCAAAAATATTTAGTTGAAGTACTAACAAAAGGTGTAAATAAAGCTTTTGGATTAGAAAAATTAGCCCAAAAACTAAATATTCAACCGAGTGAAATCGTGGCTATTGGGGATGCTGCTAACGATATCGAAATGTTAGAATACGCAGGACTTGCCATTGCGATGGGGAATGCAAGCGAAGAGGTAAAAGCTATCGCGGACATCGTCACAGATACTAATGAAAATAATGGCGTTATTAAAGCGATTGACAATCTAATTCAGTAAGAGTTCAGAAGGCAAAATGTAACTTATATGTTACATTTTGCTTTCTCTCTTTTTAGTAGATTTAGACAGGATAGAATAATGAGGTTTTCTTGACAAATACGCATTCCTCTAGTATTCTTTATAGCAACAATATAAATCCTTAGACAGAGACATAAAACGTACACTAAAGAGATAGAAGCCGTGGCTGAAAGCTTCTAATCGTACAAGGGAAGACACTCTTGAGGAGAATAATGCAAAGTTATTCCGGTAATTCCGTTATCATTAAGAGGGAAAGAGCTCTTTCCGAACTAAGGTGGTACCACGAAAATTTCGTCCTGACTTCTATTGAAGTTGGGATTTTTTTATTTTTATCGAAAGAAAGGATGATTCATATGATTCAAAAACCAAAAGGAACGGCAGATTTATTACCTGAAGAACTCAAAATTTGGCACTATATCGAAGAAACAGCACGCATCATTTTAGGCGATTATCAATTTGAAGAAATGCGTACACCAATGTTTGAAAGCTACGATTTATTTAGCCGTGGTGTTGGGGATACGAGTGATATCGTTTCAAAAGAGATGTATGATTTCTACGATAAAGGAGATCGTCACATTACACTTCGTCCAGAAGGAACTGCAGCGATTGTTCGTGCTTATGTAGAAAATAAATTATACGGACCAGAGCATAAGAAACCTTATAAAGTGTATTATATGGCTCCAATGTTCCGTTATGAGCGTCCACAATCAGGACGTCTTCGTCAATTCCACCAATTAGGAGTTGAGGTGTTTGGTTCTACAAATCCTGCTACAGACGTAGAAACGATCGCGATGGCTTGGGATTTATTAAAAGAACTCGGATTATCAAATATGCGCTTAGTGATTAACTCACTAGGTAAAACAGCTGACCGTATTAAATACCGTGAAGCGTTAATTAGTTACTTAGAACCATTTGCAGATGAACTTAGTGAAGATTCAAAAAATCGTCTTCACAAAAATCCATTACGTGTATTAGATAGTAAAGACAAACGTGATATTGAAATTGTGAAAAATGCACCTCGTATTTTAGAATTCTTATCAGATGAAGCACGCACTCACTTTGAAAAAGTACATCAATACTTAAACGCATTAGAGATTCCATTTGAAATCGATGAAACAATGGTACGTGGGCTTGACTACTACCAAGATACAATTTTTGAAATCATGACAGATTCTAAATCATTCGGTGCTAAAACGACGATTTGTGGTGGCGGACGTTATGACGGTCTTGTACAAGAACTTGACGGACCTGAAACACCAGGATTTGGATTTGGTCTTGGAATCGAACGTCTTGTGCTATTAATGAAAGATGAAAAAGTAGAAGTTCCTGAATTACAAGAACTAGATGTGTATGTTGTTGGACTTGGTGAAGCAACAGAAGAGGAAGTATTGAAACTTTCAATTTCACTCCGTCAACAAGGGTACTCAGTGGATCGTGATTTCTTCGGACGTAAAGCAAAACCACAATTCAAGAACGCTCAAAAATATGGCGCTAAAGTGGTCATCACACTTGGTGAAGAAGAATTAGAAACAAAACAAGTACCAGTGAAAGTAATGAATACTGGTAAAGAAGTAAAAATTAATTTACAAGAACTCTACGAAGATTTTGATAGCATTTATCGTCAAATCACAATGGATACAACAGCCATTGACGAGTACTTTGGTAAATAGAAAGAGGGATGGATATGAAAAGAAGAACAGAATATTGTGGATTCATTAGTGAAAAATTAGTTGGACAAACAGTGACATTAGATGGTTGGGTGGCAAAACGTCGTGACCACGGTGGAGTTATCTTCATCGACTTAAGAGACCGCGAAGGGATTATGCAAGTGGTTTTCAACCCAGCACGTAACCAAGAGGCGTTTGAAATCGCTGAAAAATTACGTTCTGAATACGTGATTCAAGTAACTGGTGAAGTGGCTTATCGTGGAGAAGGACTAGAAAACCCAAATCTAAAAACGGGTAAATATGAGTTATTAGTAGATGAAGTAGAAGTATTCTCTCAAGCGAAAACTTCTCCTATCTATATCGATGACGAACAAAAAGCATCAGAAGAATTACGTTTGAAATATCGTTACTTAGATATTCGTCGTCGTCCTGTATTAGAAAACTTACGCTTACGTCATAAAACAACTAAATCAATTCGTGAGTATTTAGACGGTGAAGGATATATTGACGTTGAAACTCCAATTTTAGCGAAATCTACACCAGAAGGAGCGCGTGACTACTTAGTACCTTCACGTGTTCACGAAGGAAGCTTCTATGCATTACCTCAATCACCTCAAACATTTAAACAATTATTAATGGGTGCTGGATTAGATCGTTACTACCAAATCGTTCGTTGCTTCCGTGACGAAGATTTACGTGGAGACCGTCAACCAGAATTTACACAAGTCGATATCGAAACAAGCTTCTTATCAGCAGAAGAAATTCAAGAAATGATGGAAGGCTTATTGAAGAAAGTGATGAAAGATACATTGGATGTGGATGTTCAAACTCCATTCCCACGTATTTCATTTGCAGAAGCAATGGCTCGTTACGGAAATGACAAACCAGATACTCGTTTCGACCTAGAATTAATCGACGTAAGTGACATCATGAAAGAATCTGACCTTAAAGTGTTCAGTTCATGTATCGAGAACGGCGGTGAAGTTAAAGTCATTAACTTAAAAGGACTTGCAGACGAATATTCTCGTAAAGATGCAGATAGCTTAGCAGACTTTGTTTCTAAATTCGGTGCTAAAGGTTTAGCATGGATTAAAGTTGAAGAAGACGGCTTGAAAGGCCCAATCGCGAAATTCATCGTGAACCAAGAACCTGCTTTCCGTGAACGTATCAATGCAGAAGTAGGAGATATCGTATTCTTCTGTGCAGACAAACCATCAGTGGTTGCTCAATCATTATCTGAATTACGTTTACACTTTGGTAAGAAACATAACTTAATCGATACAAACAAATTCAACTTCTTATGGGTTGTTGATTGGCCATTATTAGAACATGATGCTGAAGAAGACCGTTATGTTGCAATGCACCACCCATTCACTCGTCCTGCGAACGAAGATTTCCAAGCATTAATCGATGATCCAGCAGGAGCGAAAGCACAAGCCTACGATATCGTATTAAACGGATATGAATTAGGTGGAGGTTCATTACGTATTTACCGTCGCGATATGCAAGAAGCGATGTTCAAAGTATTAGGATTTACAAAAGAATCTGCAGAAAGTCAATTCGGATTCTTATTAGACGCATTAGATTACGGTTTCCCACCACACGGAGGAATTGCTCTTGGGTTAGACCGTTTAGTAATGTTACTAGCTGGCGAAGACAACATTCGTGAAGTCATCGCGTTTCCTAAGAACAGCTCAGCAGTGGATCCAATGACACAAGCTCCAAGTGAAGTGTCAGCGAAACAATTAGATGAGCTTTCATTAAAAATTAAATAAGACCTGAATGGATTTCTAAAAAGGAGGAAGAAACTTTGAAGAGTAGTAAAGGGGTTGTGTTTAAACGACAACAACGTATCCTTCAGCTTTTACAAGAAAACCATGAGATGTCTGTTGAAGACTTATCGAAAGAGTTAGAAGTTTCTGAAATCACCATTCGAAGAGATTTACAACAATTTGAAGACCAAGGAGTTATCGAGCGCTTCTACGGAGGCGCACGCTACCTTGCTGGAAAAATTAAACAAGAAAACGTGGATCAAATTCAATATAATTCCATGAAGAAAAACATCGCAAGAAGAGCCGCGGGATTAGTAAGAGATCATAATATGGTCTTTATTAACTCAGGCTCTACTGCCTTTTTGTTATTAAATTTTCTAGCGGATGCCAACGTTACAATCTTAACGAATAATGGTCGTTCCATCTTCAAAAAGCCGTCTACGAAAGCGTCAATCGTGATTAGTGGTGGAGAAATTTTCGAACAGAAAAAATCTCTTGTTGGGGATTTTGCGATTAACTCATTCTCAAAAGCGCGTGCAGACATTTGTTTCCTAGGTGTTGGAGGAATTAGTAAAAACGGGATTTCAACATACGCACTTCCAGAAACAGCTGTGAACCGTGTGATTTTAGAACGTACAACAGGGCACCGCATCATTGTAACGGAAGGGTTTAAAGTGGGTCGTGATTCAAACTTTCATACAGCGGATTGTAATATGATTACTCATTTAATTACAGACCATACCGCTGACCCTGAAACCGTAGCTTATTTGAAGAGTATCGGTGTGAAAGTGTTATTTATTTCGTAATGAAAAAGAATGTAGAGGTATAAAATGATTGAATTAGGAGAACGATTAACTCGTGTTGCTAGTTTTGTTCCAAACGGTTCAAAGGTATGCGATGTTGGTAGTGACCATGCGTATTTACCAGTGTATTTAATTCAAAATAATCAGATTACTTCAGCGATTGCGGGTGAAGTAGTTGAAGGACCGTTCTTATCAGCGAAGCAAACAGTTCGTGATTATCGAATGGAAGACCGCATTGAAGTTCGCTTTGGGGACGGATTGCAAATTCTTTCAAAAGAAGATGAGATTACTGCTGTTACGATTTGTGGGATGGGCGGAGAGCTCATTTCTCGAATCCTAGAAGCTGGATACACTGGCGGTCATTTAAACGGCAAAGAACGTCTCATTCTTCAACCAAACGTTGCGGAGCATTTTGTACGTGAATGGTTAATGAAGCATTCATATCGTATTACTCATGAGACGGTCGTTGAAGATAACCATCGCCTATATGAAATTATTGTCGCTGAACCAGTAAATGAACGTGTAGAATACACAGAACTAGAATTAAAATACGGTCCGGTTTTATTGAAACAACCATCTGAATTATGTGTTGCAAAATGGAATCGAATGAACCGTAAAAATAAAGAAATATTGGAACAATTACAAAAGAGTAAGACGCCTCAACATGAAAAAATTGAGCAGTTTGAAAATGCGTTTAATGAATTGCAAGGAGTGATTGATCGTGCCAACAGTTAGAGATGTGGTAAGCCGTTTTGAAAAACGTGTACCAAAGAGTCTTTCGGTTCCAAAAGATCCCATTGGACTTCATTTTGGAGATTGGAATCAAGAAGTTAAAGTGATTATGACGACGCTCGATATTCGTCCAAGTGTTATCGAAGAAGCCATTGCTAAAAGCGTTGATTTAATTATTGCGCATCATCCACCAATCTTTAGACCGGTCGCGTTATTTGATTTAACGGTTCCGCAAAACAAAATGTTTCAACAAATTTTGAAACATGATATTGCGGTGTATGCTGCACACACAAACCTTGATGTCGTTGAAGGCGGTGTAAATGATTGGTTGGCAGATGAATTGCTATTATCTGATGTAACAGTGATGTCTCCAACAACTACAATTCCATCTGTCAAGGTGATTACTTTTGTCCCTAAAAATGATGCAGATAAAGTTTTAGAAGCGATGTTTGAAGCGGGAGCTGGAACTATCGGTGACAACTATAAAGACTGTGCGTTTCAAAGTTCTGGGGTAGGACAATTTACACCCGTCGAAGGGGCCAATCCTGCAATCGGATCGTTAAATAAACCAGAATTTGTAGAAGAAGTCAAACTAGAAGTTGTATGCTCTGAAGAGGTGTTAAGTGATGTTTTACGCGCCTTAATAGAAGTACATCCTTATGAAGAGCCAGCAATCGACGTCTTCTCATTGAAGAATGCTGGAAAGACTTTAGGATTTGGTCGAGTTGGAAATCTTCCAAAAGCAATGACAGGGGATGAATTTATCGCCTTTGTTACTGAGCGATTTAATCTGAAGGGACTCCGCTATGTTCCTTCTCGTGTGAATCCAGATGGACTTATTTCAAGAGTCGCTGTAATGGGTGGCTCAGGCGGAAATTATTATATGGATGCTCTTAGAAACGGAGCAGATGCCTTTGTAACAGGTGATATTTTCTACCATACAGCACATGATATTCAAGAAACTCCATTATTCTTAGTGGATGCTGGACATCATATCGAAGTGGTATGTCGAAAACAATTAGCCAAATGGGCTCGTGAATGGAAAGAAGAAAACAATTGGGATGTAACAGTGATTGAAAGTGAAACTTTTACAGATCCATTTGAATTTTATAAAGCAGGTGAAGAAAATGCATAAAGAATTAACAGAACGTTTTATTCGTTACGTAAAGAAAGAAACAAGATCTGACGAAACAAGTCAAACAGTCCCAACAACGCCTTCTCAAACAGCGTTTTTAAAAGATTTAGAGCAAGAATTAATTGAATTAGGATTCCAAGAAGTGTATTTAAATCCTAAAAACAGCTTCCTAACAGCAACAATTCCATCAAATGTTGACCATGAAGTGCCAACCATTGGATTCATTGCTCACGTGGATACAGCTGATTTTGAAGCTAGAAATATTCAACCTCAAATCCACGAAAACTATAATGGCGAAGCAATTGTCCTAGACGAAGAAGGAAAATTCGTATTAGATCCTAAAGACTTCCCGAACTTAAAGAACTATGTTGGACAAACATTAATTACAACAAATGGTAAAACATTACTAGGTGCTGACGACAAATCTGGTGTGACAGAAATCGTTACAGCAGGTGCTTATTTATTACAACATCCAGAAATCAAACACGGAAAAATTCGTGTAGCATTTGGTCCAGACGAAGAAATCGGACGTGGAGCCGATTTATTCGATGTGGAACAATTTGCATGTGATTTTGCTTATACAATGGATGGTGGACCAGTTGGTGAATTAGAATACGAAAGCTTTAACGCTTGCCGCGCTACAGTTCGTATTCAAGGAAAGAACGTTCATCCAGGGACAGCTAAAGATACGATGGTCAGCGCACTTGAATTAGCTCGTAAGTTCCAAAACGCACTTCCAGAATTCGAAGTTCCTGAACACACAACAGGACGTGAAGGGTTCTACCACTTAGTAGCAGCGGAAGGTGTTGTGGAAGAAGCTAAATTAGTGTACATCTTACGTGACCACAGCCGTGAATTATTCAATGCGAAAAAAGACATGATGCTACGCATTGCGACTCGTATGAATAAAGAATTAGATACAGATCGTATTACTGTTGATTTACACGACGAGTACTACAACATGGCTGAAATCATTGAAAAAGATTTCCGTTGTGTGGATGTGGCAAAACAAGCGTTAGAAAACTTAGACATCGTTCCAATTATTAAACCAATTCGTGGTGGTACAGATGGTTCTAAGATTTCATTCATGGGATTACCCACTCCAAATATTTTTGCTGGTGGCGAAAACATGCATGGACGCTATGAATATGTTGCTGTGGAATCAATGGAAAAAGCAACACAAGTAATTATCGAAATCGCTCGTTTAGCAGCGTTATAATTTTTAACTAGAAAAGGAAAGGAGTGAGTTCATGACATTTGATGGTATTTTCACCAAATGGATGATGGACGAAGTGGCGCCTCAATTAGTTGGAGGACGGATTACGAAGATTCATCAACCATTACCATATGATGTACAATTCACCATTCGTGCCAACCGTAAGAACTACTTGCTTGTGTGTTCGGCACACCCAATGATGGCTCGTGTACAATTTATTTCTGAGAAACCAGAGAATCCAGAAGTTGCTCCTAACTTTTGTATGATTCTTCGTAAGTACTTAGAAGGATCTATTATCCAATCATTCACTCAAGTAGAAAATGACCGTATTCTTCATATGGACGTTTCAACTCGTGATGAACTTGGGGATAAGGCTGGATATCGTTTCACAATCGAGATGATGGGTCGTCATAGTAATTTATTCTTAGTGAATCAAGAAGATAACACGATTATCGATTGTGTGAAACGTGTCTCTCTTGGTCAAAACAGTTATCGTACCTTACAACCAGGTGCAAGCTATGTGATGCCACCTCAAACGCACAAGAAGAATCCTTTTGATTATTCGCTCTTTGAACTAGATAGTTTACTGCATCCATTTATCGGAGAACCAGGAGAAAGAACATTGATGAATGTCTTTCAAGGGATTAGTAAGCAATCCGCTCATGAGATTGTTGAACGTAGTGAAAGAGAAGGCCAAAGCTTAGCAGAAGCCTTACATCATTATCTTGAAGAAGGAAATACAGCGATTCGGCCTACACTTACAAAGGCAGAGGATGGGAAGACGTACTTTTTACCGTTTCCATATTTAAGTAAGACGGGTGAATCCCAAAGCTTTGAGAGTCTATCTGAATTACTAAGTGCATACTATGTACAGAAGATTCAAGAAGAGAAGATTCAGCAATTAGCAGGACACCTATTGCAAATGTTGAAATCTGAACTTCGAAAGAACCGTGAGAAGATGGTAAAACTCGATGAAGATTTAGCCAGAACTGAAGATGCAGATCATTATCGTGTTTACGGTGATTTAATTAATACGTATCAACACCAAATTGAAAAAGGTGCAAGTAGTGTAACGGTTCAAAACTTCTACGAGGACTACAAAGAAGTGACGATTCCATTAAATCCATTATTAACGGCTTCTCAAAATGCGCAAGCGTATTTTAAAAAGTATCAAAAACTAAGAAATGCTGTAACGCATATTCATGAGCAACAAGAAGCAACGAAGAATGAAATGGATTACTTAGAAAGTGTTATTTACCAAATCGAAGAAGCGGATGTATTTAACTTAGAAGCCATTCGTGAAGAACTTGTTGAGAGTGGCTACTTAAAACGTTCTGCATTGAAAAAAGGTATTAAGAAACAAGGTGGCGCGAAACCACATGTGTTTTATGCAACAGACGGCACACGAATCTTGGTTGGACGAAATAACTTACAAAACGACCAATTAACACTCAGGCAAGCGAAGAAGGAATACTTATGGCTTCATGCGCAAAATATTCCAGGATCCCATGTGATTATTGAATCAAGTAATCCAGCGGAAGAAACGATTGGTGAAGGCGCGATGCTTGCTGCATACTACTCAAAATATCGTCTTTCAGGAACGGTTCCAGTGGATTATGTTCAAGTTTCAAAAATTCGTAAACCAAACGGTGCCAAACCAGGTTTTGTGGTCTACGAAGGTCAGCAAAATACTTATATCACGCCTGATCCATTAAAGGTAGAAGCGTTAAGAAATAATAAACCGAAATAGAGGGATATTATGAAGATTATTGTGACAGGATTTGACCCTTTCGGAGGGGAAAAGATTAATCCATCGATTGAATGTGTGAAGGCTCTTCCGGAAATTGAAGGAGTAAAACTCGTTCGTTTAGAATTACCGACTGTATTTAAGGAATCAGCAAAGCGTTTAAATGAAGTCATTAATGATGTGAAACCAGACGCAGTATTGAGCGTTGGTCAAGCAGGGGGACGAGCTGGTATTACAATGGAACGTATTGCGATTAATGTCGATGATGCGAGAATTCCAGATAATATTAGTCAACAACCAATTGATGAAGAAATTCAAGTAGAAGGTGAAGCGGCTTATTTTTCAACATTGCCAAT
This sequence comes from uncultured Streptococcus sp., assembly GCA_963551375.1. Lineage (GTDB taxonomy): Bacteria > Bacillota > Bacilli > Lactobacillales > Aerococcaceae > Granulicatella. Next base: position 24,653 of record CAUVGI010000007.1, on the reverse strand, counting down.
TAAACGAATTGTAAAAGCGATTCGGGAAGCAGGAATTTCGGCGGAAGTATCCAATTCTGCTGGGACATTTGTATGTAATCACATCATGTACCAAGCGTTATTTGCTGCAACAAAGGCTGATAAACCGTTTAAAGCAGGTTTTATGCATATTCCGTTTATTCCAGAACAAACGGCGGATAAACCGTCTCTACCGCTTGAAGAGAGCACAAAAGCCTTACAGATTGCGATTGAGACCATTCGTGATTATTTAAATGATGAAGATATTAAGATTCAAGAAGGAGCCATTTTTTAGAAAGGAGGGATTTGAATAATGTCTACAAAAGCAGCATATATTCATATCCCTTTTTGTTCGCATATTTGTTATTACTGCGATTTTAATAAAGTCTTTATTGAAGGACAACCAGTCGATGAGTATATTGAATTATTGATTCGTGAAATGGAACTCACTGGAAGAAAATATAAAATCGCTCCACTGGAAACATTATATGTGGGTGGCGGGACACCGTCTTCATTAACTCCGCAACAAATGGAGCGATTGTTAGATGGAATTCATCAACATTTACCGCTACAAAATGGTGCAGAGTTTACAATGGAACTCAACCCAGATGACGGCACACCTGAACTACTCTCGGTCATGAAGGAGGGTGGCGTGAATCGTCTCAGCATGGGAGTCCAAACTTTCAATAATGATTTGCTGAAAGCCATTGGTCGTAAACATACTAAAGAAACGGCAATTCGTACTATTGAGAACGCAAGACAAGTGGGATTTGAAAATATGAGTATCGACTTGATTTTTAGACTTCCAAAACAGACGATTTCGGATTTTGAAGAAAGTTTAAAAATGGCAATGACCCTAGACCTGCCTCATTATTCCATTTACTCACTAATTCTTGAACAAAAGACAGTTTTCTATAATTTGATGAGACAAGGGAAGCTTCCATTGCCGACGCAGGATGAAGAGGCCGATATGTTTGAACTAGCGATGCAGACAATGGAAAACTTTGGTCGTCATCATTATGAGATTAGTAATTATGCACTTCCTGGATATGAATCAAGACATAATCTCTATTACTGGAAGGCAGATGAGTACTTTGCGTTTGGTGCAGGTGCTCATGGGTATGTGAATGGAGTACGTTATCAAAATAATGGTCCAATTCAACATTATCTAGAGCCGCTTAGAGAGGGGCAATTTCCTATCTTTTCAGAAACACAATTATCTAGAAAACAACTAATAGAAGAGTTTATGTTTTTAGGATTAAGGAAATTTTCTGGTGTGTCTAAGAAAGAATTCATGGAAAGGTTTGGAAATTCCATGGACGAAATCTATGGGGAAGTCATCCAAGAACTACTTGAAGAAGAGTTACTTACAACTACTTCTGATGGATATGTTCTCACACATCAAGGCAAGTTCCTTGGAAATAATGTTTTCCAAGCATTTTTGATTGATGAAAATCAAAATGAAACTTTTTGAAAATAGAGGATATTGTTAAACATTTCTTAAAGAATGTGGTATCATATCTTATGGCATTTTAAATGCACAAAATAAATTAAAAGAAAAGGGGATATATATCCAATGGAAAATATCGTTAAGATTTTAACAGCACCAGCATTCGTGTCTGCTATCTTCTCAACAATCTCTATTATCTTAGTGGGTTATTTCATCCGCAAGAAAAATATTGTTGATGCAAACAGTGGTAAAGTTTTATCTAACGTTTTACTATCAGTTGCACTTCCTGCGTTAGCGTTCAAAGCCTTCATGGTTGACATTAACGACAAAACATTCACAACTGGTTTAAACGTGTTTATTTTTGGCTTTATCGCTTATGTAATTTTAATTCTTTTAGGAGAATTATTCTTTATTAAGGAGAAAGGTGACCGTAAAACTACTTTATCAGTATTAACAACATTCGGTTCAACAACTTTCTTTGGTATTCCAATTATTAACGGTTTATTAGGAGCAGCTGGTATTTTATATGCTAACATCTTCAACTTAGCTTACCGTGTGTTCTTATATTCTTACGGTTTAATTCGTATGAGCGGATTAAAATTCGAGAAGAAAAACTTTAAAATGATTTTCGGTAACATCATCGTTATTGCAACATTTGCTGGATTATTAATCTGGATCTTCCAAGCTTCATTACCACAAGTTGCTGTACAAGTAAAAGTTGGTGAAGAAACTAAAGAAGTTATGTACGCTTTCTTACGTATCGATAAGACAGCTCCATGGTTATTCAAAGCTATTACTTACTTAGCTGACTTAAGCTCACCACTTGCATGGTTAGCAATCGGTATCACTTTAGGAAACATTTCTTTAGGTGAAGCTGTTAAAGATAAGATGGTTTGGTACTACTGCGTTGTTAAATTAATCTTAGTTCCTGCAGTATTCGTTGCAGTGATCTTTGCAGTAAGCCCATTCTTACCAATGGCTCCTGAAGCTTCAAAAGGTATTCTTATTATGTTAGCTACACCACCAGCAACAGTTGCAGTGGCTTACGCTATCAAATACGATAAAGAAGCAGCACTTGCAAGTAATGCTTCATTACTAGGAACTGTATTAGCAGTATTCGCAATTGTCTTCTGGATTGTTGTTGGATCTGTCATTTTCCCTGGAGTAGGTTAAACCAAAAAAAGTAGATCGAATTTCGGTCTACTTTTCAATTTATATAAAATGGAGGATTTAAAATGAAAGTTTTAGCATATGGTGTTCGTGAAGTTGAATTACCAATTTTCGAACAAGTAAACAAAAAATTTGGATACGAATTAACATGTATTCCAGAATACTTAAATTCTGAAGAAATTGCTCGCAAAGCAGAAGGTTTCAAAGCTGTTATCTTACGTGGTAACTGCTGGGCGAACAAAGAAACTTTAGATATCTACAAAGAATTAGGAGTAGAGTACGTATTAACTCGTACTGTTGGTGTAAACCACATCGATGCTGAATACGCAAAATCATTAGGAATGAAATTAGGTTACGTTCCTTTCTATTCTCCAAACGCAATTAGTGAATTAGCTGTAACATTAGCAATGACATTATTACGTAACGTTGCTTACACTGCAGCAAAAACAAGCCAACAAGATTTCACTGTAGACACTCAAATGTTTGCTAAAGAAATCCGTAACTGTACTGTTGGGGTTGTTGGTATCGGACGTATCGGTTTAACAACTGCGACATTATTCAAAGGTTTAGGCGCTAACGTATTAGCTTACGATGCTTTCCCTAAAGAAGGCGTTGACCACATCTGTACTCAAGTACCTTTAGATGAGTTATTAGCGAAATCAGACGTGATTTCAATTCACGCTCCATACATTCCAGCAAACGGAAAAGTAATCACTAAAGAATTCATAAGCAAAATGAAACCAGGTGCTATCTTAGTAAACACTGCTCGTGGTGAATTACAAGATATCGATGCAATTATCGAAGCTTTAGAATCTGGTCACTTACGTGGTGTTGGTTTAGACGTATTAGAAGGAGAAAGCGAAGTATTCTTCAAAGACTTACGTGGTCAAGAAATCGCAAATCCTGCTATCCGCAAATTAGTTGAAATGTACCCACGTGTATTATTAACACCTCATATGGGTAGTTACACTGATGAAGCAGTATTAAACATGGTTGAAACAAGTTTTGAAAACTTAAAGGAATATGTTGAAACTGGTTCATGTAAAAATGACATTCAATGCTAATTGAAAGCAAAGGAAAAAAATCTCTTAGAGTAATCTAAGAGATTTTTTTGCGTTTAATTATAAATATTTGAACACTGCTAGGAACATAAAAATCGCTCCAGCTAGTACGAATAGATGCCAGATGACATGATAGAAATTATGATATTTACGTTTATAAAAGATTGTACCAAGAGAGTAGCTCAATCCTCCAAGGAAGAGATAAAGGATGCCGCCCCAGCCCATGCTTTCATATAAAGGCTTCAATGTGAAAATGGATACCCATCCCATTGCTAAATAAAGAAAGACAGATATTTTGGAGAACTTCTCTAAGAAGAATGCCTCAATAATGACGCCTCCAATAGCAAAGGCCCAGATAGCAATACAGAAGATTAATCCTTGTTGGCCTCCAATTCCAATTAAACAAAATGGAGTATAGGTCCCAGCGATTAATAAGTAAATGGAAGAGTGATCGATTCGTTGGAATACTTTCGCAGCTTTTGTAAATTTAAAACTATGATAGAGTGTCGATGCTAGAAATAACAAGATTAAAGAAGCACCATAAACACTAAATGCAATGATTTGAGTGGTGTTATTGACTGCTACTGCCTTCATTAAGAGAAGTACAAGAGCAGTGATCGCTAGTGCGACACCAATGCCGTGAGTAACAGCGTTTAGTACTTCGCCGATGATTTCGGACTTAATGGATTGTACTTTACGAGCTTTTTTTAGAGTGGTTTCTTTCATGAACTCACGCTCCTTTCGATAACTCTCATTATAAAAGGCAAATCATCTTTTGTCCATCACACTTTTTAGGACTTTTTTGTGAAACGGACGTACATTCCTTGTTAAGAAAGGCTTAAATAAGCGGTTTAAAGTTCCCATTACTTGTGTTTTATAGTAGAATAGTACATATATCAATAACGGGGTTTCCCACAAAAGGAGAATAAAAAATGAGTGTTCATATTAATGCTAAAAAAGGCCAAGTTGCTGAATCAGTTTTAATGCCAGGAGATCCATTACGTGCAAAATTTATTGCTGAACATTATTTAACAGAAGTAGAACAATACAATGCAGTCCGTAACATGTTTGGTTACACTGGTTTGTATAAAGGTCAACGTGTATCTGTTCAAGGTAGTGGGATGGGGATTCCATCTATTATGATTTATGCCAATGAATTATTCACTGAATTTGGCGCAGAACGCATCATCCGTATCGGTTCTGCCGGCGGTATGCAAGAAGATGTTAAAGTTCGTGATATCGTTTTAGCACAAGGAGCTACAACAGATTCATCAATTTTCAACAATATTTTCCAAAACCAAGTAACTTTTGCTCCAATCGCAAGCTTTAACTTATTAGATAAAGCGTATCATTTAGCAAAAGACCGTGGTGTTGGCGTTCACGTAGGGAATGTATTGTCTTCTGACCGTTTCTATAACGCTGAATTAGACAAGAAGAAATTAATGGATTACGGAATGCTTTGTGTGGAAATGGAAGCTGCAGGATTATATGCTTTAGCGGCTCAACACAAAAAAGAAGCATTAGCAATTCTTACAATTAGTGACCACCTATTAACAGGTGAAGAAACAACTGCACAAGAACGTGAACAAACATTTAACGATATGATGGAAATCGCGTTAGAAACTGTACGTGCATAAATTTTGAAGTAGAAAGAAGGAACCCGAATGGGAAATAATCCAAAACCTCAAGGTGCCGTTCGAAACGATCTTGAGTCGAAAAAAGTTTCCGTTTGGATATTATTTTTAGCAGTATTATTAACAGGAGTATTCACTTATTTTGGAACGAGCTATGCTGCTCGAACTTCTCAAAATCAAGTGGCTCAATCTGAAACAAAGAATGATTCAAACAATGTCACTGGAAAATCAAGTGATACTCTTACAAATGACGATTTGGCAAAATTAGAACTTGTATATGATACACTTGTGTCTGGATACGTTGATAAAAACATTAACAAAGATGATATTATTAACGGAGCCTTAAAAGGAATGGCAGAAGCTACAGGTGATCCATATACGAACTATTTAGTAAACGATGAAACTGCTGCGATCGATGAAACGATGACAGGTTCATTTGGAGGAATTGGTGCGGAATTACGTTCTGAAAACAACCGTGTGATTATTAGCAATACTCGTGAAGGAACACCAGCTCAAAAAATTGGTCTTCAAGAAAATGACGCTATTCTAAAAGTGGATGGAGAAGACATGGAAGGTAAGAGCATCTCCTACGTTGTTTCTAAAGTCCGTGGGGAAGTCGGAACAGATGTCACACTGACAATCCAACGTGGCACACAGGAATTAGAAGTAAAGATTACTCGTGCTAAAATTGCCATTGAAACGGTTAAAGGTACTGTAGATTCAACAGACGCAACAATCGGCCATGTTCAAATCAATTCATTTGCCAAAAACACTGCCAAAGAAGTTGAAAAAGCCGTGACAGATTTACGTGAAAAAGGTGTTAAGAAATTTATCTTCGACGTTCGTTATAATCCTGGAGGTCTATTAGATCAAGCGATTATGATTGCTAATATGTTTGTTGAAGAAGGAAAAACAATCCTAAATGTTGAAAATCGTGATGGGCAAATTAAGACTTATAAAGCTTCTAAAGACTATGGAACATTCAAGATTACTGAACCATATGTATTACTTGTAAACGAAGGTAGTGCTTCTGCATCTGAAATTTTAGCAGCAGCTTTAAAAGAGTCTGCGGATGCTCAATTAATCGGTAAGAAGACTTATGGAAAAGGTACCGTTCAGTCTGTAATTGAAGTTGGTGAAAATGCCGAATTAAAATACACAATTGCAAAATGGTTAACACCTAATAAAACATGGATTCATAAAACAGGTATTGAACCAACAGAAGAAGTCTCAATGCCAGATTATTACAACATCACAATCATCGATACGCGTGAAGTTGTAAAAGAAGGTGCTGTGTCTGACAATGTGAAAACAATTGAAACAATCCTTAAAGGGTTAGGATACGATGTTACTGCAGATGGGTACTTTGATAGTAAAACTACTGAAGCTGTAAAAGAATTCCAAAAATCAAAAGGATTATCTGAAACTGGCGAAGTAGATGAAAAAACTGGTACAGCATTAATGAGTGCGATTCGTGATGCACTTAAAGCAAACGATACTCAATACAAAGCTGCTGTAAAAGCTTTACAATAACAAAGGAGGATGGGAATGTACGAAGAGAACCAAGAGGAAAATTCGACCCTGTCTTCTATCGAAGAGAGACTAAACTCTCGTAAGGAAAAAGGGAATGATCATAAGAAAAAACATCCGATTTTAGAAGAAATTCTAAGTTGGATTTGGTCTATTGCCGTAGCTAGCCTTATTATGGCAATTCTCTATTTCTTTGTCGGTCGTCCGTTCACAGTAAGTGGACAATCGATGTATCCAACCCTTCATAACGGAGACCATATGATTATGTCTAAGATTGGCGGAATTAACCGTTTTGACGTTGTCGTACTGCAAGCACCAGATGAAGATAAAGAATACATTAAACGTGTCATCGGAATGCCTGGTGATACGATTGAAGTAAAAAATGGTGTTCTTTATATTAATGGAAAAGAAGTAGACCAGCCATTTATCAACACAAACAACGACAAGAAGACCGTGTTTATCGATGATTTTTCATTGAAAGAGTTAACCGGAGAGGATAAGGTTCCTGAAGGAAAGTACTTTGTCATGGGAGATAATCGAGGCGTTTCTAAAGATAGTCGTATGATTGGTTTTATCGATAAGTCAGCGATAGAAGGAAAAGCCATTTTTACAGTATGGCCATTGAATCGTATCGGTGGATTGAAAGACTATTCGAATTTATATCAATAGAAATGAAAGAGACAGGGCACTGTCTCTTTTTGTTTAGTGTAAAAACGGAAAACGATTTCATTGTTGTTGACTTTCCAACGAAATATGCGTAAAATAGAAAGGTACATTTTTAAAGGAGGAAGAGTATGGATCAAATTTTTGTGCGTTCATTTGACGCGATGTTAGAGTTAAGACATTTTACGTCAATTATCCTCGCATGTATTTGCGGACTGTTAATTGGATACGAACGAAAAGCCAGAAATAAACAAGCCGGTGTTAAAACTCATGTGATTGTTTGTTTAACTTCCGCCTTGATGATGATTATTTCCAAAGAAGCGTTTCTTGATACTCATGACTTTGATTCAACACGTGTCGCAGCACAAATCGTTAGTGGTATTTCCTTCATCGGTGGGGGAATTATCTTCATGCGTGACAAGAAAATTAGTGGACTAACAACTGCAGCTGGTATTTGGGCGACTTCCGGTATCGGTATGGCGATTGGTGGAGGATTATGGTTCTTTGGCCTCGTATGTAGCGTGTTCGTTATGTTAATCCAATGGCTAACACATGATTTTACAAAACAGCATCAAATCTACCAAGCAAGCATCAATGGGACGGTAGGTGATATCTCGCTCGTTCATGATATTTATCAATACTGTGATTTAAAACAATATCAAATTGCGAATGTTGATGTAAAAGATATCGGCGGTAAATATGAAATTAACATTCAGATTGAAAATGACAAACAAATTTCGATTGATGATATTGAAGCAACCATCAGGGAGCGACATATCGACTTCAAGATTAAGAAAGTGAAGTTCAAGTCGTCAGAAAACAATCCTCAATAGTAAAGATGAGACTGAAGCAATTCAGTCTCTTTTAATTTACCTAGGTGGATTGCTATTCTATTTCTAAACTGTTAAACTAATGATATATATTGTGTGTAAATTTTACACTTAAGGAGACTTGTATGATGAATAGAGAAGAAGTCGTTGCATTACAACACCAACGTTATGCTACTAAAAAATTTGATCCAGCTCGTCGCATTTCTGATGAAGATTGGGCAGCACTTGTGGAAGTAGGTAGATTGGCTCCTTCTTCACTTGGCTTTGAACCTTGGAAGATGCTTTTATTAAATAACAAAGAAATGAAGCAAGATTTAAAATCAATGGCTTGGGGCGCTGTTTCAATGCTTGATGGTGCTAGTCATTTTGTGATTTATCTAGCTCGTAAAGGTGTAAACTATGAAACTCCTTATATCGAAAAATTAATGCAAGAAGTAAGACATAGAAGTTATGATCCCGATTCTGCTTATGCGCATCGTATTAAGAGTTTCCAAGAAAGTGATGCCAAGCTGAACGATGAACGTTCACTCTTTGACTGGGCAAGTAAACAAACGTATATCCAAATGACAAATATGATGAATGCGGCAGTTCTAATGGGGATGGATTCATGTCCAATCGAAGGATTCGATAAAGATAAAGTAGAAGCTTATTTAGAAGAAAAAGGCGTTCTGGATACATCAGAATTTGGAGTATCTGTTATGTGTGCTTTTGGTTATAGAGACGAAGAGATTAAACCAAAAGTTCGTTGGAATACAGAAAGTATTTACGAAGTAATCGACTAAAATTTTTGCATATAAATGAAATCTCAGTGCAATGACAAGGAATCGTTGTTGTACTGAGATTTTTCGTTATAGGGATGAGGAAGAAAACGGAAAAAAGAATGAAAACATGGTATAATGTTTGATGGTTCTATATGAATGATTTATTAAAAATTAAATAGAAAGGATTCGAAATTTATGGCAACAATCCAATGGTTCCCTGGGCATATGGCCAAAGCGCGCCGGGAAGCAACAGAAAAATTAAAACTAGTCGATGTTGTGATTGAAATGGTGGATGCTCGTATTCCAGAATCAAGTCGCAATCCTATTATCGAAGAAATTAAAGGACAAAAGAAACAGTTAATTTTATTAAACAAAGTAGATTTGGCAGATCCATCTCAAACAAAACGTTGGAATGATTATTTTACTAGCCAAGGAATTAAAGTTCTTACAACTGAAGCTAAAGACGGAAAAGGGATTAAGCAAGTAAAGGCTGCGATTAAAGAATTAATGGCACCAGTCTTTGAAAAGAATCTAGAAAAAGGGATCCGTCCTAGACCGATTCGTTTAATGGTTCTTGGAATTCCAAACGTTGGGAAATCAACCTTTATTAACCGTATGATTAATAAAAATCAAGCAGAAACTGCCAACCGTCCAGGTGTTACAAAGGGACAACGTTGGTTGAAAATCGGAAATGATTTTGAGTTATTAGATACACCAGGAATTCTATGGCCGAAGTTTGAAAGTGAAGAAGTTGGAAATAAACTAGCGTTAACTGGAGCTATTAAAGACGCGCTCCTTCATATGGATGATATTGCATTATTTGCTCTTAGTCAGTTCAAATTGGATTATCCAGAGTATTTAAAGAAAGCTTATCGATTAACGGATGATGATTTAGAACTCTCAAACGTAGATTTATTAATGTTAATTACAAAGAATTTAGGCTTTAAAGAAGATTATGAAAAGGCAAGTGAACGAATCGTGTTTGATATTCGTTCAGGGAAGCTTGGTCGTTATACATTAGACCAAGCGCCTGTATCGTTAACGGGGGAAGCATAATGGAGAAACGTTCCATCAAAGAAATTAAATTGATTCTTGAAGAAATTCAAACGTTGTCGGATGAGCGTTTAACAGAACTTAGAAGTGACGAGCGTAAAGGAGTTCAAGATTTAATCGCGAAATTTGAACGTCAATACGCCAAAAAAGCAGAACGCGCTGCTCACTTTGAAGAAATGCAACGCTTTGAACGTGCAGCTAAACAAAAAGGCTACAAAATGATTGCAGGAATTGATGAAGTGGGTCGCGGTCCACTTGCTGGTCCAGTGGTAGCTGCTGCCGTCATTCTTCCTGAAGGAATGGAAGATATCGGTCTGGATGATTCAAAGAAATTAAGTGCCAAGAAGCGTGCTGAGATTTTTGAAATCATTAAAGAACAAGCCATCGCAATTGGTATCGGTATTGTTGATGCGTTTACCATTGATAAGATTAATATTTATGAGGCTAGTAAGGTAGCGATGAAGAGAGCGATTGAATTATTGCCAGAACAACCAGACTATTTATTAATCGACGCGATGAAATTAGATACTGGTATTCCTGAAGAAGGTATTATTAAAGGGGACGCTAAGAGTATCTCTATCGCTGCAGCAAGTATTGTTGCAAAAGAGGTTCGTGATCAGATGATGAAGGATTACGATCAACTGTATCCAGGTTACAGCTTTGCACAAAATGCTGGCTATGGTACGAAAGCGCATCTTGAAGGTCTTGAAAAAATAGGACCAACGCCAATTCACCGTATGACATTTGCTCCGGTGAAAGATTATCAATAAAATCCAAATTGGAACTCTTTCTCGTAAATAGTATTGAAAGACTATTTCGAGAAGGAGTTTTTTTATGATTTGGACAAAACGTAGATTACTGATTGCTATTGCGATGAGCGATACGCTGACGAGCAAACGATTCTTTGAGCTCTATGAACGGTTGAATGAAGATGTCTCCTTAAACGACACTTTTGTTCTAGGGGATTTAAAATACGCACTGCCAGAAGAAACGAGTCAGTGGATAGAATCAATGGATTGGGATGTTGAAATCAAGAGACTACAGGAAAAAAGAGTGAAGGTATTGACCGTTTTGGACGGTGGTTATCCCCAACGATTAAAAGAAATTTATTTACCTCCTATTGTATTATTTTATAGAGGAAACTTATCACTCATTAATCAGAGAGCAGTAGCTATTGTGGGATCAAGAGATCATTCTAAATATGCTAAAGAATGTATTCATGAGTTAATCCCACCCATCGTTAATGATGGTATTGTAGTTGTCAGTGGATTAGCTCGAGGTGTGGATACATTAGCTCATGAAGAAACCCTCAAGACTAACGGGAATACTATTGCAGTTATTGGAAGTGGATTAGATGTCGTTTATCCACCTGAAAATGCGAATCTTTATGACATGATTGCGAAAAGAGGATTACTCCTTTCTGAATATCCACTAGAGAGTCGACCTTTAAAATTCCATTTTCCATACCGTAATCGCATCATCGCTGGACTAAGTCATGGAGTATGTGTGATCGAAGCGAAAGAGAAAAGCGGAAGTCTCATAACCGCAAACTTAGCATTAAGTGAAAATAGAGAAGTATTTGCTGTTCCAGGAAGCATTTTTTCGACCCATTCAAAGGGGACAAATAGCTTGATTGAAGCAGGAGCATGTCTTGTTTCAAACGGCGATACCATTTCTAAAAATCTGAAATATTTCCCTTAAAATTATAATCTAACAGTTTAAGAGATTATTTTGTTGCCTTGACAAAAAGAATGTGTTTAGATATGATGACAAAAGATAATTTAAGCAATCTCACTATTCTCGGGCTTTCTTAGCTTGAGAGAACTGTTAGATAGAGTGGATTAGGGAAGGAGCCATTTAATGGTGAAGCAAAATCTAGTGATTGTAGAGTCTCCTACAAAAGCTAAAACCATTGAACGCTATTTAGGGAAAAACTTTAAAGTAGTTGCTAGTAAAGGGCACTTACGTGATTTGCCTAAAAGCAAAATGGGTGTAGATATTGAACATAATTATGAACCTCATTATATTTCAATTCGTGGGAAAGGTGATTTAATCAAATCACTTAAAAAAGAAGCGACAAAAGCAGATGCTGTCTATCTCGCGAGTGACCCGGATAGAGAAGGGGAAGCTATTTCTTGGCATTTAGCTCATTTATTAGGACTTGATTTAAACGCACCTATTCGTGTGGAATTTAATGAGATTACAAAAGATGCAATTAAAGAAGCGTTCAAGAATCCTAGAAAGATTGATATGGATTTAGTAGACGCGCAACAAGCACGTCGTATTTTAGACCGCCTTGTGGGTTATACTTTATCTCCTATTTTATGGAAGAAAGTGAAAAAAGGACTCAGTGCAGGGCGTGTTCAAAGTATCGCTGTAAAATTAATTATTGACCGCGAGAACGAAATTAAAGCATTCGTTCCAGAAGAATACTGGACTCTTGAAGGCCAATTCAAGAAAGAAAAGAAAGCTTTCACGGCCAATTACTATGGTACAACATCTGAGAAAGCTGCTTTAGAAAAAGAAGCGACTGTAAAATCAGTAATGGCAGAACTTTCTGAGAAGAAACCATTCAAGGTTACTAAAGTGACGAAGAAAGAACGTCGTCGCAATCCTGCAGCACCATTTACAACAAGTAGTTTGCAGCAAGATGCGTCAAATCGCTTAAACTTCAGAACTCGTAAAACGATGATGGTTGCCCAACAACTTTATGAAGGAGTATCACTTGGACGTAGTGGTTCTGTCGGTTTAATTACGTATATGCGTACAGACTCAACTCGTATCTCAGCATCTGCTCAAAATGAGGCGTCTGAGTTCATTGAGAAAGAGTTTGGTAAAGAATACTGTCTTGCTACTAAACGCGCTGTAAAGAATGCTGAGGGGGCTCAGGATGCGCACGAAGCCATTCGTCCGTCATCTGTTTTACGTACACCAGATTCAATCGCAAGTTATTTAACAAAAGATCAATTGAAATTGTACACATTAATTTGGTCACGATTCGTTGCTAGTCAAATGACGGCTGCGGTTTATGACACTGTACAAGTGGATTTAGAACAAAATAACCATGTGTTTAAAGCAAACGGCTCAACTATCAAGTTTGCTGGATATCAAAAGGTATATCAAGATAATGCAGATGCGAAAAAAGGAAATGTACTTCCTGAAATGCAAGTTGGGGATGAAGTTCAATTAGCTAAACTAAATCCTGAACAACATTTCACGCAACCACCTGCACGTTATTCTGAAGCGACTTTAATTAAAACACTAGAAGAAATCGGTGTCGGTCGTCCATCAACATACGCACCAACAATTGAAACAATCCAAAAACGTTACTACGTTAAACTAGTTTCTAAGCGTTTTGAACCAACAGAACTTGGTTATGTAGTACATCAAATCATTGAACAATATTTCCCAAATATTGTCGATACTCATTTCACTGCTTCAATGGAAGATAATCTCGACCTTGTTGAAGAAGGAAAAGAAGAGTGGGTACAAGTCATCGATAAGTTTTACCAACCATTCAAGGTTGAAGTGGATAAAGCAGAAGTCGAAATCGAGAAAGTTCAAATTAAAGATGAACCAGCTGGATTTAACTGTGAAAAATGTGGACATCCAATGGTCATTAAATTAGGTCGTTTTGGTAAATTCTACGCTTGTAGTAATTTCCCAGAATGTCACCACACTCAAGCAATCGTGAAAGATATCGGTATTACATGCCCAACATGTGGTAAAGGGAAAGTTATCGAACGTAAATCGAAGAAAAACCGTATCTTCTATGGCTGTGATCGTTACCCTGAATGCGAATTTGTATCATGGGATAAACCGATCGGACGTAATTGTCCTAGATGTGACCACTACTTAGTAGAGAAAAAAGGTCGCGGTGGAAAACAAATTGCATGTAGCAATTGCGATTACAAAGAAGCTGTTCAAAAATAAAGATAAAGAGCACTTAGAGAAATCTAGGTGCTCTTTAATTTTGCCCTGAATAATAACAGTGCTTTGATTTATACGCAGTGGTTTATTGACGTTCTTTTCATCACTCATGATTCAAGAACGTCTAATAAACTTTGCGGGCGAAAGACGACGAAGCAGAATATTCTTGCACTGCAAAAATATTCTTTACTTCTGTCTTTCTGCCATCCTGTGGAGTTGAACTCGGGCTCACAGGACTGCAAAACTTCGCACTGTGAAGGATTTTCCAACGTTCCATTTCTAAGCGCGATGTCTCACATCCAGTTAAGTTGAGTTCGAAAAGGCATAGGCTCAAGCCTTTCGAGGTTAGTCCGCACGACTGTAAACAGTCCTTTGCGGCTAACCTGCGAACCGTCATCGCCTATGAACGCCTTTTCTCACATCCTGTTTATTAAATTTGTATTAATTGTCGTAATAATTTTGACAATTCGGTTGTAAGAAAGTGCTTTCTGTGATAAAGTTAACGATAGGAGGAAGACGATGAAGAACGAAATGCAAGATTTTTTAACGTATTTAAAAGTTGAACGACGTTATTCGCCAGAGACGATTCATGCGTATGACCGTGATATTCAACATTTTTATGACTATTTGACAGAAGTTCCAATTCATTCTTGGAATGATGTCACAGTCGTTGATGTTCGAATTTATCTTGGTGTATTGCACCGCGAAAACTATAACCGTTCGAGTATTTCTCGTTTTCTTTCGAGTTTACGTTCGTTTTATCATTTTCTTGTCGAAAGAAGCATCGTAGAAACAAATCCTTTTGCGTCTATCAGTTACAAGAAGGGTAAAATGCGTCTGCCTGAATTCTTTTATGAGGATGAAATCGAAAAATTTATTGATTCAATCGATGGAAATCAGTCTTTAGACCAACGTAATAAAGCTCTAGTAGAAGTATTATATGCTACAGGTATGCGTGTCAGTGAGTTAACGAATTTAACTCTTGAGCAATTAGACCTTGAAAATAGCATTATTCTCGTCATTGGTAAAGGTTCTAAAGAACGCTATGTTCCGATTGGTGACTTTGCAAGAACGGCCTTAGAAACGTATCTTGAAGAAGGACGCAAAGACTTGATGGCGAAAGAACGTAAGGACCATTCCTACGTGTTTGTAAATCATTTAGGCGATCCACTGACGACTAATGGGGTTCGTTATATTTTAGAAAAACTCATCCAAGAAAGTGGTCTGACACTTAAAATTCATCCGCATATGCTTAGACACACGTTTGCGACTCATTTGTTAAATAACGGTGCGGATATGAGAACAGTGCAAGAACTTCTAGGACACGTAAGTCTTAGTTCGACTCAAATTTATACACATGTGACAAAAGAAGCTCTTCAACAAAATTACCAATTATATTTTCCAAGGTCTAAAGCTGGGAAGAGTGAATTTGATGCAAGTGCCTTTAATAAGAACAATGGAGGAAAATCATGACTACAATTTGTGCAGTAAAAAAAGATAACCAAGTTGCGATGGCTGGTGACGGCCAAGTAACAATGGGTGAAAAAGTGATTATGAAAGGAACCGCTCGTAAAATCCGTCGTATTTTCGACAATCAAGTACTTGTTGGATTTGCGGGTGGCGTTGCAGATGCAATCACTTTAGAAGAAATGTTTGAAGATAAACTCAAACAATTTAAAGGGAACTTACAACGTGCTGCTATTGAAATGGCAAAACAATGGAGAAGTGACCGTGGTTTACAAAAATTAGAAGCGATGTTAATCGTGATGAATAAAGAACAAGTTCTACTTGTTTCAGGAACGGGTGAAGTCATTGAACCAGACGATGGAATTCTAACAATTGGTTCTGGTGGAAACTTTGCTTTAGCAGCTGCTAGAGGGCTCCTAAGATTTGGAGATTCGAGTTTAACAGCAGAAGATATCGCTCGTGAAAGTTTAAAAATCGCTTCAGAAATTGATATTTTTACAAACGATAATATCATTACTGAAACGTTAGCGTAAGGAAGTGGTTGTATGCAAGCAAATATTAGTAAAACACCAAGAGAAGTGGTGTCCGAATTAGATCAATTTATCGTTGGTCAACACGATGCTAAACGTGCTTTAGCGGTGGCTCTTCGAAATCGTTACCGTCGTTTATTATTAGACGAAGAAATGAAAAAAGAAGTGACACCAAAGAATTTATTGATGATTGGACCTACTGGGGTGGGTAAAACCGAATTAGCTCGTCGTCTTGCGAAATTAGTCGATGCGCCATTTGCAAAAGTGGAAGCCACTAAATTTACGGAAGTCGGTTATGTTGGACGTGATGTAGAATCGATGGTCCGTGACTTAGTCGAAAATGCGATCCAAATCGTTACAAAACTAAAACAAGAAGAAGTCAAACCTCAAGCGTTTGATAATGCCGTTAAGAAATTAGCGAAGATTTTAAAACCAGGAATCATGAAGAAAGTATCAAATCCGCAACAAGATTCACTCTTTAGTATGTTCCAACAAATGGGAATCCAAAATCCTGGGTTAGAGCCTGAGATGAAAGAAGAAATCACTGAAGAGATTGCTCAAAAACGACGCGATATTGAGCAACAATTAAGAAACGGCCTTCTTGATTCTAAAGAAGTGACGATTGAATTAACAGAGAAACCAATGCGTATGGCTGGCTCTGGAAACCAAATGGAACAAATGATGCAAATTCAATCTGTTCTTGACCAAATGACACCGAAGAAGAAAATTAGCCGTACTGTTACGGTGAAAGAGGCATTAGAATTATTAACGGAGGAAGAAGCTAACAACTTAATCAATCAAGAAGATATGCATGCAGAAGCTCTTAAACTAGCTGAAACTTCTGGGATTATCTTTATCGATGAGATTGATAAGATTGCAGCTAAAGGCCATAACGGTGGTGAGGTTTCTCGCGAAGGTGTGCAACGTGACATCTTACCAATTGTTGAAGGAAGCCAAGTGAATACAAAGTACGGTGTGATTAATACAGACCATATCTTATTTATCGCATCTGGGGCCTTCCATGTAGCAAAACCAAGTGATTTAATGCCGGAATTACAAGGTCGTTTCCCAATTCGTGTTGAATTAAAAGATTTATCTAAAGAAGACTTCGAACGTATCCTAACGGAACCTAAGAATGCTTTGTTAAAACAATACAAAGCATTGCTTGCTACTGAAAATGTAGAAGTCATCTTTACAAAAGAAGCCGTCTCTAAACTGGCTGAAATTGCTTTTGAAGTGAACAGCACAATGGAAAATATCGGTGCTCGTCGTCTTCATACGATTTTAGAAACGGTTCTCGAAGAATTGTTATTTGAAGCGCCATCTATGCAAATGGGAAGCATTCAAATTACAGAACAATATGTTGAAAGTAAACTAAATGCGATTCGTGAGGATCAAGATTTAACGAAATACATTTTATAAAAAAAGGAGAATACACTTGTGCGTACAATATTAGCTGATTTACGAAAAATAAACGAGATTGTGCAATACGACAACGTGTGGAGAGACTCAGAAACTGCTGACTTACCATTTAATAAGTTGACTGAAATCTTAGGATCTTTATTAAAAGTCGATTTATATATTGCTTCAATCGATGGGAGAATGCTTGGGATTCATGATGAGTTCCAAGTGAATAACGATCGTATGAAAGAATATAAGGATAATCGTCAATTTCCAGACTTCTATATGAAAGAATTGACGACCTTAAAATTCACAAAGGAAAATATTCCGGTGACCGATAATTTAACGATTTTCCCGGTTGAATTACACGATAACTTCCAAGAAGCAATGACAACGGTAATTCCAATCTACGCTTCTGGTAAGCAACTGGGATTTGTTGTGATGGGGAAAGAGGGGCAACCTTTCTCTACAGATGATTTAATCTTGGCTGAACATGCTGCAACAGTAATCGGGACTGAAATGCTTCATTGGTATACTCGCAAGATTGAGCAAGAAAAACGTGAACAACAAAATGTCCACCTTGCTCTCAACTCATTATCTTATAGTGAATTAGAGGCTATTAAAGTGATTGTAGGTCTGTTTGATGGAATGGATTTACGATTCACCGCTCTTAAAATCGCTCAAGAATACCATATTACTCGTACAGTAATTGTGAATGCCATCCGTAAGCTTGAATCAGCTGGTATTATCGAAAGCAGAAGTTTAGGTACAAAAGGGACATATATTAAAATTAAGAATGAAAATATTAAGTCTTCACTATTGTCAGAATTAAAACATGCGTAAATCGAGGCGATGATTATGGAAAAAATCTTTATTGAAAATGAGTATTTAAAAGTTGGGATTAAGCTATTTGGAGCTGAACTCACTTCTGTTGTTTCAAAAAAAACAGATACGGAATACATGTATCAACCAGATGGGATTCATTGGAATAAGCAATCCCCGATTCTTTTCCCAAATATTGGAGCGATAAGAGAAAATTCGTTTGTATATGAAGGAAAGACTTATCCTGCTAGAAAGCATGGATTTGCTAGAGATTATGCTTTTCAATTAGAAGAACAAGGAGAAAACTTTGCGACATTCTTGTTAACAGACAAAATGATTGAAGAGGAATATCCATTTGAGTTTGAACTAAGACTTCAATATTCTTTAGAGAATAATGCATTAAAGATGACTTATAGCGTATCAACGACAAGTCCAGAGTTGTATTTTGCCATTGGTGGTCATCCCGCATTTGCAGTTCCTCTTGAGGAAGGTCTTACTTTTGAAGATTATCATATTCAATTAGAGAGTGAAGCTCCAGTTTCGAAATTGGAGCTAGAAATTCCTTATCTAGCATCTTTAGAGGGTGTTCCTTTTACCGAAGGAGACTTTACGTTGCATCATGATTTATTTACAAATGATGTATTGTTATTTAAATCAAAAGACCCTAAGTTTAAAGGGAAATTGTATTCTCCTAAAGGACAAAGAAGTGTGACGGTTCATTTGAATGGAATCGAAGCAGTTGGAGTTTGGACAATGGCAGATGATTCACCGTTTATTTGTTTTGAACCATGGGATGGTTATCCAGACTTGGCGAGTGAGACTACCTTAAATCTGGAAGAAAAGAAAAATATTCTCCGAATCACTAAAGATACACCTTATCAATCATGTGCGACATTTGTATTTGAATAAAAAGAAAAGACACTAAGATTTACTTAGTGTCTTTATTTTTCTTATCCCAAGGCATTGGGACTTTATTTTCAGTTCCATTAAGAATTCGTTGAATGTTGGCTCTATGACGATAAATGATGAAGATATCAATTGCAAGTGCGAATGCTGTTAGCACCCAATCGTTAAAGAGTAGTGATAATAAAACACCTATAGAGATGGTCACCATAGCAGTCAAACTAACCATACGAGTGATTGCAAGCAACACTAGGAAAATGATCAATCCATATAATAATAAGAGTGGTTGGTAGGCTAAAATCATTCCAGCAAAAGTTGCTACGGCTTTACCACCTTTGAATGATGCAAACAGTGGGAAAGTGTGACCAATCACAGCAAAAGATGCAATCCAAAGCGGTGAAATACTTGGTTGTTTGAAGATAGTCATTGCAAGAATTGTTGCTAGAGATCCTTTGAACACATCACAAAATAACACAACAGAACCTGCTTTTGGACCAAGAACTCGGAACGCATTTGTAGATCCTAAATTCCCGCTACCAAATTCGCGGATATCTTTTTGAAAGAATGTTTGTCCAATCCATAATCCAGATGGAATAGACCCGAGTAGGTACGCTACAAGAGCGCCTATTATAAAAGTAAATGACATAAGTCTATTTCTCCTTAAAACAGTCTAGTGACAGTTTAACATAAAAGTTGGTGTCTATACAATGGATGAGAAAGGTTAATTTAGCGCCATTTCTAAGGAGAAATCTTGCGAAAATCGCGAAAAACAAGTATTATAGATAAGATGACAAAAAAAGGAGCGTATTAAATGAGCAAAGTAATGAATCAATATAATGATGATGCGATTCAGGTTTTAGAAGGCCTTGAAGCTGTTCGTAAACGTCCAGGGATGTATATTGGATCAACGGATCACCGTGGACTTCATCATTTAGCTTATGAGATTGTGGATAACGCAGTCGATGAAGCTTTATCAGGTTATGCAACAAAAATTGAAGTTACAATTCATAAGGACCAATCGCTTACTGTAAAAGATAATGGTCGTGGAATGCCTACTGGGAAACACGCTTCTGGAATTCCAACGATTCAAGTTATTTTTACGGTACTGCATGCCGGTGGTAAATTCGGTCAAGGTGGATATAAGACATCAGGTGGTCTTCACGGTGTTGGTGCTTCTGTTGTTAACGCGTTATCAGATTGGTTAACAGTAGAAGTGTTACGAGACGGCACTTTATACAAACAATCGTTCAAAAACGGTGGTGAACCTGTTGGAACGGTTAAGAAAGAGAAAACAAGCCGACGTGGTTCTGGAACTTCAGTAACTTTCTTACCAAGTGATAAAACTTTTTCTACAACAAATTGGTCGTATGAAACATTAGCAGAACGTTTAAGAGAATCTGCATTCTTATTAAAAGGTCTTACAATTGTATTGACTGATGAACGTACTGGCGAATCAGAAACCTTCCATTATGAAGAAGGGATTCGCGATTTCATCCAATACTTAAATGAAGAAAAAGATACATTATCACCTGTTGTGGATTTCGATAGCACAGTTGATGGTGTTGAAACTGAATTCGCGTTCCAATATAACGATGGCTATTCAGAAACGATTTTATCTTTCGTTAACAACGTTCGTACAAAAGACGGTGGTACTCATGAAGTGGGAATGAAGAGTGCCTTAACGAAAGCATTTAACGAATATGCACGTAAAGTGGGACTATTAAAAGATAAAGATAAAAACCTTGAAGGTAGCGATGTTCGTGAAGGGTTAACTGCGATTATTTCGCTTCGTATTCCTGAAGAAATCCTTCAATTTGAAGGCCAAACAAAAGATAAATTAGGAACACCTGCTGCACGTGGGATTGTGGATAATACGATTTCTGAGCAATTAGGCTTCTTCTTAACAGAGAACGGAGAAATTGCACAAGAATTAATTCGTAAAGCGATTAAAGCTCGTGAAGCGCGTGAGGCGAGTCGTAAGGCCCGTGAAGAAAGCCGTAATGGTAAGAAGGGCAAGAAGAAGGAAACACTTCTTTCTGGAAAATTAACGCCTGCGCAAAGCAAGAACCCTAAGAAGAATGAACTTTACTTAGTAGAGGGGGACTCTGCCGGTGGTTCTGCAAAACAAGGTCGTGACCGTAAGTTCCAAGCGATTCTTCCATTACGTGGTAAAGTAATCAATACAGAAAAAGCATCGATTTCAGACATTTTGAAGAACGAAGAAATCAATACGATTATTTATACAATTGGTGCTGGTGTTGGTAGTGACTTCAAGATTGAAGATTGTAACTATGACAAGATTGTTATTATGACCGATGCGGATACCGATGGTGCCCACATTCAAGTCTTGCTGTTAACATTCTTCTATCGCTATATGAAACCATTAATTGAAGCAGGAAAAGTATATCTTGCATTACCACCTTTATATAAGATTTCTAAAGGAACTGGTAAAAAACAAGTCGTTGAGTATGCGTGGACAGAAAAAGAACTTGAAGAAAAGACTAAATTAGTCGGGAAAGGCTACTTATTACAACGTTATAAAGGTCTTGGGGAAATGAACGCTGACCAATTATGGGATACGACTATGAACCCAGATACAAGAACGTTAATTCGTGTTGTCATCGATGATAAAGCCCAAGCAGAACGTCGTGTTAGCACATTGATGGGGAACAAAGTTGAACCTCGTCGTAAGTGGATTGAACGTCACGTTGAGTTTGGTCTAGAAGAAGATAAAAGCATTTTAGAATCAGACGTAAATGCCATTAGCACAACAGCTAGTCCGAAAAAAGAAGAAAAGAAACCATCAGTTAAGAAAAAAGAAGCAACAATCGATCATGTAGAACAATTGTCGTTACTAGGAGAGGAGGAATAGTATGAGTCAAATTCAAGATATTCAAGAATTGAATCTGGAAGATGTAATGGGTGACCGATTTGGGCGCTATTCAAAATACATTATCCAAGACCGTGCTCTTCCTGATATCCGTGATGGTTTGAAACCAGTACAACGTCGTATTTTATATGCGATGTCTATCGATGGAAACACAAGCGATAAACAATTCCGTAAATCAGCTAAGACTGTCGGTAACGTAATCGGTAATTTCCACCCACACGGAGATTCTTCAGTTTATGAAGCAATGGTTCGTATGAGTCAAGATTGGAAGCTTCGTGATGTATTAATTGAAATGCACGGGAATAACGGGAGTATGGACGGAGATCCAGCTGCTGCGATGCGTTATACGGAAGCTCGTCTTTCTAAAATTTCAGAAGAATTACTGAGAGACCTAGATAAGCAAACCGTTGAATTTGTTTTAAACTTTGATGATACAGAAGAAGAACCAACTGTACTTCCTGCTCGTTATCCAAACCTTCTTGTAAATGGAGCAACTGGGATTTCGGCTGGTTATGCTACAGAAATTCCAACGCATAACTTAGGAGAAGTAATTGACGCAACCATTCATGCAATTGACCATCCTAAAGCCACTGTGAAAGAATTAATGCAATTTGTGAAAGGTCCTGATTTCCCGACAGGAGGAATTATCCAAGGGATTGAGGAATTGGAACAAGCGTATGAAACTGGACGCGGTAAAGTGGTTATTCGTTCGAAAACGAAGATTGAATCAATTAAGGGTGGAAAATCACAAATCATCATTTCTGAAATTCCTTATGAAGTAAACAAAGCTTTATTAGTGAAGAAGATTGATGAAATTCGCTTGAATAAGAAGATTGACGGTATTGCTGAAGTAAGGGACGAATCTGACCGTACAGGGCTTCAAATCGTTGTTGAATTGAAGAAAGAAGCCAACGCGGAAGGGATTCTAAACTACTTATTGAAGAATACAGACTTACAAGTCAATTATAACTTCAATATGGTGGCTATTGATGAACGCCGTCCAGTACAAGTAGGATTAAAAACAATTCTAACGTCGTATATCAACTTCCAAAAAGAAGTGATTACAAGACGTACTCAGTATGATTTGAAGAAAGCTCAAGATCGTCTGCATATCGTAGACGGGTTGATGAAGGCTTTATCGATTCTAGATGAAGTAATCGCCTTAATCCGTAACAGTAAAGATAAGAAACACGCTAAAGAACGTTTAGTGGAGACATACGACTTCACAATGATTCAAGCAGAAGCGATTGTAAGTTTACAATTATATCGTTTAACGAATACGGATATTACAATCCTTCAAAATGAGAAGCTTGATTTAAATGAGCAAATTGCGACATTCTTAAGTATCTTAAAATCAGAAAAAACACTTCTTCAAGTGATGAAGAGTGAACTACGTGATTTGAAGAAGAAATATGCAACACCTCGTTTAACGCAAATCCAAGCTGAAATCGAAGAGATTAAGATTGAAACTGAAGTGTTAGTTACTGAGGAAGAAGTGTACGTTGTTGCTACTAAACAAGGATACTACAAACGTGTTAGCCCACGTTCATTTGCTTCAAGCGCTCCAGAAGAAAACGGAATGCGTGAAGGAGATGAAGTAATCCTTTGCCAAAAAGCTTCAACATTAGACAACTTGATTCTATTTACTTCAAAAGGAAATTACTTACACTTACCCGTGCATGAAATTCCAGAAGCGAAATGGAAAGATGTTGGAAATCACTTAAGCCAGTCTATTTCTTTAGGCAGCAATGAAGTTATTCTAACTGGATTCATTAAAGCTAAAGATAGTGATGAGTCTTATAATGATTGGACGGTTGTCTTCTTTACAAAAGAAGGCTTAGTGAAACAAACATTATTCAATGAGTTCACAACGTACCGAGGATACAAGACTCGTACAAGTAACGCGATGAAACTTAAGACTACGACTGATGAAGTAGTGAAAGTAGTTGTGACAAATCCAGAAGGCCTAGAAGTATTTATCGTAACGCACTGTGGGTTTGGTTTACGCTATGAATTAAGCGAAATTCCAGTAGTTGGTACAGTAGCCAGCGGTGTGAAAGCAATCAATCTTCGTAAAGAAGATTTTGTTGCTGGAGCGATGGTGTACTCATTAGAACATAAAGTTGTTTCTGCATTCCTTACAACTCAACGTGGAGCTGTGAAACGATTCAATGTATTAGAAATCTCAATGCTCACACGTGCAAAACGTGGACTCATGGTGTTACGTGAATTGAAAACAAAACCACATCGTGTCGTATTCTTAGATGGAGAAATCACTTCAACTAGCGAATACACGATTGTTGCGGGAAATGGCGAAACTAAAGTTGTTAGACCAATGGACTTAACACTTGTGGATCGCACAAGTAATGGTTCGGCGCTTTTAGGAGATACTGACCAAGAAGTGAAAGCTGTTTTAGCAAACTTTGATTACAGTTCATTAACACAACAATAAAAAGAGATAGAAAAGGACTTCCAAATGATTTTGGAAGTCCTTTTTGATTAGAAATTAATTTCAGTTGAATATTGAGAAGCTGCGTTCCAGAGAAGATACTCGGTTACAC